>JAFAZD010000200.1 GCA_019239955.1 Armatimonadota bacterium | reverse complement strand
ATCCACGACCCCGGCCCCGCCCTCCTCCGCCTCACGGCAGGCGGCGGCGACATCGGGGCCGGGAAGGCCGAGCACGGCGGCCATCGCGCCGGGATGGGCCAGCGTCGCGCGGTGCATCTCGCGGGCGCGTCGCTCGACCAGCTTGAGGCCCGTGGCGTAGTCGAACGCGCCGGCCGCGTGCAGGGCGGCGTACTCGCCGATGCTGTGCCCGGCGACGGCCTGCGGACCCGGTGCGCCGACTTCGCGCAGGGCGCGCAGGGCCGCGACCGACGTGACGTAGAGCGCCGGCTGGGTGTAGACGGTCTGGCGCAGCGAGTCCTCCGGGCCGTAAAAGCAGAGGGTGCTCAGTTTGGTACCCAGGTACTGATCGGCCTCGTCGAAGGCGGCACGGGCGACGCCCGCGTGGGCGCACAGGTCCGCCCCCATGCCGACGGCCTGCGAACCCTGCCCCGGAAAGAGATAGGCAATTTTAGGCATAGCGTTTGAAGGCCCCCTCCAGCCCACCGAGGCTCGCCACTTCCTGCCGATTTTCCTCCCCCGTTTCGGGGAGATGGCGAGCCTCAAAGAGTCGGAGGGGATTCCTACCCCTTGCTCCAGCGAATCACGTTCGCGCCCCAGGTGAGGCCCGCGCCGAAGCCGACCAGGACGACCAGGTCGCCTCGCCTGACGCGGCCCGCTTTCACGGCCTCGTCCAGGGCGAGCGGGATGGAGGCGGCGCTGGTGTTGCCATACCGGTCCAGATTGACAAAGACCTTCTCCATCGGCAGGCCCATGCGCTCGGCGGCCTTCTCAATGATGCGAATGTTGGCCTGGTGCGGGATGAACAGGTCCACGTCGGACGTGCTCAGGCCCAGGGACTCAACGGCCTGGGCGGCGGCTTCGCCCATGATTTTCACGGCAAACTTGTACACCTCGCGGCCGTTCTGGTAGACCGTGTTGGCGCGCGCCGCCAGGCCGTCGCAGGTCAAAGGCTGGCGCGAGCCGCCGGCGGCGACGTTCAGCAGCGGGCCGCCGCTGCCGTCCGCGCCGAGTATGCCGCCGAGATAGCCACCCTCGGCGACCGGGCCGACGACCGCCGCGCCCGCGCCGTCGCCGAACAGGACGGCGGTGGCGCGGTCCTCCCAGTTGAGGATGCGCGAAAAGGTCTCGGCCCCCACGACGAGGACGTTCTGATTGGCCCCCGTCCCGACCATCTGCACGCCGACGTGCAGGGCGTAGGAAAAACCGGCGCAGACCGCACCGAGGTCGAACGCGGCGGCCCGCTTCGCGCCCAGCGCCTCCTGCACGACGGCGGCGGTGGATGGGAAGGAGCCGGGGTAGTCGGGCGTGCCGGTGGCGACGATGATCAGGTCCAGGTCGGACGGGGACATGCCCGCGTCGGCTAGGGCGTTGTCGGCGGCGGCCAGCGCGAGGTCGGAGGTGGCGACTTCAGGGGCGGCGAGCCGGCGGGCGCGGATGCCGGTGCGGGAGCGGATCCACTCGTCGGACGTGTCCATGCGCCCGGCGAGGTCGTCGTTGGTGACGACCTGCGGCGGCGCATAGGAGCCGACGCCCAGGATGCCGGCGCGGCGCGGGGGGGGGGAAGCGCTCACAAGGCCCCCCGGATGGCGGCGACGTAGCCGCTGGCGGCGCCGGCGCGGGCGGCACGGATGCCGCTGGCGACGGCCCGCGCCTGGGAGCGCCCGTGCCCGATGATGCTCACCCCGTTGATGCCGAGCAGCGGCGCGCCGCCGTATTCGGCGTAGTCAATCCGGTCCTGCAGGCGCCCCAGCACCGCCATCACATGGGCGCGGGCCGACGACAGATCAGAATCGGCGGCCATCTCGCGCTGCATCAGGGCGACGATGAATTCCGCCGTCCCCTCGCTGGTCTTGAGTACGACGTTGCCGGCGAAGCCGTCACAGACGACCACGTCTGCGGCGTGCTCGAAGATGTCCTTGCCCTCGACGTTGCCGACAAAGTTGGGGACGCCGCCGTCCAGGAGGGCGTAGGCCTCTTTGGTCAGGTCGTTGCCCTTGCCGGCCTCGCCGCCGATGTTGAGCAGGCCGACGCGCGGGCCGGCGACGCCCCAGGCCTTCTCGACGTAGACCGCGCCGAGGATGGCGAACTGCCGGATGTTTTCGGCCGAGCAGTCCACGTTCGCGCCCGCGTCCAGCAGCAGGGCGCGGCCGCGCAGGGTCGGCATGGTGGCGGCGATGGCGGGGCGGTCCACGCCGGGGACGCGCCCGATGTCGAGCGAGCCGACGGCCATCGCCGCGCCGGTGTTGCCGGCGCTGAACGTGGCGTCGGCGTCCCCGGACCGGACCATCCTTCCCGCGAGGACCAGGGAGGAATTGCGCTTTTTGCGGATGGCCTGCGCCGGGTGCTCGCCCATGGCGATGACTTCCGGCGCGTGGCGGAGGGCAAGGTTGGGCGGGGGATCACCCTGCGCGGCCAGTGCGGCCCCGACGACCGCCTCGTCACCCAGCAGCACGATCTCGGTCGCGGCGTCCTCACGCGCCACCAGGAGCGCACCCTTGACCACTTCGGCGGGGGCGAAGTCCCCGCCCATCGCATCCACGGCAATTCTCATACGGGGGCCGGATTACTCTTCCGCAGCGGCGACTCTTTCCTTGATGGCAACGGCCTGCTTGCCATTGTAATAGCCGCAGTCCGGGCAGGCATGGTGGTCCAGGCGGGAGTTCTGGCGCTGGCAGCCGGGGCAATACCCCTGAACGACGTTGGGGGCGGTTAGCTTATAATGAGTACGGCGCTTGCGGGTGCGCTGGTTGGAATGACGGCGCTTGGGCAACGGCATGGCGAAAAAGGCTCCTTAGTCTTGGTTCTTCTCAAAGTATCGTGACAGGTCGCGGAACGGCGAGTTGTGGAACTCGCGGGCCTCGTCTTCGGGCGACGGCTGGACGGGGATGCCCGGACAGGACTCGCGGCACAGGGGCTGCAAGGGCGCGGCCAGCAGGGCCGCCTGCCGGATCAGGACGTCCATCTGCAGCACCTTGCCGTCGAAGACGCGCCCGATCTCCTCCTCGACCACCTGCACCGACTTGTCATGGTGCGCCGGGTCCTCGATCACCTTCAGATCGAAGTCTTCCTCCAGGTCGGCCTGGATCGGGACGCGGATGTCGGCGAGACAGCGGCTGCACCGCTCGGCGATGACGGTACGGATCGGCCCGCGCACCAGCAGCATCGTCCCCGTGTTGGTGACGGCGATGCGGCCCGTGACGGGGGAGACGTACTCCACATCCTCGTCCTCATACGGCGGCTCGTTGATCTCGTAGACCTGCCGCATGCCGGGCGTGCGGATGACTTCCGCCAGGTCTATGCGTAACATGGTGTTATTGTACCAGTTCCGGACGGCTTTCCCCGTTGCCCCGGCCAACGCGCCTAGCGGCGCGCGCCGGCCAAGTCACGGCCCGCCCCATTGGTTGTGCCGCCGCCGGGGGCGCCCGTGACGCGCTGGTCCAGTTTGGTGCGCCCGCGCTGGATGGTGGCGAGGATGTCGGTGACGTTCCGCTCCAGGTCCACCATCACGCCATGCGCGTACTCGTCGGCCCCGTGCCGCAGTTCGTGCGCCTCGCCCTCGGCGGCGGCGACAATCTCGCGGGCCTGCGCGCTCGCCAGGCGCATGACCTCGCTCTGGTTGACCAGGCGCTGCGACTCGGCGTTGGCCTCGGCCAGCATCCTCTGCGACTGCGCCGTGGCGTCGGCCACCATCTTCTGGGAGTGCGCCGTGGCGTCGGCCACCATCTTCTGGGAGTGGCCCTTCGCCTCGGCCAGCATCTGCTGGGACTGCTTGGTCGCGTCGTCGAGCATGGCGTCGGCCTTCTGACGGGAGTCGGCCAGGCGCTGCTTGACCTCGGCGTCGGCGGTCTGCGCGGCGCGGGCGGCCTGGGCCTCCGCCTCGCGCACCGTGCGCTCCGCGGAGGCGCGGGCCTCGCGGGTGATCCGCTCGGCCTCGATGTGGGCATCGTCCAGGGTCTGCTCGGCGGCCTCGCGCGCGCCGCCCACGATCTGTTCACTCTCCAGGGTCACGCGGGTGGCGCGCTTGACCTCGTCCGGCAGCGAGGCGCGGACCTTGTGCAGCAGGTCCAGCAGGGTGTCCTGGTCGAAGTTGAGGGTGACGCCCATCACGTGCCTGGTGTTCTCGACCATGGCCTCAATCTCGTTGAGCAGTTTCAAAATGTCCATGCGTGGCTCCCATTCCCCAAGGGCGGCGGCTTCGGTTCGATGGTCAACTGTGGTCCTACCGCGCGAACTTGCCTTCCAAAAACGGCACGGCGGCGTCCGGCACGAGGCCCGTGATGTCGCCGCCGAGACGGGCGATCTCCTTGACGATGCTCGATGATAGGTAGGAGTGCTCGGCGCTGGTCATCAGAAACACGGTCTCCACCTGCGGCTGCAGGCGGCGGTTGAGCAGCGCCATCTGGAACTCGTACTCAAAGTCCGACACGGCCCGCAGGCCCTTGACGATGGCCCGCGCGCCGCGCTCCGTCGCGTAATCCACCAGCAGCCGGCGCTCCAGCGTGTCCACCGAGACGTTGGGCAGCGGCGCGCAGCAGGCCCGGAGCATCTCGACGCGCTCCGGGGCGGCGAACAGCGGCGCCTTGGACGAGTTGGCCGCGACCAGGACGATCAGCCGCTCGAACATGCCCGCCGCGCGGGCGATGATGTCCAGATGGCCGCTCGTGACCGGGTCGAACGAGCCTGGGTAGACGGCGATCATAGGGCCTGTGCCAATGTCAGCGCCAGCGAATGAATTCGTCGCTCGGTGGCGCTTCGCGCCGAGTGTCCGCCTGCGCGGACAGAAGAATGGCAATCTTGTCTCCGCGAAGGCGGAGCCTCGGCCGCAGGCCACCAGCGGCGAATTCATTCGCTGGCTCGTAACGATCAACTCGCGCTCAGGCCGGCGGCGCGCTTGAACTGGGCGCGGACGGCGGCTTTCAGGGCGGCGTGCTCCGGCTGCATCAAATTCGGGTCGGCCTGCAAGAGCGCGAAAGCCTCCTCGCGGGCCTCCTTCAAGACGGGCACGTCGCGCAGGATGTCCACGAAGGGCAGCGGCTGCAATCCCGACTGGCGCGTGCCGTAAAAGTCGCCGGGGCCGCGCAGCTTCAGGTCCTCCTCGGCGATCAAAAAGCCGTCCGTGGTCTGCGCCATCGTCTGCAGGCGGGCCGCGCCGTCGTCGGTCTTCGGGTCACCGATCAGCAGGCAGTACGACTGGGTGTCGCCGCGCCCCACCCGGCCCCGCAACTGGTGGAGCTGGGCCATGCCGAATCGGTCGGCGTCTTCGATCACGATCACCGAGGCGTTGGGCACGTCCACCCCGACCTCGATCACCGTCGTGGAGACCAGCATCTGCAGGGCGCGGTCGCGGAACCGCGTCATGGTCTCCTCCTTCTCCGCCGCCTTCATCTGGCCGTGCAGCAGGCCGATCTTGAACTCCGGGAAGACGTGCTGCTGCAGGTGCCCCGCCAGTTCCGTCGCCGCCCGTGCCTGCAGCTTCTCGCTCTCTTCGATCAGGCTGCAAATGACGTAGGCCTGCCGGCCCTCATTGAGCAGTTTCCGCAACGCCTCGTAGACCTGCGCCCGCTCCACGCCGCGCTTCCAGTGCGTCTTGATGGCCTTGCGCCCCGGCGGCAACTGGTCAATGAGGCTGACGTCTAGGTCGCCGTAGACGGTCAGTGTCAGGGTGCGCGGGATCGGCGTCGCCGTCATCACCAGCACGTCCGGCGCGAACCCCTTCTGCTTCAGGGCGGCGCGCTGCATGACGCCGAACCGGTGCTGCTCATCCACGACCGCGAGGCCCAGGCGGTGGAATGCGACGTCCTCCTGGATGAGCGCGTGTGTGCCGACCGCGATCTGAGTCTCTCCGGACGCGACGGCGGCGAGGGCGGCGCGTTTTTCCTTTGCCGGCAGGCTGCCGGAGAGCAACGAGACCTGTACGCCCAGCGTCTCCATC
>JAFAZD010000185.1 GCA_019239955.1 Armatimonadota bacterium | reverse complement strand
GCGTTCCGGCGCCAGTGCTGGACCATGCCGGCCTGCGAGAGCGTGAAGGCCAGGAACGCGCCGACCGCGAACAGCGGGATCAGCTTGTCGGTGATGCCCCGGAACGCGATCAGCAGCAGGCCGGCCAGGCCCGTCAGGAACACGATGCCGGCCGTGTAGACCAGGCGGCGGCCCAGCAGCGTGAAGGCGTGGGGCAGGTAGTCGTCCAGGGCGACCAGGCGGCACAGGCGCGGGAAACCCGCGTAGGAGGTGTTGGCCGACAGCACGACCACCGCGATCACGGCGGCGATGGTGACGTAGTAGAACGCCCCCCGCCCCACGACGGCCCCGGCCAGCTGCGACAGCACGCTCTGGTAGTGAGGGTCGTTCTCCGGCAGCACGTCAATGTGGTAGCCGTGGCACAGGAGGGCGATGCCCGCCAGCAGCAGGGCGAGGATGCCGACGATGGCCGTCAGCGTCCGCTGGGCGTTCCTGACGCGCGGCTCGGCGAAGGCGGTGACGCCGTTGGAGACGGCCTCAACTCCGGTCATGGCGGTGCAGCCGCTGGCGAACGCGCGGATGAGCAGCCACAGGGTCACGCCCTCCGCGGCCCTCGGGATCGGGCTGGGGGCGACGACGGGGTGTGGGTGTCCGGTCAGCCCGCCGCGCAGCAGGCCCAGCACGATGACGGCGCCGAGGGAGCCGACGAACAGGTAGGTGGGCAGGGCGAAGGCCAGGCCCGCCTCGCGCACGCCGCGCAGGTTGACCAGGGTGATCAGGGCGAGGAATCCGAGGCACAGGGGCAGGATGTGGGCGTGGAGGCGCGGCACGGCGGAGACGAGCGCGCCGACGCCGGCGGAGATGCCGACGGCGACGTTGAGGGTGTAGTCGAGCATCAGGGCGGCGGCGGCGAGCAGGCCGAACCTGACGCCCAGGTTCTCCTTGGCGACGGTGTAGGATCCGCCGCCGGTGGGGTAGGCGGCG
Organism: Armatimonadota bacterium; assembly: GCA_019239955.1. Classification (GTDB taxonomy): domain Bacteria; phylum Armatimonadota; class Armatimonadia; order Armatimonadales; family Capsulimonadaceae; genus JAFAZD01. The sequence goes on along the minus strand of JAFAZD010000185.1, from coordinate 1,881 downwards.
ATGGTCTGGCGGTAGGAGAGGTAGAGGATGCCGAGCAGGCCCAGGATGATGAAGGTGAGGGGGGCGATGTAGTTGAGTCCGAGCAGGCCCAGGGGGATCAGGATGGTGAGAAGGGCCTCGGGGCCGTAGGCGGCGGAGGAGAGTCCGTCCAGTCCCAGGATGGGGACGCCGGCGAGCACGCCGATCTTCTGCTCCCCCTCCTCCGAGGAGGCCAGCGGGCGGCCCAGCAACTTATCGGCGAGCGACATACTTCCTCCCGGCCCCAGCATGGGCTGCCGCCTGCATCACGCGGCCTGCCCTGATATACCCACCAGGAGGGGGTCTTATCAGCCCGGCCTGTCGCCGCGCTCCAGCTGGTCCAGCCGCGCGTCCATCGCCCGCAGCAGCGTCTCCATCTCCTGGATCTTGCGGTAGGTGCGCACGTTCACCTCGTAGTCCAGCTCGGCGCGCTTGTTGGCGTGGGCCGACTGCCGGTTCTCGCTGATCAGGACGAACCCGGTGATGAAGATCGTCTCCATCGCCAGGATGATCGCCAGCAGCCCGAATGGGAAGGCGTCAAAACTCCGCACCATCACCAGGACGCCGGTATTGAGGAGGATCCACGCGGCGAACCAGAGCAGATGGACGCCCAGGAAATGCGGCCTGCCGATGAAGCCGACCACGCGCTCGGCCAGCGTCTCGTGCCAGCGCGCCTCCCGCACCAGTTCTTCGCGCACATAGGCGAACTCGCCCAAGGCCTTGTGACAGCGCGGGTCGGCGCAGAACACGGCGTCCGGGTCGTTCGCGCCGCCGCACGCCGGGCACACGCGCGGCGGCGCTTCGTTCACAACAGTCATGGCTTTGACCTCCGCTTGCTTGCCTTTCCCATACACGCGCGCCGCCGTGAAAGTTCCTGCCCATTGCCGCCAGAAAATCGGGTGTGCTCTGCACCTTCGCCGTCATCCACCGCAAAGCCTTACAGATTCGGGTAAAATAGCCCCATGATCACCGTCGCCAACCGCATCTACGTCAAGCCGGAATACGCCGAGGCGTTCGAAAAGGCGTTTCGGGAGCGGGCCGGGCTGGTGGATGGGATGCCGGGCTTCATCTCCAACCAGGTCCTGCGCCCGGTCAACGAGGGCGATCCGTACATCGTCCTGACCCTCTGGCAGAGTCGGCAGGATTTCCTGAACTGGGTGCGCTCCGATGCTTTCATCAAGGGCCACGCCCAGTCCGGCACACTGCCCAGGGACGCCTATTCCCAGCCGAACGTGTTGGAGATGCACGAGGTCGTGCAGGACTCCGCCCGCCCCGACATGGAGCCGGAGCCGCACGGCGGCCCGTTTAAGATGCACTGAGACGACCGTTTTTCGTAGGAGCGCTGCCGTTCAGAGCCTGCTAATCATACGCTCCTATGCTCGGTGGGGTGGGGCGTGTCTTGCCATCCAAGTCGGTGGTGGGAACGGTGACGCCGCTGGGCGCTTGGGCCTGGGTCGCGCCGGCGCCGAGGCAGGGAGAGCCGGGTCGGAGGTGCAGGTCCCCTGTAGAGACTCCGACGAACTGAGGGTCGGCGCTAATGTCGCCCGTATCGGCGTAGCCGCCCTGAATATCATTGAACGTCAGCGTGAGGGGTGAACCCGCAGGATTGGCGATCTCCCCGCCGGAGTCGTTCCAGAGGATACAGTTGGTCATGGCGCAGGCGGTGGTGAAGCGAACGCCGCCGCCCTGGTCAGCCTTGTTTCCGGTAAAGGTACAGTTCGTGATGGCGAATGGTTCACCGGAAATGAACGCCCCTCCACCGCTTCCGCCCACGACAGTGTTCCCGCGGAAGACGCAGTTCGTGACACTGCAAGGACCGGCAAGGATGACTGCGCCTCCGCCGCTGTCACTGCCGGCCGAGTT
>JAFAZD010000082.1 GCA_019239955.1 Armatimonadota bacterium | reverse complement strand
CAGCCGTAGTGCTGGACCAGGGCGGCGGCGACATCGTCCTGGGTGGAGAGCGGGTTGGAGGCGGTCAGCACGACGGTCGCGCCGCCGGCGCGCAGGGTGCGCATCAGGTTCGCCGTTTCCGCCGTGACGTGGAGGCAGGCGACGGCGGTGATGCCAGCCAGCGGCTTCTCCCTCTCGAAGCGCTCGCGGATGGAGCGCAGCACGGGCATCTCGCGGTCGGCCCACTCGATGCGGCGTCGTCCGGCGTCGGCAAGGGAGAGGTCTTTCACGTCGTAGGCAGGGGGCGCGACGGGCATCGGGGCCAGGGTCGTGGCGCGCTCTTGATCCTGGGTGGGAGCGGTCATATTAGGTCCTTTCAAAACTATGGTGGCAGGGCGAAGTTCGTTTCCACAAAAACGTCCGCGCTATTGTACCACACAAAAGGCGTCAGCGCGCGCCCTGCCCGCCTGCTCTTTTTGCCGGAGTTTCCAGACGGGGGCACTGCCAGACGCGGATGTACTGGATCTCCAGGGCCGCCGGGAATTCGCCTGCCGAGGTCGGCGGGCCGGGCCAGGAGCCGCCCACGGCCAGGTTGACCAGGACGTGGGCGGGGCCGCCGTCGGAGCCGTCCTCGTGCGTCCAGTGGAAGCGGCGCTCGGCGACCAGCACATCGTCCACATAATGCCGGACAGTGTCCGGCGTCCACTCCACGGCGAAGGTGTGGAAGCCGTCGGCGTAGTCGAAGCCGGGACGGTACGAGCTCCATTTGTCCAGCTTCGTCTGGACGTCCTCGACCTTGTCGGTCTTGCCGGGGTGGACGTTGTGGAAGGAGCTTTTGGTGGTGTCGCGCCCGTTGTTGACGATCTCGACGACGTCGATCTCCGGGGGCCATTTCCCGTCCTGGGGGTTGAGCCAGAAGGCGGGCCACATCCCGCGCCCCGCGGGGACCTTCATGCGGCACTCGTAGTAGCCATACTCACCGGTCCACTTGGAGCGCAGCATCCCGCTTTCGATGCCGCCGGGCTTGAGGCCGCCGGGGGCGCGGGCGACCAGACTGAGCACGTGGCCGTCGAGAACATGGTTGTTGTCGTCCCGGTAACGCTCCCACTCGTCGTTGAGCGTGTCCAGCGTACCGTTGTTGTAGACGTAGCGCGTGTAGAACTGGTCGTAAAGTTGCTTCTTAGTTTTGACCGTCGCGCCGAAGTCCCAGTCCTGGACAAGCCGATAGCCTTTGCCTCGAATGGGCGCGGGCGTCTTCACCCGGCCCGCCTGCACCGGCAGCGCGGCCAAGAGAGCGGCAGCCACTCCGAGAACGGGGAAAAGTCTCATAATCCTCCGAATAAGAAGACACCCCACTCTCGCGTGACGAGGCGTGGGGTGAGAATATTGATGGGCCGGGCAGGATTCGAACCTGCGTAGGCTCGCGCCGACGATTTTACAGACCGCCTCCTTTAGCCACTCGGACACCGACCCGTATGATGTTTTGTAAAGTAATCTGCAAATAATTTGTAAGCCCCCTGACAGAATCGAACTGTCACCTGAAGTTTACAAAACTACTGTACTAGCCTTTGTACTAAGGGGGCGCTTTTCTGCGATAAGCTCTGCCGTTTCCTTTGTTCAAATTCCGGAACGTTGGCGTCAAAGCATGGCAGTTCGGGCACAGCAACCGCAGATTATCAAGACGATGGTTCGTGGCATCGCCGTCGATATGGTCCACTTCCAGCGGACAGCCACCCGTCACCGGATGCTTCTTGTCCCAGCCACACATCTCGCAACGTTCACCGCGCGTTTTTATCAGGTAGGCGCGCAGGGTCCCGGCAGCGATCCTCCCACCGCCACTGATGCCGCCTAAGATCCTTTGCTCTGTCTCATCAGCCCGGCGGGTACTGGCGCATCGCAGGCTACAGTACCGCTTTCCCCTGTTGAGTATCGGCTGGCCGCACCGCAGACACAGAACCGACCCACGCTTGTTGCCGTGCCGTGTGACACCCTTGTTGTTGAACCTTGCCGAACAGGTCCGGTCACAGAACTTGTTCTGGCGCTTGTTCGGTGGAATTTCCTTACCGCACTGGGCACAGTGGGAAAGTCCACGCCTCGGACTGGCCCGCACAGTTTTGGGGGTATCCATGTGCTTCCATCCCTAGAGCATCAAAGGCAGGGGAATTATACACGGCAGGGCGGGGGGTTGTCAAGGGCGGGGGCGCAGGAATCGTGAGGCGGATGTGAAAAAAGTCACACAAAATAATGTTTGCGCTTACCGGGGAAGCGTGGTATAATGGGCCTGATGCCGGAACTCGTTCCGGCTGCCTTCCTTGTTCCGCGCTGGTTCGCCGCCCGCTTCCGTCCGGTCCCTTCGGTGTCACTCTGCCCGACCCGCGACCCCTGAAACGTAGGCCGTCCTGCGAAGTTGAGAAGAAAGGCCTGTCCCGACAAGCCTCTGGCAGTTTTTTGGAGGCACGTTACGCACCGAAAGGAGCCATTGGAAGAATGGCAACCAAACTCTACGTCGGCAATCTGAGCTATCAGACCACCGACCAGCAGCTCCATGACCTGTTCTCGGAAGCAGGCAACGTCACCAGCGCCCAGGTCGTCACCGACCGCTACACGGGGCAGTCGCGCGGCTTCGGGTTCGTCGAGATGGCGAGCGACGACGAGGCCAAGCAGGCGATCGCGGCGATCAACGGCCGCAACGTCGGGGGCCGCGCCCTCGTCGTCAACGAATCCCGTCCGCGTGAGGATGGCGGCCGCGGCGGCAATCGCGGTGGCGGCGGCTACGGCGGCGGTGGCGGCGGCTACGGCGGCGGTGGCGGCGGCCGCGGTGGTGGCGGCGGCCGCGGCGACCGTGGCGGCTACGGCAACGACCGCTACTAGACAGTAATCGTGCAAGAGCAATGCGGCGTTCGGAATCCCATTAGGCGCACTCTCAAGCGCCCGGGCTTCACCTTCCGCCGCGCTCACCTCCGGGGGCCGGGGCGGCTATCCCGCCCCAGGCCCCACCGGAGAGGGAGCAGGCCCGCCTCAAGCGCGCCCTGGGCGTGCTGGGCTTCCTGCGCGGTGACGGGCGGCTGTTCAGCCTAACCGGTTTCGATCCTCTGCAGTCGTAACGCCCACAGCCGATTCGCCTCAATCCCCTACCGATCCCGCCGCCGGAACTCCTCAAGGAGTGGCAGCACCTGCGCTTTCACCCTCTCCTCGTCCTCAGGGGCGTAGACCATCCACAGCGTCTTACGGGACCAGAAATGTTTCGCGTCAAGTTCAATGCATAGCGCGGGGAGATTCTGCCATCGCGCCTGACGGACATCCTCAATGCGGCGACAGTTGGCGTCGGAGCGAGATAAAACAAGCGTGTGCCACTCCCAAAACCCAAGGCCGAAGTTGATAAGTGCGATGCTGTGTCGGTGGTGAAAGTAGTTCGTATCCAAGACATAGCGCCAGTTGCCTCTCTTCTCGATACTCCGTAAGAAAGCCATGCTGCTTCGTTCGTGATGAACGGCAAAACGCCAGTAAATCGCCAGCCCCCATATCGCGAACGTGACGAGCCAGAACAGGTTCTTCCGGGCGACCAGGTAATTCTTGAAGTGGGTCGGCAGTGGAATGACCGTCTTTCTGACCTTCTCTACCGGCGGCGGAACGCTCATCCGACTACTCCAGCCCCGACTCGGCCCATTCGACGGCGCGGACGAGGGCGCGCATCTTGGCGAGCGTCTCGCGGTACTCGTATTCGGGGACGGAGTCGGCGACGACGCCGCCTGCCGCCTGGAGATAAATGGTGTCGCCCTTGACCAGCGCGGTGCGGATGGTGATGGCGCTGTCCATGTCGCCGCTGAACGAGAAGTAGCCGATGCCGCCGCCGTAGTGGCCGCGCCGGGTGGGTTCGAGTTCCTCGATGATCTCCATCGTGCGGACTTTCGGCGCGCCGGTCAGCGTGCCCGCCGGGAAGGAGGCGCGCAGGACATCAAACTGGTCCAGGTCGTCGCGCAGGATTCCCGTCACCTCGGAGACGATGTGCATGACGTGGGAGTATTTCTCGATCACCATCAGCTCGTCCACTTTCACGGTGCCGTACTTCGCCACCCGCCCGATGTCGTTGCGGGCCAGGTCCACCAGCATGATGTGCTCGGCGCGCTCCTTCTCGTCGGCCAGCAGGTCGGCGGCGATGGCGTCGTCCTCCTCCGGGGTCGCGCCGCGCCCGTGGCGCGAGCCGGCGATGGGGCGGATTGTGACGACCCGGTTCTGCTCGGACACCAGCACCTCCGGCGACGCGCCGACCAATTTGGTCTCGCCGAAGTCCAGATAGAACATGTAGGGCGACGGGTTGATGGAGCGCAGGGCGCGGTAGACGTCGAACGGGTCGGCGTACAGCGTCTTGGACAGGCGCTGGCCGATCTGGGCCTGGAAGGTGTCCCCGGCGGCGATGTATTCCTTGGCCTTGAGGACGGCGGCCTTGTAGTCCTCCTCGGTGCGGTTGGGGGTGAAGTCGGAGGCCCCCCGTTTGCGTAGGGACGCAGCATGCTGCGCCCCTACAGGAGTCTCCTTCAGCCGTCCCAACAGCGCGTCAATCTTGGCGACCGCGCCGTCGTAGGCCGCGCCGGGGTCCTGGCCGGGGGCGATGCGGGCGTTGCACAGGGCCAGCATCTTGTGCTTGACGTGGTCGAAGACCAGCAGGGCGTCGGTGAACAGAAAGAGGCAGTCGTCCAGCTGCAAGTCGTCCGTCGCCAATGTGGGCAGCTTCTCGAAGAAGCGCACGGTGTCGTAGCCGATCATGCCGACCGCGCCGCCGACGAAGCGGGGCAATTCGGGCGTCGGGACGTAGGTGTAGCGGCCCAGCAGGGAGGCCAGCACGTGCAGCGGGTCCCGCTCGCCGAACGCCAGCGGGATGGTCTCGGTGTGGCCGCCCTCGGTGACGGTCGCCGTGTCGCCCTTGGAGCGGAAGATCAGGAACGGGTCGCTTCCCAGGAACGAGTAGCGCGCCAGGCGCTCGCCGCCCTCCACCGACTCCAGCAGGAACGAGTTCGGACGGCCCTGCGCGATCTTGCGGAAGGCCGAGACGGGCGTTTCCATGTCGGCCAGCACCTCGCGCCAGACCGGAATCAAGTTGCCCTGGCTGGCCTTAGCGACGAATTCATCACGAGTCGGATACAGCATTGTTGGCATAAGTATACCTGAAAGCGACGGCGGCGCTGGGCCATCTGGTCCGGCGCTGAAATCGGGCAAGATCGTGCAGATGCAAAAAGAGCCGGGGCTGTTCCTGTGCAGGAAACGCCCCGGCTCTTCGGAAGTCCGCTCTGGCTTGCGACTCAGGCGACAGACGGCATTCGGCGTTCCCAGACTGCTTGGGAGCGCCGCCACCACTGGGTCAGGCTGTCGTTGCCGCGTCGCATGACAGCATCATTATACAGCCGTTCTATTCCATTGTCAATCTGCTCCCCGGTAAATCTCCGGTTCCTGTGACGGAATGCCGACAATGAACTACCGAGCCGTGACCGGCGGACGCCGAAGCTCTCAGGCAACGCGATGTTCAACTTTCAACGTATACCCAAGACTCCGGGCGAGGCCGCGCCGCATCCACGCACCATCGGTTGGCTGGAGACGACGGCGCTGGCGATGGGCGGCATCAACCAGAGTCTGTTCCTGATCGGCGCGCTGATCGCCGGCCAGGGCGACATCCCCGGCCAGGGCAGCGCCGCCATCCCGCTGCTGATCGTCGGCCTGGTGCTGTCCTGGATGGCCGCCCCCGGCTGGACGGAGCTGGTGCTGATGTGGCCGGACCGGGTCGGCGGCATCGCGGCGACGTGCGCCGAGGCGTTCCGCCCGATCAGCCCCGTGCTGGCGAACCTGGCGGGCACCTGCTACTGGTGGGGCTGGGTGCCGACCTGCGGCCTGACGGCCCTGCTGTCGGCGTCGGCCATCCACCAGTGGTATCTGCCCCACGTGCCCGTGCCAGCCCTCGCCTGCGGCCTGGTGCTGTTCTTCGCCCTGGTCAACCTCTGCGGTGTCCGGTGGGCGACTCGCCTGATGGTACCCGTCGCGGCCGCCTCCGCCGCGCTGGCCTTCGTGTCCGGCCTCGCCCCCGTGCTGATAGGCCATGTGGACTGGCGCCAATCCTTCTCCTGGCATCTTGTCACACCATTTGCCGGTCCGTTTGGCAGCCTCACCGGCGCGATGGCCGGGCTGTACCTGGTCGGCTTCGCCGCCCCCGCCTTTGAGGCCGCCGCCTGCCATGCGGGCGAGACGCGCGACCCGGCGCGCAACGTCCCGCGCGCCATGTTCGCGTCCGCCGCCCTGGCGACCGTCTACTTCGCCCTGCTGCCCCTGATCTGGCTGGGCGCACTGGGGCCGCGCCCACTGGCCGGCGAGCTGGCGCAGACGCTGGGGCCGACCTTCGCGCCCCTGCTGGGCGGCGCGGCCAAAGCCGCCGCCATCTGGTTCATGATGCTCAATATGTTTCACGGCACGATCCAGCCACTGGCGGGGGCGTCGCGGACACTTTCCCAACTGGCCGAGGACGGCCTGCTGCCGCAGGTATTCGCCCACCGCTCGCGCACGGACGCGCCCTGGGTGGCGACGCTGCTGACGGCGGGTATGTCTATCGCGTTCCTGCTGGTCGGAGACCCGGTCTGGCTGGTGGCGGCGGCCAACCTGACATACCTGATCGGAATCGGCCTACCCAGCGTGGCCGTGTGGCTGCTGCGGCGCAGCGCGCCGGCCATGCCCCGGCCCTGGCGGGCGCCGGACTGGACGATCCGGCTGGGGCTGCTGGCGGCGGGCGTCTGGGGCGTCGCCACCGTGCTGGGCTTTGAGCAGTTCGGGCTGCCGACGGTGCTGTTCGGCCTGGCGCTGGCCTCTTCGGGGGCGACCCTCTACGCCCTGCGCCGCCGGCAGGACCGGCGGCGGGCGGGGACGGCGGGGGTGGCCCGGTCGCTGCACGTCAAGCTGACGGGGGCGATGCTGCTGGTGCTGACCCTGGACGGCGCGGGCTACCTGCTGGCGATCCATCACGTCGGGGAGCGCCAGACCGCGCTGGCGGCAGCGCTGTCGGACATCTTCGTCGGGGTCGCGCTGCTGACGATCTCCGTCGGGCTGGTGCTGCCGGGCATCATCGGCCACGCCGTCGAGGAGGTGGCGCGGGCGGCGAATCGACTGGCGGCGGGGACGCTGGCGGACTTCTCGGGGGCGATGGAGGCGCTGGGACGGGGCGACCTGGACGGGGCGCACGCGCGCGTGGATGTCGTGCCGGTCGTCGTGCATTCGCGGGATGAGGTGGCGGCGATGGCGGGCAGCTTCAACGTGATGCAGGACGAGATCGCGCGGGCGGCGGTCGGCCTGGACGGGGCGCGGGAGGGGCTGCGCGCGGCGCGCCGGGAACTGACGGACGCCAACGCCCAGTTGCGGGCGCGCGTGGACGAGCTGCGCGAGAGCCGTGAGCGCTACGAGCTGGCCGTGCAGGGCTCGCGCGACGGCCTGTGGGACTGGGACCTCGCCACCGGCCGGGTCTTCTTCTCGCCGCGCTGGAAGGCGATATTGGGGCACGAGGACCAGGAGATCGCCAATCACGTGACCGAGTGGCACGAGCGCATCCACCCCGATGACCGCGAGCGGGCGCTGGCAGCGATGCAGGAGTGCCTCGACGGCCGCCGGACGGACTATGAGGCGGAGTATCGGATGCGGCACCGAGACGGCTCGTACCGCTGGGTCCTGTCGCGCGGGGCCGCGCTCCGGGACGCCTCCGGCAAGCCCTACCGGATGGCCGGCTCCCACACCGACATCAGCGAGCGCAAGGGCATGGAGGCGGAGCGGGAGCGGCTGCTGGCGGAGGCGCTGGAGCGGGCCGACCGCGACCCGCTGACCGGCCTGCTCAACCACCGCGCCTTTCATCGGCGGCTGGACGAGGAGGCCGACCGGGCGCTGCGGTCCGGGACGCCCCTGGCGGTAGTGATGATGGACCTGGACAACTTCAAGTTCTTCAACGACGCCTACGGGCACCTGGCCGGGGACGACGTCTTGCGGCAGGTGGCCCAGGCGCTGCTGCCCTGCTGCCGCTCCTACGACATGCTGGCGCGCTTCGGCGGAGACGAATTGGCGCTGCTGATGCCCGGAGTCGGCCCCGGCGAATTCGAGGCCGTGACGGCGCGGCTGCGGGAGGCGGTGGGGGGCATCGGCTATCGCCCGCCCGGCTCGGACAGCGTGATCCCGCTGTCGCTCTCGGTCGGCGCCGCCGTCTTCCCGGACGAGGCGGCGGCCCGACACGAGGCGCTGGACCTGGCGGACTCACGTCTGCGGTGGTTCAAGACCGGCGGGGCCGAGGCGGAGCAGGCTGAGGAGGTGGAGCGGCTGCGCCGGCGGCTGGCCGGCATCGAGGGCTTCTCGATGCTGGACGCGCTGGTGACGGCAGTGGACAACAAGGACCGCTACACCCGACGCCACTCCGAGGACGTGATGACCTACAGCGCCCAGATCGCCCACGCGCTGGGGCTGGACGAGGGCTTCCTGCGGACCATCAAGATCGCCGCCCTGCTGCACGATGTCGGCAAGATCGGCGTGCCGGACCGCATCCTGCGCAAGCCGGGCCGGCTGACCGGGGAGGAGATCGCGGCCGTCGAGCACCACCCGATGATGGGCGCGGTGATCGTCGGGGCGGTTCCGGGCTTCGAGGAGACGCTGGACGCCGTGCGGCATCACCACGAGCGCTGGGACGGCGGCGGCTACCCCTTCGGCTTGCGGGGCGAGGAGACGCCGCTGATGGCGCGCATCATGGCCGTCGCCGACGCCTACTCGGCCATGACGACCGACCGCCCGTACCGCCAGGGGATGGCCCCGGCGCGGGCGCAGGCGATTCTTAATGAGGGCGCGGGGGCGCAGTGGGACCCGGCCTGCGTCGCCGCCTTCCTCCGCACCTGCGGCGTCGAGGCCGCTACGCCGGCCTGACGTCTGGGCCAGCGGTCATCGGGTCGGCCAGGGCTGGGGCGGGGCGGCGCGGCTTCAGGCGCAGGCAGGGCGCCTCCACGAAGCGCCAGCTCAGCGCCGCGAGCACGGAGGCCAGCGCGAGGGCGAGCAGGAACAGCAGCGGCGGGGTCAGGCGGCCGCCCAGGGCCTGGATGAGCAGCTGCTGGATCGGGAACGAGTACAGGTAGACGCCGTAGGACAGGTCGCCGCGCCGCCCGAAGTCCTGCAGCTTCAGCCGGGGGTTGAAGGCGAGGGAAAGCAGCAGGTATGCGCCGAAGAGGGGCAGCGCCGCCGCCCCGGCCCGGAGCAGATACGTCGCCGCCGCCCAGAGGCCCAGTGCCAGCCACGCCCGCCCGCGCGTGAACGCGACGCGGTCCCGGTACAGGAAAAACGTCATGCCGGCAAAAAAATCCGCCAGCAGCCGAATCCCCTTGGCCGGGTCGCCCAGCAGATGATACTCCCGGTCCGGCAGGACCGCGAGGTGCCCCACGCTTTGCAGGCCGTTGACGAGCAGCGCGCCCGCGAACAGGGCCGCCACCAGCGCCCGCCGCCGGTACAGCCCCAGCAGGCCGAGGGCCGCGACCAGGACGTAGCACCAGAACTCGTAGCGCAGCGTCCAGAACGAGCCGTCCACCGCGTTGGGAAACGGCAGGTGCAGGAAGACCGGCGGCATGAAGGGGCCGACCAGCAGCAGCATGTACCCGACGAAGGGCGCGGGCCGGAACTGGCGGAAGTAGGCCTCGGCGTGCGGCGCGGCGAGGGGGCCGACGACGAGGGCGCAGAATAGAGAGGCCACGATGAAGGCGGGGTAGATGCGCAGAACGCGCTTCTTGAAGTAATCCGTCAAGGTAGGCGTCGCCACCCAGCTCCCGGTCACGAGGAAGCCGCTGATCACGAAAAAGCCGCCGACGCCCAGGAGGCCGCCATCGAGCTGCCCCCGCGTCAGCGCCGCGATCCCGTCGTCGCTCCTCGGCCCGCCCAGCAGCATGAAGCTGTGGTAGAAGACCACCAGCGCGGCGAGCGCGAACCGGAGGAAATCAAAGTTGTTGGTGCGGCCCGCGCCGGCGCGGGCCGAAGAAGCGGCCTCCATGACATCTCGGCCCCACATCGCAGGCGGCCATTATACCGCACCCGCCGGAAATCCGCAACTTTTTCCGCCCAACGGGGTCTGAGCGAGTATGCCGGAACCCACCCGAGAGTCCCGCCCGATCTACTGCCCCAACTGTGGACGCCCGCTGCGGGCGCTCCGCGCCCCGCGCTGCAACTGGTGCGGCACACCCATTTCCGCCGAGGATTTCCAGAGGATTGCGGCCCAGTCACAGCACGTCATGGCCCAGCCAGACCCCCCACCCCTGCCGCCGATCACTTCCTACGGTCAGCGGGCGGACTGGGGTTTCCAGCGGACGCCGTGGCTGTTGACGCCGCTGGATTGGCGATCGTCGCGCCCGCTGCCCCCTGGACAGTCGCGGCTCCGCACCGCCGTCCTCATCCTCGTCGGCGCGCTGGCCGCCACGAAGCTCGCCTACATGCTCTACGCGATGTGGCTGCTCCATCGCGTCATCCAGACGCTGCCCCCGCACTAGCCGCGCAGGCGGCTGTACCAGTCGGGGCGGAAGGAGGCGGGGCGGGCGGTGTAGACTTCTTCCGTCGGGAGGGCGACGGCGGAGAGCAGGCCGCCGAGGCCGCAGCCGGTGTCCACGCCGATGTACTGCTTCCTGCGGGCGAAGGTGACTTGAGGCACCGGGACGTGGCCGCGCACGACGGTCTGCGTCCAGAAGGGCGACTCCTGCCCCGTGACCTTGCCCCAGCGCAGAACGCCTAAGTTCTGCATTTGCAGGGGGCGGAAGAGGTCCCAGCCGGCGTGAGTGAAGATGTAGTCGTCGGTGATGTAGAAGGGCAGCGTCCAGGGGTACGCCTGGGCGTAGAGGCGTAGGTGGCTTTCGGGCAGGCTGGACAGGTCGCCGGGCGTCAGGGCGTAGCCGGCGGCGGCGTAGGCGTCGAGCGTCGGCTGCGCGTCCATGCCGGTCAGGGCCGTGACCGCGCCCTCCTCCAAGAACATCAGCATCGCCTCCTCGTGGTTGCCCTGGAGGAAGACCTTGCGGCAGCGGTCAAAGGCCAGAATCTGCTCGACGCAGCCGCAGCCGTCCGGCCCCCGGTTGATGGCGTCGCCGAGGAACACGACGAGGTCGGACGGCTGCACGGGGAGTTCTTCCAGCAGCGCTCGCAGTGCGCCCGCCTCGCCGTGGATGTCGCCGACGGCGTAGATCATGCGAGATAGGGCCGGACGATCTCCTGCATCTCGTCCAGGCTGGCCCACTCGCCGCCGTCGGTGAGGGGGCCGTCAAAGATCAGGGAGTGCGGGCCGGAAAAGCCGGCGTCCCGGCAGATGTCCAGGCAGCGGGTGAAATCAGCGCGGTTGATCTGCCCGGCGGCGGGATAGTCGGCCTTGCAGTGGGTGGAGGAGGCGAAGGGGGCGATCTGCGCCAGGTCGTCGTACTTGCGCTCGCCCTTCCAGTTGCCGAAGTCCAGCATCAGGCCGACCTGGCCTTCCAGTTCCTCCAGCAGTTCCAGGACCTCCTGGGGTCGGTCCAGGAGCGCGTGCCAGTTCTCCGTGACCAGCCGGACGCCACCGGCCTCGGCGCGACGGGCGAGATGCCCCAGGGCGGCGGCGCTGAGGACGAGGGCCATGCCGTCCGGTTCCGGCACGGCGTCCCCGGCGATGACGCGGGCGCGCTCGGCCCCGCAGGCGGCGGCCGTGTCCACCCACCCGGCGATCATGGCCTCGTCCTCCGTCCGGCGCGTCCGGTCGGGGTGGGTCAGGTCGCCTGCATCAATCAGCATCGTGAAGAACTTCACCCCCGCGTCGTCCAGCGCGCCGCGCAGGTCTTTGACGTAGCCGGGGTCGGTGCTGGGGAAGTGGAAGTGGCAGACCTCCAGGCGGCTGATGCCGTGCGCGGCGGCCTCGGCGGGGATGTCGAGCAGCGGGACGCCCTCTTGCGTGAGGCGGCGGTGCAGGCTCCAGGAGGAGACGGCGAGGCGGGGGTGAAGTTCGTTGGGCATGGTGGTGTCTTTCAGGGGCGGCAAGACCTAACCCCGGTCGCAAGCGACCTGCCCCTTCCCTGCCAGGGAAGGGGCGGAAGAACCCCCTCCGGCTCCCCCTTCGGAAAGGGGGAGGGACAGGGGAGGAGGATCGGCGCTCTTCCCCTCCCCCTGCTCTGAGGGGGAGGACGGGAGGGGGTCTCCTCTCCCTCCCCTCCTTGGCAGGGAGGGGCCACGCGCAGCGGCAGGGGTAGGTTCTTACGCCTTGCCGCCCTTGCTCTGGGCGTGCTCGCGGGCGGAGGCGAGCTGGCCCGCCGAGCCAAGCAGATTCGACCGGGACTCGATGAACTTGGCGTACTCGGCGATGAAGACCTTGCCGGGCGAGCGCAGGTCGAAGTCTTCGGGGTGGTCGCGGAAGAACTCGCGGTGGACGCGCGTCCAGACCAGGCGGCCGTCGGTGTCAATGTTGACCTTGCAGACGCCCAATTTGGCGGCGGGCAGGTACTGGTGCTCGTCCACGCCCTTCGCGCCCTCCTTCAGCTTGCCCCCGGCCGCATTGATGCGGTGGACCTCGTCCTGCGGCACGCTGGAGGAGCCGTGCATGACCAGCGGGAAGCCCGGCAGCTGCTGCTGGATGGCCCGGATGCGGTCGAAGTGCAGGCCCTGGCCGCCGGAGAACTTGTACGCCCCGTGCGACGTGCCGATGGCGCAGGCCAGGCTGTCGCAGCCGGACTTCTCGACGAACTCCTTGGCCTCGTCCGGGTCGGTCAGTTTGGCGTTCTTCTCGTCCACGGCGACGTGCTCCTCGACGCCGCCCAGCATCCCCAATTCGGCTTCCACGCTGACGCCTTTGGCGTGAGCGCGGTCCGCGACGCGCCGGGTGATGGCGATGTTCTCCTCAAACGGGTCGTGGGAAGCGTCAATCATGACCGACGAGTAGAAGCCGCTGTCAATGCAGTCGTAGCAGGTCTGCTCGTCGCCATGGTCGAGATGGACGGCGAAGACGGCCTCCGGGAAAATCTCGTCGCAGGCCCGGATGATAGCCTCCAGCATCCGCTTGTCCGTGTAGGCGCGCGCGCCTTTGGAGATCTGGATGATGAAGGGGGACTGCGCGGCGATGTTGCCTTTGAACAGGCCCAGCGCCTGCTCGGCGTTGTTGATGTTGTACGCGCCGAGCGCGTACTTGCCGTAGGCGTGCTCGAATAGCGTCTTGGTCGTGACGATCATGGCGTCAGGTGCCTCCGTGTGGATTCGCCCGCTATTATACCTGATGCATGGGAAAAAGGAGTTTACAGGGCGGATGTCGAAACGACCGCCGCTCCCGCCTGTGGCCGACAAGAACATGCCCCGCCAAGATGCTGACCGCGCGTACCAAAACTCTGCCGGCTCTCCTGTACCTGCTGGCGCTCACCCTGCTCGTCTACAACGTCGCCCTGCTGCCGGGGCGGACGTTCGTGCCCGCCGACCTGCTGCTGCTGACCCCGCCCTGGCGCCAGCACGCCGCCGCCCTCCTGCCCGGCTTCCGCGAGATCCAGCGCCCGGCCCTGGACCCCCTCTACCTGATCTACCCGCCCCGCCAGTTCCTGACCGACTCCCTGCGCGCGGGCCGCGTGCCGCTGTGGGACCCGTACCGCTTCTGCGGCATCCCCTTCGCCGCCACCGATCAGGCCGCCGCCTTCTATCCCCCCAACTGGCTGCTGTCCCTGCTGTCCCCGGCGACGGCCTACGGCTGGCTGGCGGCTCTGCACACCTTTCTGGCCGGCGCCTTCTTCTTCCTGTACGGGCGGCGGCGGGGATGGTGCGATGCCGCGTCGCTGTGCGGGGCGACCGTGTGGATGCTGTGCGGCGTGATGGTCGCCTGGCAGATGTGGCAGACCATTGACGCGGCCCTCTGCTGGCTGCCGCTGGCCCTGTTCTTCCTGGAGGGGTGGCGGGCGACGGGGGGCCGGCGGCAGGCGGCGGGGCTGGCGGCGGCGCTGGGGATGTCCCTGCTGGCGGGGCACCTCCAGTTCGCCTTCTACGTCTGGCTGACCGTCTGCGCCTACGCGGTGTACCGCCTGCGCTGGTCGCCCCGACTGCTCCCGCTGGCGGGCGTCCTGGCGCTGGGCGTCGGCATCGGCGCGGCACAGCTGCTGGCGACGGCGGACCTGCTGGCGCACGGCCTGCGCGCCGACACCCCTTACGCCACCCTCGTCAGTCAGGCCCTGCCGGTGCGGCAATTGGCGGTGCTGGTCGCCCCCGACCTTCTGGGGGGGATGCGTGACTGGACGCACCACGGCTACGTCGGCGGCGCGTTCAACTACTACGAAACGACCGTCTTCTGCGGCGCGGCGGCCCTGGCCTTCGCCCTGTTCGGGCTGCTGGGGCCGCGCCAGGGGGGACGCGGGGACGCTGGCTTCTGGGCCGGTCTGGCTGCGTTCGCCCTGCTGATGGGGTGCGGCTCGCCCCTGCTGGCCCTCTTCTTCTACGGTGTGCCGCTGTTCCAGGCGTTCCACGGCCCTGCCCGTATTCTGTGCCTGTTGGACTTCGCGGTGGCGGTGCTGTGCGCGCAGGGGGTGCAGCGGCTGGGGGAGAGCGCGCCCGCCGAGCGCCGCCGCCTCGCGGGCCGGCTCCTCGTCGCGCTGGCGCTGCTGCTCGCCCTGGGCTACCAGGCCGCCGTCATGCCGTCGTACCTGCTGACGCACGGCTGGCTGCTCTACGGACTCGGGCAGGCGGGGCGGGCCCTGCTGGCCTTCGCGCTGGCCTGCCTGGTCATCGCCCGCGCGCCCGCGCGCCTGTCCTGGCTGGCCGCGCCCGTGGTCGCCGCCGACATGCTGCTGTTCGCCGTCGGGGTCAACACCGGAGTCCCCGCCCGCCTGCTGTTCCCGCCGACGCCGGAGACCGAGTGGGTGTCGGCGCACCTGGGAGGCTTCCGCGTACTGTGCCGGGGCTTCCCCGGCCACGACCGGACCGAGATGGTCCCCAACACGGCCATGGCCCTGGGCTGGCGCGACGTCTCCGGGTACGACCCGCTGGTGCCGGCGCGCTACGAGCGGCTGCTGTCCGCCCTGAACCTGGGGACCGACGGCACCTCCGCGGCGGCGGCCGTGCCGGCGGCCGCGGACGCGCCGCTGCTGGGCCGGCTGGGCGTCCGGTATGTGATCGCGCCCTACCGCCTGACCGTCCCCGGCTACCGCCTGGCGCGGGCAGGCGACGTCAACGTCTACGAGGATTCGTGGGCGCGGCTGGCGTGGGCGGCCCGGCAGTACCAGGTCGTGCCGGATGAGGCCGAGGCCCGCCGGCGGCTGCTCGCCGGGCTGGTCCCGTCGGACACGGTCCTGCTGAATGCCCTGCCGTCGCCCGCCCCGCCCCCCGTGTCCGCACCGGCAGACCTGCGTTTGACCTCGGCCTCGCCTGAGGAGGAGACCATCCAGGCCAATCTGCCGGCGGGCGGGGTGCTGGTGACGGATGTGAGCGCCGCGCCGGGGTGGCGGCTGGCCGTGGACGGGGCGGGCCAATCGCCGCTGGTGGCGGACACGGTGTTCCTGGCCACGGCGCTGCCGGGCGGCGACCACCGCGTCACGCTGCGCTACCGGCCGGAGCCGGTGCTGCTGGGCCTCTACCTCTCCCTCGTGGCCTGGGGCGTGATCGGCGCGCTGCTGACGTGGCGCGGCAAAACGGGTAAAACAACGGCATGAGCAGCACGCGCACCAACGCCGAGGTGGCCGAGGTCTTTGAGGACATCGCCGACATACTGGAACGGCAGGGGGAGAATCCGTTCAAGGTCAAGGCATACCGAAACGCCGTCCGCACCCTGGAGGACCTGAACGAGCCTGTTGCAGACATCGCCGCGCGGGGGACACTGCGAAAACTCCCCGGCTTCGGCGAGGCCATCGCGGGCAAGACGCAGGAGATCCTGGAGACGGGGACGTGCGAGCTGTACGAGCGGCTTAAGGCGGAGCAGGCCGCCCGCGCGCCGGTGGAGGACGAGGAGGAAGAGCTGTCCTCTGGCGGCGCGACGGATGAGGCGGACATCCCCTCACCGTGGTAGCGCCTTTCCCCCGCGAGTTCTATCTGCAGGACACGCTGGCGGTCGCCCAAAAACTGCTGGGGCAGTCAGTCTGGCGGCGGCTGCCATCGGGCGAGGTCCTGTCGGGGATCATTGTCGAGACGGAGGGGTATCTCTCCGGCGACCCCGCGTGTCACGCCTACCGGGGGCCGACGCCGCGCAACCGCACGATGTTCGGCCCGCCCGGCCACGCCTACGTCTACTTCACCTACGGCCTGCACATGATGCTGAACGTCGTCTGCGCCCCGGAGGGCGTCGCCGAGGCCGTGCTGATCCGGGCGATTGAGCCGACGGAGGGCGTCGAGACCATGCGGGCGAACCGGGGCGGCGTCGAGTCCGCGCTGCTGCTGACCAACGGCCCCGGCAAGCTGGCGCAGGCGCTGGCGCTGACCCGGCAGCACGACAACGGCCTGGACGTGACCGACCCGCGCAGCGACCTGCAGATCCGCCCCCACGCCCCCCCGCCCTTCGAGATCGTCTCCACCCCACGCATCGGCATCTCTCAGGGCGTCGAGTCCCCCTGGCGCTATTACATTCGGGGGAACCCGTGGGTGTCGCGGCAATAACCCCCTCCGGCTCGGCAAGCCTCGCCACCTCCCCCAAAGCGGGAGCGGAGGGGGGGACGGGAGCGGGACGGTCGTTAAGGACTCGGCCGAGGCGGGGCCGTGGTCACGTCCGGGGGAGGCGGGCGTCAGGCGGCCGGGCGTGGGTCGTATTTGGGTCGGTTCCCCTTTCGGGGCAGCACACCGTCCTCTTGGGCCCCCTGTGTGATGGCTGATGCGGGAGGTCTAATCCAGCCCCAGCGTGCCCTGGCCGGCGGCGCGGGCGATGGCGGCGGCCTGCTTGAAGGAGGCGTTGGCCCCCGTCACCGGGAAGTCGAAGTCCCGGCCGCAGAGCAGCTCGGCGACGGTGCGGACCTGGAGCGCCGGGACCTGCCGCCCCACGCCGGTGGGGGCCTTGTAGAAGCCGGCCGCCAATGCCTCGGCCAGCATCGGCTTGGTCGGCGCTTCCAGGCTGACGTAGAAGCCGAGGGGCGCGTTGTTCTTCCCCATCGCCCCGCGCAGCTGCTGCACGCCCGCCGCGCCGATGTTCCTGCCGCCCTTGACCTGAACGACGGCTTTGGCGAGGTCCTTGCCGCCCACGTCGAAGTAGGCGACCCCGTCAATGCCGCCGTCGGCGCCCTTCTTCTCCTGGGGGATGGCCGGGATGAGGCCGACGGCCCACATCTCGAATTTCTTGTGGTCGGCCTCGAACATGGCGCGCGCCCCGGCCTCGTCGGTGGGCAGTCCCTCGACGCGGAAGGCGCGGGCCTGGGCCTGCGGGTCGTCGGCGGAGACGAGGCGGCTGTCGCGGGCCTCGAAGGCGTCAAAGAGCCGCTTCTGCACCAGGGAGGTGGCGATGGGGGTGATGTCAATGCCGACCCAGCGCCGCCCCAACTTCTGCGCCGCGACCACCGCCGTTCCGCACCCGCAAAATGGGTCCAGCACCACATCCCCCGGATTGCTGGACGCACTGATGATGCGCTCCAACAGCGCCAGCGGCTTTTGAGTGGGATAGCCCATCCTTTCCTGCGATAAGTTGTGCATCGGGCGAATATCGTTCCACACATCTTGTAGGGGTATGCCTGCCAAATCTTCCGGGTACTGCTTTAGCCTGGGCATACCACCGGGTTTATTGGGCCAATGAACACGCCCCTGCACGTCAAGTTCTTCCAACACCGACGGTGGGTAGGCCCAATGCCTGCCTTTGGCAGTAACGTCTATTCCACGCCAGACTTGGCCGGTTTCTCCATTGCGTGTGCCTGCTCCCGTCAAGTCGCTTCGCTTCCATCGCCTGCCATCAGCATCAGTTTGATCAAAGAAGGTCTCAATGTATTCCGAGCCATGCGCCGTGTAGTGCGGGTTCCATGTGAAGATGTCCGACTTGCTGTAATAGTAGATGTTGTCATGGATTGGGCCATACCGTTTGGCAGAACTATGAGCACTCGTCCGCTTCCAAATGATCTCATTCTTGAAGTTTCTCGGCTTGAATAAGGCGTCCAAAATAAGACGGAGGTAGGCACTGGCCGTGGGGTCGCAGTGCAGGTAGAGGCTGCCGGTGGGCTTGAGGGCGCGGTGCAGGTGGAACAGGCGGGGGGCCATCATCACCAGGTAGGCCATCACGTCGTTCTCGTCCAGCGTGTTGTGGAACCCCCACATCAGCTCAATGACCTTGGCATTGGGGCAGAGGGCGGGAAAGTCCGCCCAGGCCGGGGCCGCGCCCGCCCAGTTCCAGGTGTCGCCGAAGGCCTTGATCTGGGCCGGGGAGGCCGCGCCGGACTGCTCCTTGAACAGAACGTTGTAGTCTCTATTACTGTTGAAGGGGGGATCCAAGTAGATGAGGTCTACCGTCTGGTCGTCCACGAACCTGCGGAGGATGTCCAGGTTGTCGCCGTAGTAGAGCGTGTTCTGCATGGAGAGATTATAGCATGGGGAAGCGCGGACAGAACCACCTCGGTGTCGGATGACGGGAGAGGGCGAGGGACGGGGTGGGACGCCCGGCCAGCCTGTTCAGGGGCAGGCATGAAAAGCCGGGCGATGGGGAAAACTCAGGGAGGCCCTTTCGTGCGGGAACACGAAGGGTCTTGGAGCCGCCCCGGAGCGGGGCGGACACATCCGACGAGGAGACCCACATGCGCTTCCGAAACACTCAGTCCGCCCGCGCCGGGCGCGCCCTCCCGGCCGCGCTGGCCCTGAGCCTGCTCTGCCGCCCGGCGGGGGCCACGACCAAGGGCCTGAACCAGATCGTCACCCCCGACATTCAGCCCAAGGGCGTCCTGTCCCTCAGCTTTCAGCAGCAGGACCCGAACATCGGCAACCGCTACCAGGTGCAGTTGGAGTTGGGAATCACCCAAAGATTCGAAATGGCCCTGTTTGAAGGCTTCTCGCCGCAGGAGACCTTTCTGAACGCCGAATATGGCCTGGTGCAGCAGAAGCACTTCCTGCTCTCTACGGGTTTCGCCAACTATACCAGCATGGGCAGCAGCCCGCAGCCATACCTGGAGGCGGGGTATCTGCGGGGCAACACGACTCTGATGGCTGGGGCTGCCTATGTCATTGTGCAGAGCATGGGCGTCGGCGGCTCGGTGCGCGACTACCACCAGACGCAGGCGATCCTGGGCGCGGCCTACCGGGCCCACCCCCGGCTACTGCTCCAGCTGGACTACCAGGGCGGCAGCGGCAACTTCGCCACGGCCGGGTTCACGTACAACATCACGCCCCAGTTGCAGTTCAACCCGGCGGTGTACGTCGCCAACGCCACCGGCCACGCCGTCTACGGCTACGCCGTGCTGACCTGGAACATTCAGTCGTTCGGGGGCTTCCCCGACCTGCGGATCGGCGGCGCGCGGCACCACTGAGGAGCCCACCGACCTTTCTGTCAGGGCCTCTGGAAGATGACCGGGCAGATTTCGGGCCGTTCCAAATAGCGGGCGGCCCAGCTTTCGGGCCGGATGCGGGACTTCTCCGTCCGCAGGTGGATCGCCAGGCTGAGCCGGGGAGCGTCGGAGCGGTTCTGGTGGCTGCCGTGGAACAGCAGGCGGTGGTGGAAGGAGACGCCGCCGGGCGGCAGGATGTCGGGCGTCTCGCGCCACGTCTCGCCCTCCGGGATAGGGATGCCGGCGCGCAGGGCCTGCTGATCCTGCCCGAAAAAGTCGCCGCCGGGGAGCAGGCCCCAGCGGTGCGAGCCGGGCACGAACACCATCGGCCCGCTCTCCGTCGTCACGTCGCTCAGGGCCAGCCAGGCGGTGAACAACTCGCTGCCCTCCTCCCAGTCGCGCCAGTAGGCCCAGTCCTGGTGCCAGCCGACGTTGGCGGCGACGGCGGCGTCGGGTACGCCGGGCTTGACCAGCCCCTGCACCCACCAGACCTGCACCCGCTCGGCCCCGGTGACCGCGCCCGCCAGTTGGCCGAGCAGCGGCGCGCGCAGCGCCTCGCGCAAGGCGGCGTTGGCGAGCTGGGGCTGCTCGATCTTGCACAGGGCGCGCGGGTCGTCGCCGGGGTTCCAGCCGCGCCCGGCGGGGGTCTCACCGGTGTCGTAGACGCCGTCACGCACCTCGCCCAGCCCGCGCGCCGCCCGCTCCAGCGTCTCCGACGGCAGCGCCGGGGCCGCGTGGATGTAGAAGCCGTCGCGCCCGAAGCATTCCTGCGCTGTCTTCGCCTCTGAGGGTGTCATCGTTCCTCCAAGATACACAAAGAGTGGGCATGGCACGCCATGCCCCTACTTGACGGCGAGGACGCAGCAGGGGGCGGCCAGGGTGAGGCCGTGGGCCGTGCTGCCGAGGAATCGGTCCACGAGCTTGGAGTGGCGGTGGAAGCCGACCAGGAGCAGGTCGGACTCCTGGGCGCGGGCGTAGTCGGCGACGGCGTCCACCTCGTCGCCCGCGACGACGGCGGCGCGGAGCGTGACGCCTTGCTCCAGCGCCTGCACGACCGCCCCCTGCGTCAGCACATCGTAATAGGTCTTCCGCTGCTCATCTATGAGTTCCACGACTTCCGGCGTGATGAACGCGCCTGGCATCGGGGTGTCCGCGATATAAGGCGGCAGCTCCTCCTCCACCGTGATGGAGGCCAGGTCTACCCCCAGTTTCTGGGCCAACCCAATGCCAACCTGAAGAGCCTTGCAGGACTGCTCCGAGCCATCGTATGCCACCAATGGTTTCTGGAACATCACGTCCTCCCGTCTCACCAGCCGCCCGTACCGGGGTCCCCCTTGAAGGGGCCAACGATCTCATGCGTGATCCAGCCGCCGTAGAAGTCGCCCGGCTGTGCCTGGACGCGCTCGCCGTCCACGAAGCACGCCTCCATGCGGCCGGGATAGAAGGCGACATGGTCCTTCAATGCGGCGAAGGCGGGCGTCGGGTCCGGGTAGAACCAGGCCGCGCCTTCGGCCGTCCTGTCGCCGACGGCGACGGTGTAGTAGGAGGCCGCGCCCTTCCACTCACAGAAGGAGGAACCGGGCGCGGGAACGAGGTACTGCCTCTGAACGTCCTCGGGCGGGATGTAGTAGACGGGCGGATGGCTGGTCTCCAGCACCCGCTTGGCCCGGTGCGTGTCGGCGATGACGACGCCGTTGAAGACGACCTGGATGTGCTTGGCCGTGTCTTCCAGCCGGGGCGGGCGCGGGTAGTCCCAGACGGACTCCTGGCCGGGATTGGGTTCAATGCGATCTTTGTTCATGTTAGCCTTGTGCCCGCCGCAATGCCGAGGAACGAGCGCAGCAGGAAGGGGTGGCCTAACCAATCAGTCCTTGTCGCTGTAAGTAGGTCAGTATCTGATCGGCGGACTGATCTACACTGTCCCGGTCGGTGCGGACGGTGAGTTCGGGGTGCGTGGGCGGCTCGTAGGGGTCGGAGACGCCGGTGAAGTGCGGGATTTCGCCGGCCAGGGCGCGTTTGTAGAGGCCCTTGACATCGCGCTCGGCCAGCGCGTCGAGGGCGGCCTCGGCGTAGACCTCGATGAAAGGGATACTGTCTTTTTCGTGCGCGTCGCGCACGGCGTCGCGGGCGTCTCTGTAGGGCGAGATGGCCGCCGTCAGGACGAGGACGCCGTTGCGGGCGAGCAGGCGGGCGACGTAGCCGATGCGGTCAATGTTGATGTCACGGTCCTCTTTGGAGAAGCCGAGGCCTTTGGAAAGGTGGGTGCGGACCTCATCGCCATCGAGCAGTTCCGTGTGGTAGCCGCGCTCCCGGAAGAGGGCGTAGAGGCGGCTGGAGAGGGTGGACTTGCCGGCCCCGGAGAGGCCCGTAAACCAGAGCGTGAAACCCCTGTGCGCGCGTTCTTGCATGGCAGTGATTATACCCCGGCTTTACAGAATGGCCCTGCCGGTTCACGGCGACATGCAGGAGAAGCGGCGGCCTTCACCGAACAGCCCGCCAGACGAACAAGGAGAAAGCCCCCGATGAATCGCCTCCTGGCCGGCCTCAGCGCACTGCTCCTGCTCGGCGGGGGCGCGGGCATTCTGCTGGGCGCACTCAGTCCGTGGGCGCGCGTCACGCTGTTCCATAACATGGACCTGAGCCTGAGCGGCCTGCTGTTCGCGGACGGCGGCCTGTGCCTGGCCGTCGCCCTGCTGGTGCTGCTTGGGATGCGCCGCTCCGCCCCGCTGTGCCTGATCGCCGCCCTGCTGGTGCTGCGCTGGACGGCGGAGGCCCGCGTCCAGGTGCCCCGGCGAGTCAAGCACCAGGTCGTCGGCGCGCAGCTCGCCCTGTTCCCCCTCAATCGCCTGCTGGACCAGTTCCACATCGTCAACGTCGAGGTGGGCGACTGGAACGCCCCGGACCCGCAGCTGCTCGCCCCCGGCCTCTCTTGGACCACGGAAGGCGCGCTGGCCCTGCTGCTGGGCGGACTGCTGGGCCTGCCCGCCGACCCGATGGTCCGGTGGGTCCACCGTCACTCGGCCCGCGCCCGCTGCCGCGCCTGCGGCGCGCGCTGGCCCCTGTCCCGCACGGCCCGCTTCTGCCCCCAGTGCGGCGCGTCTGCCCTGCCGATAGACAAGCGCCACTGCCCCGCCTGCGGCGCCTCCGTTTCGCCTCGTGACCGCCACTGCGTCCGGTGCGGCGAAGCGCTGAGGGGTGCTGATCCAGTCTGAACCGTCCGGCGAAAAAAGCCGACAATAAAGTGTTGCACTTTCGGGAACGGCGTGGTATAATGTCCATGTTATCCCCCCAGGGGGGACCCGGGATATGCCCAAAGAAACACCGCCGGCCCCGGCGGGCGAGCAGGACGAGGTGGCGAAACGCCTCGCGCGGATCGCCGGCCACGCCGCCAGTCTGAGGCGCTTCTGGGACGAGGGGCGCGAGTGCGACGAGATGCTCACGCAGATCTCCGCCGTGCGCGCGGCCCTCGACCAGGTGGGCAAGCTCATCCTGGAACACCACATCGACCACTGTGTCTCCGGCGCACTCGCGCACGGCAGACCCGACGAGGCCATCCGTGACCTCAAAAAAGCGCTGGATCGTCTGGTCTGAGCGCACGCACATCCCTCTGCGTTGCAGAAAGGAACCCGATGGACGTTAGCAGTCCGCAGCCTCCCAGTACCGGGGGGCGCCAAGAACCATCGCTGAACCCGGTCGGCCCGTGCTGATGCGTCCTCGCCGATAGCCCCTCGGCCCCTGCGGCCCCACGCGCTGTCGTCTGATCTCGCCCCTCACGGTCCCGAACGGGCCGTGAGGGAGAAGTGAGACAGAGGCGGCTTTTTTCATGCCCGGACGCCTGCCGTCCCGGTGTGTCCCCCCCTCCTCGTCCTCCCTGCTCTCTCCTTGTCTTCCTCCGGGAAGACTTCCGCAACCGAACATGACGTCGGGCCGGCACACGCCGCTGCCCGCCGCCGCGCCCCGGGCGCCGGCCAAAGAACAAAGAGGAGAACCGCCATGCTGACCCAAGACACCCGCACCCGCGCCGTCTCGCCCCGCGCCTGGGAGAACCAGGTGCAAGGCGCCCTGGACCTGATCGGCCTGGTTCCGGTCCTGGGCGTCCCGGCGGAGATCGCCAGCGCCGCCCTGTCGCTGCGGCGCGGCGACCTGGCCGGCTTCGGCCTGTCCGTCGCCGGCCTGCTGCCGCTCGCCGGCGAGTGGGCCGTCGCCCTCAAGATCGCCCGGACTTTGCACCAGAGCGCCGCCGAAGGCCGCGCCCCGGCGCTCGCCTGACACATCCTCAGAGAAGGGAGGGAAAGACCATGCTGACCATGCACTGGACGCGCAACACGGAGGGCCGCCTGACGGCCGCGCTGCACCTGGCGGCGAAAGGCGGTGCGGCATGAGCCTGACCCAGTTCCAGTCCAAAGCGGCCGCCCCGGCCCGCGGAGTCGCCGTGCGCGCCCCCTGGCAGCGCAGCCTGCTCACGTTCCTGATGGTGGTCGGGCCGGGCCTGATCGTCACCACCGCCGACAACGACGCCGGGGCGGTCTCCACCTACACCCAGGCCGGCGCGCTCTACGGCACGCACCTGCTGTGGCTGCTGGTCCTGCTGCTGCCGACCACCTACTTCGTCCAGGAGATGGTCGCCCGCCTGGGCATCGCCACCGGCCAGGGCCACGCCGCCATGATCTACCGGCGATTCGGCAAGTGGTGGGGCGTCTTCTCGCTCTGCGACCTGCTGCTGGTCAACTTCCTGACCCTGGTGACCGAGTTCGCCGGCATCAACCTGGCCGCCCGGCAGATGGGCCTGTCGCCCCAGGCCGCCGTGCCGGGGGCCGCGCTGGCCCTGGTCCTGCTGGTCTCCACCGGCAGCTACCGCCGGTGGGAGCGGATGACCATCGCCCTGTGCCTGCTCAACGTCGCCTGGTTCGCGCTGGCCGGGGCCTGCCACCCCAGCGGCCCCGTCGTGGCGCGTCACCTGCTGACGCCCGGCCTGCCGCCGGGCGGGCTGACATCGGGCCTGGTCTTCCTGGTCATCGGCATCGTCGGCACCACCATCGCGCCCTGGCAGCTCTTCTTCCAGCAGAGCTGCGTGGCGGACAAGCGGCTGCGCTTCTCCGACCTGAAGTGGGCGCGGCTGGACACGTTCCTGGGCGCGGTGCTGACGGTGGCCGTGGCCGGCTGCATGATGCTGGTCGGCGACCTGGCCTTCCGGCGACACATCCCCTTCGCGGACCCCGCGCAGATGGCCGTCGCGCTGGGCCGCCCGCTGGGCCCGTGGTTCCACACCGTCTTCCTGCTGCTGATGGCGGACGCGGCCATCCTGGGGGCGACGGCCATCTCCCTGTCGTCGTCCTGGGCCTACGGCGAGGTGCGCGGCTGGACGCACAGCCTGGAGCGCAAGATCACGGACGCGCCCGGCTTCTACGGCGTCTACGTGCTGTGCGTGGCCGCGGCGGCGGCCCTGGTGCTGGTCCCGCGCGCGCCCTTGCAGCTGATCATCGTGGGGGTGCAGGTGCTGGCGGGGGTGATGCTGCCCTCGGCGGTGATCTTCCTGCAGCTGCTGCTCAACGACCGGGAGCTGCTGGGCGAGCGCTTCGCCAACCGGCCCTGGAACAACGTCGTCAACTGGACGATCATCGTCGTCCTGTTCGTCCTGTCCCTGGTCCTGGCGGCCCAGGTGATCTTCCCGAATCTCTTCCCGGCCTCCTGAGCCGGACCCGACAAACGGAGGTAAGAGCAATGGCAACGATCCTGAGTGAAGCGACGGGGGCGCAGGGGAAGGCCCGCGCCTTTGAGGTCATCCACCCGCTGGACGACGTGGCGGAGGAGAAGTGCAGCCCAGAGGGCCTGGGCCGGATGCACATGAGCCGCAGCGTCCGGTGGTCGCTGTACGCCCTGCGCGGCTACCTGCTGACGATGGGCCTGCTGGTGGCCTACCGCCTGCTGACCCTGGCCGGCGTCCTGGGGCACCACGCCCCCTGACCGATCAACAAGAAGGGGCCGCGCCGTCCGGCGCGGCCCCTTTCAGCGGACCAGTTCTCTTTGAGTCGGCTCCCAATAGTCGGTCAGGCTGCGGTGCTGGTAGCAGTTCTCGTGCGGCTGCACCAGCACCTCGTTCTGCGTCTTCTGGGACAGGGTGCGGCAGCGCCACACCGCCGCCGTCTGGGTGCCGTTGGGCGCGGTCAGGTAGACCCGCTCCTTGTGGCGGCAGGCCGCGCACTCGTGCAGGACGTTCTCTAAGTGGGCGGCGGGCGATGAAGCCGGCCGCTCGAGAGTCTGTAGGCTCATAGGTGTTTCTCTTTCATGTCGCCCGCCGGCGCTTTTTATCGTTCTCTGAAGGCAGGGCATCGGTTCGGTGTTTCCAACGCTGATGTTACCCCAGAAGGTTCCAAGTTTTATATAAAACTTTTGGGTTTTTGGCCGCCATTGCCGGACTGCACCCTCCCTCTCTTAAGTCGAGGGCCGTTTGGACAGGGATGGGCCTGGGTAAAGACGCCTCGTCAGCGAACGCCCGCCTCCGGCAGAAAGGGACATCATCCATGAAACTCGTCTGGATCGCAGCCGCCGCGCTACTGCTTGCGTCGGCCCCGAACGCCTTCGCCTCCCGCTTCCACGTCATGCACCACATGCGGCATGGGATGCACCGCGCGCACGTGCATCTTCACAACGGCGCGCATTACGTGCGCGTCAAGATGCACCACGGCCACCAGCACCTGCACAACATGCTCTATCACGGCCATATGTAGGCTTATCTTGATGGGAGAGGGCCGGACGCGCTTTCGCCGCGTCCGGCCCTTCCCCTGTGCTATAATAAGTATCAGAGGCATATCATAGCGACCGTTCTGAAATCCAAGATGAAACCCTTTTTTCGCGACAAGACGGAACTGGTCAAACTTGCCCGCGAAGTCAACGCCCGTGCCGGCATCACCGGCGAGCCAACCATGACGGTGGAGGAACTTCGTCGGTATCAAGTGGAAGTTCTTGGCATCCGTCCGGAAGACAACGGCGCGTCCCGCGAACTATTGCGGATGCGCTACGGCGACGACTACGATCAAGACCGGGACGCTTAACCTGTGCCGCAACTACTTTGGGATGCGAGTGCCCTGGCAAAACGATATTACGAAGAAGCCGGGAGTGAAACAGTTGACGCTCTGTTCAGTGTGACACCATCTGCGGCGATGCTCATCCCATACATGGGCTACGCTGAGACAGCCGCCATCCTGCGCCGCAAGTTCAATGGCGGACTTCTAGACCCACTGGCGTTTCAGCAGGCTCGGCTGGCGATTGAGAACGAAGTTCTGCTGGGCCTTAACTTTGGGCTGCTGACGATGGATGATGCAGACATTCTCTCCGGCATCGCGCTCACAGACCGCCACAACATCAACTCCACCGACGCCGCCATTCTGTCGGCCTTGGGGCGCTACGTCCAGGCCCAGCCGCCTGCGGCTCCCACCTGCCTGCTCGTCGCCGCCGACCAGCGCCTCCTCCGCGCGGCTTCCGCCGAAGGTCTGCGAACGCTCAATCCCGAACTCATCGCCGCCGCTGACGTTCCCGCCTTGTGACTCTCCCCGCCAGCCCCGCCGCCGCGAGGCCTCCTCGCACCAACGCGCGCCGTGTCGTCCTCATGCCGCGGTTATACCAACCCCGTCAGCCGCCGAAACGCCCATGCCAGTCCCTACCGGCGCGGAGGCGGCGGCCACACGCCTTCCTCGACAGGAGGTCCATCCTGTTCCTGGTGTTCTCGGTGTGCCCCCTTCCGGCCCAAGTGCCACGCGCATGCAATAAAGAGGATGTGCAGGCCCCAGATGACCCAATCCAGAGCCGAGTCCTCGGAGAAGGGGGCCTGCCAATGCCGCCCATCCACGAAGTCGAAGACGCCAAAGAGCGAGAACAGCGTCCACCAGAGCGCCAGCATCCCGAACCCCTCGGCGGCTGTCCCCAGTCTCATGTGTCCCCCGCTCTTCCAGCCCACTACCCCAAGGCAGAAAGAGCCAAAGCGTTGCAGTCATTCCTCGAAACGAGTCATGTCAATGAGTTCAAAATCGCCCATCCGGTCGAACGTCGGAGCGTAGGTCTCTCACAGTTCCTTGGTCGTACCCGCAAGCATCACGACAGCGATATCCATGCCGCTGCTGCCCCAGAAGAGCGAGTAGAGGACATGGTATGGCCCCTCCTCGGTCTCCAGGCAGGTGCGAGTAAAAAGACCCTGATCAGTCTCGCCACACGTCTTAATGACCTTAGCAGCCTTTTCCTTTCTCGCTGCGACCAAATCAAGGATGAACTGTTCGGCGGTCTTGCCCGTACCCTCCTTGACATCCATGAACGTCTGGATGCGGACGCCGGTCGTGTACGGACGCCCTTCGGAGGGTTCCTCGCGGCTGAGTGTCCAATGGAAGTTCGGGTTGCGATGATACTCGCGGTAGAACCAATCCTTCGGGCGGAGGATTTTTCCTCCCGTCGGTTCGAGGACCTGTGTGACAAACTCTGTTGGAGGTGTCTCCGCCGAAGCCCCGCCGAATGCCCGTTTGATGCTCTTGAACAACTGTCTCACGACCAGAGAGCCTCCACCTGCTTGGCTTTGACCATGAATACACGGTTTTGAGAACATTCTACCATGCTCGTCATTGGGCCGCATCAGTGGGGGCAAGTCCCCGCATTCCCCACAGCGAAAACGGCGCGGGCCACCAGGAATAATCACAGAAGGCAAGCCATCGCTCGTCGCCGGAAGAAAGAACGCCGATGAACGCCAGCCTCAAACCTACGATGACCGGCGATGACCGGCTTCAAGACCGCCCGCACGGCAATCCACTTGAAACGTCCTTCAAGGGCCGAGCCATGCAGCACGAAATTGCCAAAACGAATCCTCTCCCGCCCTCGTCCGAATCCTCCCGTTGCGGGAGGGACCCTCATGGCAGGGTAATGGGTTCCTACCCTGCGGCCGATGGACGAGGGAAGGAGGAGGTCAGCATCAAAATTTGCAAAAACGAACTTCCCCGTATGCGGGCATGGTACGCCATGTCCCTACCCTCTGAGGATGAAGGGCCGCGAGGATCGCCAACGAATTTTGCCAAAACGAACTCCCA
>JAFAZD010000005.1 GCA_019239955.1 Armatimonadota bacterium | reverse complement strand
CGCTGCCGGCGGGCCTGAGCGTGCGAGACGTGGTGCAGACCCAGCACATGTTCACGGGGATCGAGATCACCGCGCAGGGGGTCGCGACGCTGGCAGCCCACGTGGCCGAGGTGCGCGCGCAGATCGGCATGGAGATCCCGCTGGCCGCCGACCACTTCGGGCACTGCGGCGTCAGCTCCTGCATCCGGCTCGGCCGGGCGCTCGAACCCTACAACCTGGCCTGGCTGGAGGACATGATCCCCTGGCAGTACGGCGACCTCTGGAAGCGGATCACCGACGCCGTCGCCCTGCCCACCTGCACCGGGGAAGACATCTACCTCAAGGAACCGTTCATGGAGCTGTGCCGCCGGCACGCCGTGGACGTGATCCACCCCGACCTGATGACGGCGGGCGGAATTTTAGAGACCAAGAAGATCGGCGATGCCGCGCAGGAGCACGGCGTCCCGATGGCCCTGCACTTCGCCGGAACGCCGGTCGCCTGCATGGCGAACGTCCACTGCGCCGCCGCGACCGAGAACTTCCTGGCGCTGGAGAACCACTCCGTGGACATCCCCTGGTGGGACGACCTGGTGGACGGGGTGGACAAGCCCATCGTCCAGGGCGGCTTCATCCGGGTGCCGGACGCGCCGGGGCTGGGGGTGACGCTCAACGAGGAGGCCGTGCGGGCGCACCTGCGGGAGCCGGGATATTTCGAGCCGACCCCGGAATGGGACGACGAGCGGGCCTGGGACAGGCTCTGGAGCTGATCGCCATGCGGATTCTGATCACAGGCAGTCAAGGGCGGATCGGCGGGTTTGTGACCCGCGCGCTGGAGCCGGCGCACGAGTTGATTCTGCTGGACACGCAGCCCGCCCCCGATTCACCGCACCGGTTCTTCCAGGGCGACCTGTGCGACCCGCAGCTCGTCACGCGGGCGCTGGAGGGCGTGGACGCCGTTGCGCATCTGGCGGCGAACCTCAGCCCGTCCCCGCAGACCTACCAGCGGAACACGGTGGGGACCTGGAACCTGTGCGCGGCCGCTGCCGAGGCGGGGGTGCGGCGGGTCGTCTTCTCCTCCTCCATCAACGTCTACGGCCAGGGACGCTACAAGATCGGCAGGCGAGAGTTTCCGCCGCCGTATCTGCCCATCGACGAGGACGTGCCGCCGCGCCCGGAGGACTCCTACGGGCTGTCCAAGTGGGCCAACGAGCAGGCGCTGCGGGGCTTCTCGGACGCCTACGGCATCCGGGCGTACTGCCTCCGCCTGCCGGCCGTCTGGGTGCCCGCGCGGACGGAGGGCTACGCGCCCCCGCCCCTGGAGAAATGCCCCGCCCTCACGCCCACGCGCGTGATTGATCCCTGGCACTACATTGATGTCCGCGACGTGGCGGCTGCCTTCCAGATGGCGCTGGAAAGCCCGCGCCTGCCCGAGTTTGGCGTCTCCTACTTGCTGGCGGACGACACGACCCGGCCCGAGCCGACGGCGGAGCTGTTCGCGCGCCTCCTCCCCGAATGGCTGTCGCTGGGTGCGGACCGCATCCCCGGCCACGCGCCGTGGTTCTCGTCCGCGCGGGCCAAGGCCGACCTGGGGTGGCGGCCCCGCTACACCTGGCGGCGTACCAAAGGATAGCCCGACAACACCCGAAGAGGAGAACCATCATGTCCCTTCCCGAATCGCAGGCGCCCGGCGGGAGCAAGGAGATCCGCCGGCTGGATATCACGGACCTGGAGCGCATCGCGCGCTTCCGGCGCGCCGGGTACGGTGGGTGCGTCTCGGACGCGCTCAACGTCCTCGGCGTCCGCGACACGGTCTTCTCGGACCGCTTCCGGCCGCTGCGCCAGGGAATGCAGCTGGTCGGGCGTGCGCTCCCCATCAAGCTCCACTCGCTGGTCGAGCCGCGCGCCCCGGAGCACCAGAAGGAGCTGGAGGCGCGCTGGGAGGTCGAGGGCGGCCACCCGCAGAAGCGCATGATGAAGACCGTCGAGTCCATGGAGGACGGCACGGTCCTCTGCTTCGACTGCGGCGGCGACATGCAGCCGGCGCATTTCGGGGAGATGAGCTGCCAGGTCGCCTACGCCCACGGCTGCCGCGGGATGCTGCTGGCCGGCAACTGCCGGGACACGCAGTACGTGCTCAAGATGGACGACTTCCCGCTGTTCTCCTTCGGCACCCGGCCCAACGCCTTCGGCGGGTGGATCATCACGGAGGTCAACAAGCCGATCTACCTGCCGGGCCACCTGACCCACTACGTGCGGGTCAACCCCGGCGACTTCATCTTCGGCGACAACGACGGCGTCCAGCTCATCCCGGGGCACCTCGTGGACGAGGTGCTGCTGCGGGTGGAGGCGACCTTCGAGCACGAGAACAAGGAGCGGGATCTGCTGGCCGCCGGGATGTCCGTGGACGAGGTCTACCGGCAGTTCGGCGTGCTATAGGGGCAGACCCCCGTGTCTGCCCTGTCTTGCCAGGGTCTGCCCTGTTCAAAAGGAAGCACACCATGATTCAGATCGCGGAGATGTTTTCCTCACAGCCCGACCTGCTCTGGCATCTGGCCAAGCAGGCCGGCGTCAACCATGCCGTGGGGACATTGCCCTGGACAGAGGGCAGCGCCGAGGGAGGCGGGGAGCCGCCCTGGGCGCTGGGGCCGATGCGGCGGATGAAGGAGCGATTCGAGGAGGCGGGGCTGGAGCTGGCGGTCATCGAGAGCAGCCCGCCCATGCAGAAGATCCGGCTGGGGCTGCCGGGGCGGGACGAGGAGATCGAGTGGTTCTGCACGCTCCTGCGCAGCATGGGCACATTGGGCATCCCCGTGCTCTGCTACAACTGGATGGCCGTGTTCGGCTGGCTGCGCACGGCCACCGCCCTGCCGGGCCGGGGCGGCGCGCTGGTCACCGGCTACGACCACGCGGCGCTGCGGGACGCGCCCCTCACGCCCTACGGGGAGGTGCCGGAGAGGCAGCTCTGGGAGAGCTTCACCTACTTCCTCCAGCGCGTCCTGCCCGTCGCCGAGCGGGCGAAGGTCCAGCTGGCGCTCCACCCCGATGACCCGCCGCTCTCGCCCATCCGGGGGATCGGGCGGATCATGCGCACGCCCGAGGCGTTCCAGCGCGTGCTGGACATGGCCGCCAGCGAATGCAATGCCCTGACGCTGTGCCAGGGCAACTTCACCCTGATGACCGATGACCTGCCGGGCCTGATCCAGCACTTCGGCCGGCAGGGCCGCATCGCGTTCGTCCACTTCCGGGACGTGCGGGGGATATCCGACTGCTTCGTGGAGACCTTCCACGAGGAGGGCATGACCGACATGCTGGCCTGCATGCGCGCCTACCGGGAGATCGGCTTTGAGGGCGTGCTGCGGCCCGACCACGTGCCGACGATGGAGGGGGACAGCAACGACGAGCCGTGCTACTCGGACATCGCGCGCCTCCTCGCCATCGGCTACATCACCGGCCTGCGCGAAGCCGTCTATGGAAAACCCGGAGGGGAATAGCCAATCACCTCGGCCGTCCTCTCGCTGGAGGAGATCCGGCAGATGACGCGGGAGATGTTCGCCGCCAACGCGGGCCACCTCCTAGCCTTCCAGACTACGGACTTTTGAACACCGGCACGGTGAGAGAAATGAGACCTCGTTCCAGCCTGTTTCGGCCCCTTGCGGCGCTGCTGGGGATGTTGACCGTCACGCCCGCCGTGTCCGCCGCCTCCCGGAGCGCCGCTGGCGTGTATGACGTGCGCGACTTCGGGGCCAGGGGTGACGGCAAGGCGCTCGACACCGCCGCCATCAATCGGGCCATGGACGCGGCGGCGTCCGCCGGGGGCGGCACGGTGCGTCTGCCGGCGGGCGAGTACCGGTCCACGTCCGTGCATCTGCGCAGCAACGTGACACTGGAAATCGGGGCGGGGGCGACTCTGATCGCCGCCGCGCCGGGCAACGGCGTCGGCTACGACCCGGCCGAGCCGAACCCGGCGGGAGGCCACTATCAGGACTTCGGGCACTCCCACTGGCACAACAGCCTGATCTGGGGCGAGGGCCTGCACGATGTCGCCATCGTCGGCCCCGGCCAGATCTTCGGGCAGGGCCTCGCCCGCGACTCAAGCCCGGACGGGAAGGACCAGAGCGGCATCGGCAACAAGTCCATCGCCCTGAAGTTGTGCCGCAACGTGATCCTCCGAGACATCACCATCCGGCACGGCGGCTGGTTCGGCCTCCTGGCGACAGGCGTGGACAACCTGACCGTGGACGGCCTCAAGATCGACACCAACCGCGACGGCATGGACCTGGACTGCTGCCGCAACGTGCGCGTGTCGGACTGCACCGTCAACTCGCCGCACGATGACGGCATCTGCCTGAAAAGCTCCTACGGCCTGGGGTTCCTGCGCCCGACGGAGAACGTCACTATCACCAACTGCCAGGTCAGCGGCTTCGATGAGGGGACGCTGCTGGACGGCACCTTCCAGGGCCGTGGGGGGACGGGCCGCATCAAGTTCGGCACGGAGTCCAACGGCGGCTTCCGGAACATCACCGTCTCCAACTGCGTGTTCGACCACTGCCTGGGCCTGGCGCTGGAGGAGGTGGACGGGGGCGCGCTGGAGGACGTGTCGGTCAGCAATCTCACCCTGCGCGACATCGGCAACGCGCCCATCTTCTTGCGCCTGGGAGGCCGCCTGCGCGGCCCGGCGGGGACGGCGATGGGCGCGCTGCGGCGGGTCGGCATCAGCCACGTGGATGTCTACGACGCCGCCCCCGCATCCTCGGTGATCGTTGCCGGCGTGCCGGACGGGCGGATTGAGGATGTGGCGATGAGCGACATCCGGCTGTGGTTCCGGGGCGGCGGGACCCCGGCCCAGGCGGCGCGGGTGCCGCCGGAGGACGAGAAGGGGTACCCCGAACCGGGCAGCCTGGGCGTCATGCCCGCCTACGGCTTCTTCCTACGCCACGTCCGGGGCATCAGCCTGGATCACGTCCAGGTGCATTCCCTGACCGACGACCGGCGGCCCGCCTTCGTGCTCAACGACGTCGGCGGCGCGGATTTTGCGCAGGTGAACGCGCAGCATCCCGCCGGCGTGCCGGTCTTCGCCCTGGAAAGCGTCTCCGACCTTGCCCTGCATCAAGTCCGGGGCGTCGCGGACACGATGCGGGAACGCGTTGAGGCCGGGACCATGTAGCCGCCTACGGGCTGTCATGTCAGCCCGGCACGTCCTCGTCCAGCTCCTTGAGCCAGGGGGCGGCCTCGGAGTCGGAGGGGGCGCGCCAGTCGCCGCGCGGGGAGAGGGAGCCGCCGGAGCCGACCTTGGGGCCGTTGGGGATGGCCGACCGCTTGAACTGGCTGATCTGGAAGAACCGGTAGAGGAACAGGCGCAGCCATTTTTTGACCGTCGGCAGGTCGTACTGGTTGCGCTTGTCCGGGGTGATGGCGTCGGGCCAGTCGCCCTGCGTTTTATCACGCCAGGCGACATGGCTCAAAAACGCGACCTTGCTGGGGCGCAGGCCGTAGCGGCTGATGTAGTAGAGGTTGAAGTCTTGCAACTCATACGGGCCGATCTTCTCCTGCGTGCTCTGCGCGGGCGTGCCCTTGTCGTCGCCGGAGTGGGGCACGAGCTCGGGCGAGATCTCCGTGTTCAGGATGCTTTGCAGGATGGCGCTGGTCTGGTCGTCAAACTGGGCCGTGCCGATGACCCAGCGGATCAGGTGCTGGATCAGGGTCTTGGGCACGGAGGCGTTGACGTTGTAGTGGGACATCTGGTCGCCGACGCCGTAGGTACACCAGCCCAGGGCCAACTCGCTCAGGTCGCCCGTGCCGAGCACCAGGCCGTTGTGGAAGTTGGCGAGCCGGAACAGGTGGGAGGTGCGCTCGCCGGCCTGCACGTTCTCAAAGGTGATGTCGTAGACCGGCTCGCCGCCGACGAAGGGATGGCCCAGGTCCCGCATCATCTGCAGGCACGAGGGCTTGATGTCGATCTGCTCCGACGAGACGCCGAGCGCGTCCATCAGAGCCAGGGCGTTCTGCAAGGTGACGTCGCTGGTGGCGAAGCCGGGCATGGTGTAGCCCAGGATGTTCTTGCGGGGCAGGCCGAGCTGGTCCATCGTGCGGGCGGCGACGATCAGGGCGTGGGTGGAGTCCAGGCCGCCGGAGACGCCGATGACGATCTTCTTCACTCCCGTGCTGCTCAGGCGCTTCATCAG
Source organism: Armatimonadota bacterium (assembly GCA_019239955.1). Classification (GTDB taxonomy): domain Bacteria; phylum Armatimonadota; class Armatimonadia; order Armatimonadales; family Capsulimonadaceae; genus JAFAZD01. Next base: position 11,412 of record JAFAZD010000005.1, on the reverse strand, counting down.
GCCGTGAACCTGGATGTTGTAGGCCTCGTAGCAGCGCTCGTCGCGCTTGGCGGGATCGTTGGGCACGAACGGGAAGCGCTCGATCCGGCGCATCAGGCCGGCGACCCCCTCGGGTATCTGGAACTCAAAGGGGACCCGGCGCATCGCTTGCAGGCGCTCTCGATAGTCGCCGACGGAGTCCTGGAAGCTGCCCAGGCGCATCCGGTCCTGGGCGAGCCGTTCCAGGTCAATATCGGCGGCGATGATCTGCTCCTCCGTCGGGAAGCGGGCGGCCTCGGCCAGCTTCTCGTTGTTCTCGTAGATCAGGGCGTGGCCGTCCCAGGCGAGGTCGGTGGTGCTCTCGCCGGGGCCGGCGGCGCTGTAGAGGTAGGCGGCGACGCACTTGCCGCTCTGGGAGGCGCACAGGTCGCGCCGGTAGTCCGCCTTGCCGATGGTGATGTTGCTGGCGCTGAGGTTGGCGAGTACGCTGGCCCCGGCGAGCGCGGCCCAGGTGCTCGGCGGGATCGGCGTCCAGACGTCCTCGCAGATCTCGGCGTGCAGGGCGAAGTCGGGGACGTTCCCGGCCTCAAAGATCAGGTCATTGCCGAACGGGACGCGCCGCCCCAGCAGCGTCACCTCGCGGGCGACCGCGTCGCGGCCCGACGTGAACTGCCGCTTCTCGTAGAACTCGCGATAGTTGGGCAGGTATGTCTTGGGGGTGACGCCGAGAATTTCGCCCCGATAAACGACGACGGCGCAGTTGAACAGCTTGGCCTCGAAGCGCAGGGGCACGCCGACCAGAAGCACGGGCGACAGGGCGCGGCTCTCCGCCACCAGCCGCGCCAGCGCCTCCCGCGTCGCTTCCAAGAGGGCGTCCTGGTGGAACAGGTCGTCATTGGAGTAGGCGGACAGGCCGAGCTCGGGGAACAGCGCCACGGCCGCCCCCATCGCCGACGCCTGCCGCGCCAGTCCCAGTGTCCGCTCGACGTTGTAATCGGGGTCCGCCACCCGCAGGGACGGGATGCAGACGACGGCGCGGACGAAGCCGTGCGAGTAGATGTTGTCAAAGGGCCGGTTCATGCCCTTAGTTTAGCACACCTAATCGCCGTTTGACCAGGCCCATTCCTTCTGGCAAGCCCTCCCGCCTCCAATGAGGGACCCCCTCCGGCTCGGGCGAAGCCTTTCCGCAGGAACCAAGCCTCGCCACCTCCCCGGAAATGGGAGCAATTCGGGCGAGTCGGATTGGACGGCGACACCGCAGGTGGCGATTCCGGCATAACCACGCAGGGCCGGCCTCTTCACGGGAAGAAGGCCGACCCTGTGCCGGTGTCCGACGGAGCCTGCTGCGGGCGCGGTTGTCTCTCACTCGCCGTTGATGGCGACGCTGCTGGCGGACAGGTCCAGGCTGTCTGGCGTGGCGCTGGTGCTGGGCGTGATGGTGGTGGTGCCCCAGATGGCGCGTGTGCCCCAGATCGCCCGCTCCTCCGCTACCCCGGTGTTGCCCCAGATGGCGCGGGAGGCATTGGTGTCGTTGGAGGACGTCCAGACCGCGCCCGTGCCCCAGATGGCCCGCAGGTCCGTCAGCGTGCCCGTGCCCCAGATGGCGCGCGTCCCCCAGATGGCGCGGCTGCCGTAGACGGACGGGTCCATCTCGACGGCGAAGTTGCCGCTGCTGTCCAGGTAGAGCGTCGGGCTGAGGGCCGGCTGACTGGTCGTGACGGTGCAGTTCAGGGCGGCGGGGATGTCCAGGTAGCCCGCACCGTAGGTGAAGGGGTCGGCGTTGCCCTGCGGATCGGCCCACTTGTCCGCGCTGACCATCAGCCGCGCCTTCACGGTGTCTGGCGTCAGCGACGGATTCTGCTGAAGCATCAGCGCCGCCGCGCCGGCAACGACCGGGGCCGCCATGCTCGTACCTGACAGGATCAGGTACTTGTTGCAGGTGCTGGTGCTGCCCTGGCTGGAGGAGAAGTAGGACAGGGGGATGCTGTTGGTGATGCCGTAGTAATTTTGTAGGAAGGTCCTGCTGGCCTCCACGGAGACCACCTGGTTGCCGGGGGCAACGAGGTCGGGCTTGAGCACCATGTCCAGACACGACGGGCCGCGCGAGGAGTAGGTGGCGATCTTGTCATCGGCCTTGACGCCGTCGAGATTCTTCATGGCCCCCACGGTGATGACGTAAGGGTCGTTACCGGGCGACTCGATGCTCCCGTAGGCCGTGCCCCAGCCCTCGTTGTCTGTCGTCAACCCCTGTACGGTGTTGAGGCGGCCGTTGTTGCCCGCCGCGCAGACCACCACGATGCCGGCCTTCCACGCCGCCTCCACCGCCTGGCACAAGGGGTCCGTCGTGTAACTCTCCGTGACGGGGTGCCCAAGTGACAGGTTTAGCACCCTGATCTTGTAAGCCGCCGCGTTGCTGACGACCCACTGGATGCCGGCGACCACCTGCCCCACCGTCCCCTGGCCGTTCTGGTTCAGCACGCGGGCACTGACGAGGGCGGCCTTACGGGCGATGCCATAGATAGGGGTGTCGTTGGGGCCGGTGGAATTCGTGCCGTTGCCGGCGATGATGCCGGCCACGTGTGTGCCGTGCCCGCACTGGTCGGTGGTCACGGTGTTGCCGGTGACGAAGTTGGCGTAGCCGATGACGCCACTGCCGGTGGTAATTAAGTCCGGGCCAGACTGGATGCCGCTGTCCACGATGGCGACGGTGACGCCCTGGCCGGTGAGGCCGTACTGCTGGGAGGCGACATTCGCCCCGGTATGGCCGATGGTGAAGTAGTCGCACTTCCGCACCGTGCCATCGTAGGAAAGGTGGGTGACGAACGGCAGGGCCGCGAGGCGGGCCAGGTTCCGAGACGGGACTCGTAGCTCCAGAGAGTGAATCAGGGACAGGTGGCGGGTGACGTCCACGCCCAGCGCCTCAATCTGTGTTTGCTGCGCTACGGTCAGCGGCCCGGCGATCTTGACGATGGCCGGAGTCCAGCCACGGGCCGGCCCGGCGGCCAGGGCGCGGGCGAGGGTGGCATCGGCCTTTGCGGCGGGCGACGCGGCCGGGGCCGCGTGGGCGGCGCCCATCAGCCCAGCGGCCAGCGGCAGCAGGGAAAGGACGGTTCGTGTTCGGTTGTGGTGCAGTCCTTGCATGATCTTCTCCTTCGGTGTGGTCGCAAGTTCGGCGGCCAGGCTGCCATGCTCCCCTGGGGAGCGAAGGCCCTGTGGCTTTGCGCCCCGCCGTTTCCGGCGGTTTGCCCTTGTCGAGTGCGAAGGAAGCGGGGGCAGGCCGTGCCTGCCGTGACGGTTGGTTTATGTCCCGTTCCCGACGGAGAAGCCCTTTGGCTTCCACTCGCCCGTTCGGCGGCCCGGCCGTCTCGGCTGTCGTGGCGGCGTCGTTCACGGCCAGCAGCGGAGACCCGTCGGCTTTGCGCCCCGGCCTCACGGCCGGTTTGCCCTGATCGGGGGCGGGGACAGGGTCATTATTGGGGGATAGGGCAATGGCCGTCACTGTATGATGTGCCGGAACTTACAGGGGTGAACAAAAGGCCGGATCGTCGCGTTCAAAAAACTTTTGGAAAATCCGGCAAATTCATGGATAAAGAATTGGCACGGCATCCAGAATAGGCTGGATTCCCGTGTTATAATGCAGGGGCAAGAAAGCCCCCCGGCAACCGTATGCCCGGCTTCCCTGCACATCATTTTCACAGAAAGACCTCTCATGCGTTTCCCCACACCAACGATCTCCCTGACCCTGCTCTGCTGCGTTCCCGCCCTGCCCGCCGCCGCGAAAACGCTGTACGTTCCCAGCAGCCATTACCCGACCATCCAATCGGCCGTTAACGCCGCCGCGTCGGGCGACACCGTGCTGGTCGCGGCCAAGCCTACTCCCTACGCCGAGTCCGTCCGCATCCACACCGACGGCATCGTGCTGCAAGGAAAAAACAACCCCGTCCTGGATGGGAGCACTGTGACGACCGGCCCGGATCCGATCTTCCCTGGGGTCCAGGACGGTCCCAGCGGCATCATCGTCGAGGCGTCCCATGTCGCCGTCCGTGGTTTCACCGTCCAGAACTTCAGCCGCAATGAGCAGTATGACGGGAATCCCGAGGGGTTCCCCGCCGCCGGCATCCGGCTCGGAGGAGATACTGACGCCAACGGGAATCCGCTCCCAGTGGTCGTGCATGATGTCGAGGTGAGCGGCTGCGTGTCTCAGAACAACTACTTCGGCTACCTCATCGGCTCTCTTGCCAATGCAGGCGATCCCGCCCAGTACCGCATCTTCGCGAATCTCGCCACCCGGAATTTGACGCACGGCTTTTTGGTTTACAGCGGAAATACTGCGCTCACCGGCAATCGCTCCCTGCAGAACGCCCAGCAAGGGGCCGGTAACGGAGACGGAATTACCACCGGCTTCGACAACGGCGTGGTAATCACGGGCAATGAGACTGCCGGCAACGTCAACGGCATCAGCGTCTTCGCCGACTTCACCGCCGCCCAGCAGCCTCCGACGTACATCACCTTCAACAACGTGCATGACAATCAGCAGGACGGCATCATCCCCAATAATGGCGTCTCCGCGATCGGCGCGACGGGGTCAATCACGGTCTCCGGCAATGTGATCTCCGGCAACAGCATCGGCATAGACCTGAGCTACGGCATCAGCCACTCCACGATCTCCTACAACACCGTGACCAACAACACCGGCCAGAATCAGGGATCTTTTTCCGGCATCGGAATTGACGCCGGTTACGGTGACACGTGTACTGTTGCTAACAACGTGGTCACCGGCAGCGCCGCGGACGGCATCTACGTGGACGATTTCGTGAGCAGCACGTTCTCGAACAACCAGGTCAACAACAACGGCGGCAGCCTGGGGTACGGCTTCGATGGGTACGGCTTCGATGTCACCGCTGTTAGCGGGGCCACGAGCGCGACCGCTGATACGTTCATTCGTAACACGGCGCACGGCAACAACACCTACGACGCCTACGATGCGAACGGCAAAGCGACGCTCAACACCTGGACGCAGAACAGTTTCGGGCCGAACAACGTGCCGAACAACGGGCGTTAGGGGGCTGCTGCGTGACGGAGGGCGCGGGGGATATACCCCCGCGCCCTCATTGCCGTGTGCCGCACAGCGGCGCGGCCGGCCTCTCGGAGTTCTGATACTAAAGCTCTGCGCTAAAGCAGCGTGAACGTGTCCGGCAGCAGGTCGGTGATCGTCTCCATCGCTGTCTCGCCGCTCGCGCAAGTCGTCACCACGATGATAGGATTGTCCGCCTGGGAGAATTCGGCGATCACCTGGCGGCACGCCCCGCACGGCTTGCAGAGTTTGGCCGCCGACGTGACGACGGCGACGGCGGCGATGTCCATGCGCCCGTCGCTGATGGCGTTGAAGACCGCCGCCCGCTCCGCGCAGATGGTCAGCCCGAACGAGGCGTTCTCCACGTTGCAGCCCCGGCAGATGGTCCCGTCCGAGAGCAGCACCGCCGCGCCGACGGGGAAGTTGGAGTAGGGGGCATAGGCCGACGCCTGCGCCTCCCGCGCCGCCGCCAGCAGCTCCGCGCGCAGCGCCTGGGTCAGTTCCCGATGGTCCACGTCCCGTTGCGTCAGTTCGCCCATCATGTCGCCCTTGTTCCCCCTCCCCCATCGGTTTTCCTGCATCGGAGTCATTGACGCCAGCGCCGCACAGGAGTACAATGAACCTGGCTTTGCCTGATGCAGAGACGAGCGGCTGAAGCCGCTCGTAGGTTTGCCACGGACGGGGACAGGGGAGAGTATGTCTATGGACAATTCATGTTTGCAGCACCTCTTGACCGAAGACGAGCGGCAGACATTTGAGGAGACTGGGCTGCTGATGGTCGAGGGCGCGCTGTCGCCGGAGCAGGTGGCGGCGCTGACGGCGGAGACCGACGCGGTGTACGGGCGTCACCTGGAGCAGGGGCATTCGCCCGACCAGGCGCTGTTCTACCCCAACTTCATCCCCGACAGCCCCCTGTTCGCCGACCTCGTGGACTACCCGAAAATCCTGCCCAAAGTGTGGGGCATCCTCGGCTGGAACATCTATCTGTACCACGCGCATTTGATTGTCACGCCGCCGTCGGGGCAGACGCCGGACGACAAGACCTTCGGCTGGCACCAGGACAGCGGGCGCGTCAACCAGGAGATGGAGAGTCACCCCCGGCCCCGTCTCTCGCTCAAGGTCGCCTACTTCCTCTCGGACACCGGCCAGCCGGGGCGCGGCAACTTCTGGGTCATCCCTGGCAGCCACCTCCGTGACGACCTGCGGCGGCCCGAAGGCGGGATGGGGCAGCCTGAGGGAGCAATACCGGTGCTGGCGAAGCCGGGAACCGCCGTCTTCTTCGACCGGCGGCTCTGGCACACCGCCAGCCCGAACTGGTCGGACGTGACGCGCATGGTGCTGTTCTACGGCTACGGCTACCGCTGGATACGCACCAAGGATGACATGACGGTGCAGGGCCTGTGGGAAGGCAGCGATCCGATCCGGCGGCAGATGCTGGGGTGGGGCACCGGGGCCAACGGCCACTACTCGCCGACCGATGACGACGTGCCTCTGCGTGTCTGGCTGCGCGAGCACAGCCCGGATGAGGCGAAATGATTTTGCGCCCGGCAGCGAAGGCAGGGGCATGGCGCGCCATGCCCCTGCCGCCGGAGAAAAGGAGATCAACGATGGCACTCACCAAACGGACCCTGGGCCGCACCGGCCTGGAAGTCACCGACCTGTCCTACGGGGCGATGGAGATTCGCGGTCCCCGCATCTGGGGCGGACGCAGCCTGGAAGACAGCCAGGCGGAGGCGATTCTCAATGCCGTGCTCGACAGCGGCGTCAACTTCATTGACACCGCCAACGACTACGGCCGCTCCGAGGAGTTCATCGGCCGGTACATCAGCCGCCGCCGAGACGAGTTCTACATCGCCACCAAATGCGGCTGCACGGTGGTCCGCAGGGACGAGCACACCGACGACACGCCGCACGTCTGGACGCGCGAGAACCTGTTCCGGGGCCTGCACGAGTCGCTGGAGCGGATGAAGACGGACCACGTGGACGTGATGCAGCTGCACAACCCGTCGGTGGAGCAGGCCGAGCAGGGGGATTTGGTCGCCGTGCTGCAGGAGATGAAGCAGCAGGGCAAGGTGCGCTGGATCGGGTGCTCGTCCACGCACCCGCACATCGAGACGTACATCAGGTGGGGCGTCTTCGACGTGTTCCAGATTCCCTACTCGGCCTTGGAGCGCCAGCATGAGGAAGCCATCGCGCAGGCGGCCCAGGCGGGGGCGGGGACGATCATCCGGGGCGGCGTGGCGCGGGGCGAGCCGGGCGTGGGGTTGGGCAACGACGACCGCTGGGCGCAGTTCGAGCGGGCCAAGCTGGACGAGCTGCGGGCGGAGGGCGAGTCGCGCACGGCGTTCCTGCTGCGCTTCACGCTGTCTCACCCGGACATGGACACCACCATCGTCGGCACGCTGATCCCGGAGCACCTGCGGGAGAACGTGCGGATCGCCGAGCAGGGGCCGCTGCCGGCGGACGTCTACGCCGAGGCCAAGCGCCGCCTCGATGCCGCGACCTCCTGAAAGGAAACGTCCGATGGAATACCGCAAGATGGGCCGGACGGGCCTGATGGTCTCGGAGATCTGCCTGGGCACGATGCAGTTCGGCTGGTCCACGGACGAGGAGACCTCCCGGCGCGTCATGGACACGTTCCGGGAGGCCGGCGGCAACTTCATTGACACCGCCGATGTCTACACCAATTGGGTCGGCGACGTCTCCTACGGCGGCAAGACCGAGGAGATTATCGGGCGCTGGCTTGCGGACAGCCGCGCGCGGCAGGACACCGTGCTGGCGACCAAGGTGCGCGGGCGCATGTGGGAGGGGCCGAACGGCGAAGGCTTGTCCCGCGCGCACATCCTCCGCGCCTGCGAGGACTCGCTGCGCCGCCTCCAGACCGACTACCTGGACCTGTACCAGTGCCACTGGGCGGACCTGAACACGCCGATTGAGGAGACTCTGTCGGCGCTGGACGACCTGGTTCGGGCGGGGAAGGTGCGCTACATCGGCGCGTCCAACTACCCCGCCTGGCGTCTGATGGAGGCCGTGGCGACGTCAGACAGGCGCGGCCTCGCCCGCTTCGACTGCTACCAGCCCGAATACTCCTTGATGGAGCGCCAGCTCTTCGAGTACGAGGCGATGCCCTTCTGCAAGCACTACGGCCTGGGCGTCATCCCGTACTCGCCGCTGGCCGGCGGCTTCCTGACCGGCAAGTACCGCCGGGACAGCCCACCGCCGGAGAGCGTGCGCGCCCGGGTCAACCTGCAGAACTACGGCAACGAGCGCGGCTGGGCCGTCATTGACGCGCTGGACGAGATCGGCCGGGCGCACGGTAAGACCGTCGCGCAGACCGTGCTGGCCTGGCAGCTGACCAACCCCGTCGTCACCGCCCCGATCATCGGCGCGAACACGCCCGAACAGCTCTCCGACCTGCTGGGCGCCGCCGGCTATCGGCTGTCCCCCGACGAGATGCAGCGTCTGAACGACCTGACCCAATACCCGCGCAACTGGCGCCCGATCTGGGACTGACGCGCCGACGAGGAGGGCCATGTTGCTGCACCGGGGCGCAGGGCTGCTTTTCCTGCTGTTGCTCGGACTGGTCGGGCGGCTGTGGGCACAGGACACCAACAACCCGTCCGTGCGGCCCACGGCCGTCATTCCCTTTCTGACTGCCGCGCCCAAGCTAGACGGCGTGATCGCGCCCGGCGAGTGGAACACGCTCCATGTCGCGCGCTTCGTGTCCCAGAACGGCGACCTGCTGGAGCGTCGTCCGGGCGAGTTCTGGGTCGGCTGCGACCGTCAGCGGCTTTACGTGGCGGTCCGCTCCGGCGTCCATCCCAAACTCGGCGCGCTCGCCAAGTACGTGCCGCGCGGCGACGCGGATCAAGATGTCGTCTTTGATGACGCCATTGAGATCTGGGTGGACAACGCGCCCGACAGCGCCCAGGGGCAGTTCTTTCAGATCATCGTCAACCCGAACGGCGCGATCTACGACGCCCGCTATGACCACCGGGACAAGATCGCCCAGAAGTTCTGGCGGGCGGACATGCAGCAGTCCCACCAGGTCAAGGATGGTGTCTGGACGGCGGAACTGGCGATCAGCCTCGCCAGCCTGGGAATCACGGACCCGGCGCAGCCGCTGGCGATGCGGGTCTGCCGGGACTACAAGAACCCCTGGGACCAGGCCCGCTGGGCGCCGCGCGTCCATTCCTTTGATGCTCCCGAGACCATGCCGCGCGTCCGCTTCACCGACTCGGCGCCCGTGGTGGAGGAACTGCCGGTGCAGGACGCGCAGGGGGTCACCATCGGCCTGTCCCTCTCCAACCCCACCCGACAGCCGCTGCCGCTCCACGTCCGGCTCGGCTACAACGCGCAGGACCAGCCGCGTTATTATCAGACCTCCGACCTGACGCTCGCGCCCGGCGAGACACGGCAGGTGGTCTACCGGAAGCCGTTCTTCACGCCCGACGACTACCCCGCGCTGGGGGAGGCGCAGGTCACGGACGCCGCCGGGGGCGTGCTGTATCACCGCGACTTCAAGTGGCAGACGCGCCCACCCGGGACGCTCTGGGACCCGGTGGCGACACCGAACGTGCAGGAAGCCACCCACTTCGACATCGCCTACTACCCCTCCTACCATCGGCTGCGCTGGCGCGCGGACATCGCGGCCCTGGCGGGCCGGGAGAAGGTGCGGCGGCTGCGGCTGGTGGTGCGCGCGCATGGCTCGGACAAGGCCCTTGCCACGCAAGCGGTCCCAGTCGGCAAGGACTACACGGCGCTGGAGACGGCACCACTGCCTGCCCTGGCCGCCGGGCAGTACGAGGCGGCGCTGTTTCTGGACGGCAGCCGTCCCGCGCCGCGCCCCGCCCGCACCGTGTCGTTCACGCACGCGACCGGCTTCCCCTGGGAACACAACCGCCTCGGCCTGGACGACGTGGTCATCCCGCCGTTCACGCCGCTGACCGTGCGGGGCCGCACCATCGCCGCGATCCTGCGCCGGCACTGGATGGCCGACAACGGCCTCTGGGCGCAGGTGAATGCGCTGGGTGAGGACATCCTGAGCGGGCCGATGCGTCTGGAAGTCCGCCAGGGCGGCAAAGTCATCCCCCTGTCCGCCCATCTTCGCTTCCAGGAAGCCAGGCCCACCACCGTGGTGGCCGAGGCCGGCTGGACGGCGGGGTCGCTGCATGGCCGCACGACCTCCCAATTCGACTATGACGGCTGCATGAAGGTGACGCTGGACCTGTCGCCGTCCAAGATGCCGGTGGAGGCGCTGGACCTGCTCATCCCCGTCAAGAACGACATCGCCTCACTGATGCACGCCTGCGGCGAGGGGCTGCGCTCCAATTACGGCGGCGTGGTCCCGCCGGGCGAGGGCACGGTCTGGACCAGCGCGCAGGCCTCCCGCGATCAATTGCTGGAGACGTTCCTGCCCTACCTGTGGATCGGCGGGCCGGAGCGGGGACTGGTCTGGTTCGCCTCCAATGACCGCGACTGGGTGGTAGACGAGAGCGGCAAGCAGCCGGCGCTGGCCCTGGAGCGGCACGGCGGCACGCTCATCCTGCGCGTGCGCCTGATTCAGAGGCCCACGGCGCTGGACCGGCCCCGCCATCTGGTGTTCGGCCTCCAGGCCACCCCCGTCAAGCCGATGCCGAGCGACCCCGATTGGCGGCTGCGCGGCGTCGTCTCCGGCGGCAAGTTCGAGACCAACGTGCTCGGCATGAGTATGTACTGGGGCGCGGACCTGTACAGCGTCTTCCCCCGCCGCCACGACTACACGGTCGTCGAGAAGATCGCCGAGGCCGAGAAGGACGGCAAGCGCGATGACGCCTTCTTCAAGGACTATCTCGCCCGCAATCCCGACATCCGCGCCGAGGTCAACTCGGCGTCCACGCCGGGCCACACGGACGCCGTCATCCCCTACACCAACATTCGCGGCGACATCACCAGCACCCCCGAATGGGTCGTCTATCAGGACGAGTGGCGGCGGACGGAGTTCAACGACCGGGCCGCCGCGCCCGTCCCCGGCAGCATTGACTTCTCCCTGACCCCGGCCCCCAGCCGCATAGACTACCTGCTGTATCACTACCGGGAACTGCTGCGGCACGGCGTTGACGGCATCTATTGGGACAACATCTGCCTTTACGACAACCTCAGCCCGGTGACGGGCGGCGGCTACAACCGCGACGACGGCCTGTTCCAGCCCGACACGGACATCTGGCAACTGCGCGAACTCGCCAAGCGCACGGCCGTGATGGTGCATGGGATGGGCCGGCGCAACCTCCTCATGCCGCACATGACGGATGCCAACCTGATCCCCGTCTTCAGTTGGTCCACGATGGCTCTGGACTGGGAGATGCACTACGGCGGCAGCG
>JAFAZD010000289.1 GCA_019239955.1 Armatimonadota bacterium | reverse complement strand
CGGCCAGACTCCCGGTAAGCGCCAGCTCGGTCTGCGCGTCATCCGCGACGGCGGCTTCCCGATCAACATCTACGCCGCCATCGTCCGCAACCTGCTGCGGGTGGTGGACGGGATGCCCGTCATCACCTTCGGCCTGATCGTCGCCGGGATGGCGGGTCACGAGGAGGGCCTCGCCGCCCTCGGCGGCCTGAGCATTTTGATCTCGCTCGGCTTCATGCTGTTTAGCGCCCGCTACCAGCGCCTGGGCGACTTTATCGCCGGCACGATGGTGGTCAAGCAGCGCGCGCCGCGCGTCCCGACCCTGGAGGCCCTCGCCCCGCCCCCGCGCGTCCTGCCGGAGCACCTGGCCCCCTACGCCCTGGCCGACATCGGCCGGCACGTCTACGAGATGACCGTGCCCGAATACCGCGCCGTCCGGCATTACATTGACCGCCGCTGGCAACTGCCGCCCCTCGTCCAGCAGACCGCCGCTATGCGCCTCGCCGTCCCGCTGATGCAGCGCCTGGGCATCCGCCCGCCGGAGGGCGTCCTGCGCGTCAACTATGCCGACTTCCTGGAATACCTTGCCGTCGCCTTTGAGCAGTACCGGGGCGTCAAGTAAAGAGGGGCGGCGCGTCGCCGGGGTCCCTGCCGAAGGCCACTGGAAGCGCATCAATTGACGTCCCGCCCTCCGCAGTCCCGCCTCCGGCGGCGCAGTTGTCACGGTTTGGCCCATCGTGTCCATGATAAGCCATATCCCTTCCGATGTCAATACCGTCCCTGAGCGGGCAGGCGGAACTATCCCCGCGACTGTGCTACAATAGGCCGATGCCCACCCTTGCCCTGCCGCCGGGGCCCAAGCAGCGCTTCCCCGGCCAGAACCTGATCGCCTTCCGCCGCGACGCCATCGGCTTCCTGCGCCGCCTGGCCCGTGACTACGGCGACATCGCGTTCTTCCAGGTCTCCGGGCCGCCCACCGTCCTGCTCAATCACCCCGACCACATCCGGGACGTGCTCGTGACGAACGCACGCTGCTTCGCCAAGGGGCGGGGGCTGGAGCGGTCCAAGCGGCTGCTCGGCGAGGGTCTGCTGACCAGCGAGGGCGAGTTCCACCTGCGCCAGCGCCGCCTGATGCAGCCCGCCTTCCACCGCCGCCGCATCGAGACCTATGGGCAGGTGATGGCCGACTGCGCCGCCCAGACCCGCGACCGCTGGCAGGCCGGGCAGACCGTGGACATGAGCGCCGAAATGACGCGCCTCACCCTCGCCATCGTCGGCAGGACGCTGTTCGATGCCGATGTGGAGGCCGAGGCGGCCGAGATCGGGAGCGCGCTCACCCAGGCCATCCATCTGTTCCATGTGCTGATGCTGCCGGGGGCGGAGACACTCGAAAAACTGCCGCTACCGTTCGTGCGCCGCTTCCGCCAGGCCCGCGCCCGCCTGGACGCCGTCATCTACCGCCTGATCGCCGAGCACCGGCAGGGCGACGCGGACCGGGGCGACCTGCTCTCCATGCTGCTGTTCGCCCAGGACGAGGACAAGAGCCGGATGACCGACGAGCAGGTGCGCGACGAGGCGATGACCATCTTCCTCGCCGGCCACGACACCACGGCGAACGCGCTCACCTGGACCTGGTACCTGCTGTCCCAGAATCCGGACGCCGAGGCGCGGCTGCACGACGAGCTGGACGCGGCGCTGACGGGCCGCGTCCCCACCGTGGACGACCTGCCCCGCCTGCCCTACACGCGTGCCGTCCTCGCGGAGTCCATGCGCCTCTACCCGCCCGCCTGGATCATCGGCCGCCGCGTCCTCGCCGACTATCCCGTGGGCGAGTACGTCGTCCCCGCCGGGGGCATCATCATTCTCGCTCAGGTCGTCACGCAGGTGGACCCGCGCTGGTTCCCCGACCCCCTGCGCTTTGACCCCGACCGCTGGACGCCCGACGCCGAGGCGTCGCGCCCCAAGTTCGCCTACTTCCCCTTCGGCGGCGGCCCGCGCACCTGCATTGGCGAGCAGTTCGCCTGGATGGAAGGCATCCTGCTGCTGGCGACTCTCGCCGCGCGCTGGCGTCCCCGGCTCGTCCCCGGCCATCCCGTCGTCACGGAACCCATCATCACTCTGCGCCCCAAGCACGGGATGCGAATGACGCTGGAGAGGAGATAGCGCATGAGGAGTCCAGAGATGAGGAGTCAGCGAATGAATTCGCCGCTCATGGCCTGCGGCCGATTGTCCACCTGCGCGGACAGAGAAACGTCTCCGCGCAGGCGGAGACTCGGCGTCCTCGCCCGGAGCGGCGAATTCATTCGCTGGCGCTTTTGGCTCCCTGTGTTATTTTTGCTCCTCCCGGCGCTGTGCCGTGCCGACAGCGCGCCGATCACGGTGACGGTCCAGTGGCAGACCGTCATCGCCCATGCCGGCGCGCTCGCCTACGGCCTCAACGGTCCCGCTGGCCTCGACCCCGCCAACGGGACGAGCGCCGCCTACAACGCCAACATGGCCTACATGCGTCCGGGCCTGGTCCGTTTTCACGGCTGGGGCATGATCGAGGACTCGCACAAGAGCGGGCAGGGATGGATTGACTACGCGCACCAAACCTGGGACGCCGCCAAGATCAGGCGGGATTTGCAGGGCATCTATCCGTACCACCCGGCGCTGATGGTCAACATCCCCGGCTGGCCCGCCTGGATGGACCGGGACGGCGACGGATTTCTGGACAACGACCAGAAGGACGCCTTCGCCCGCTTCTGCGCCGATCTGGTCAAGATCGTCAACAAGGACATCGGACGCCGCGTGGCCTACTGGGAAGTCACCAATGAGCAGGACGGACGCTACTACAAGGACTTTCACGCCGACAATGGCAACGGCCCTTTGAAGGACCCCGCCAAGCCGGACCGCCTGGACGAGCTGGCCGACATCTACACCCGCTGCGCCGTCGCCATGAAGCGGGTGGACCCGACCATCAAGGTCGGCGGCCCCGCCGCCGAGAACCCCTGGCAGACCGATTTCGACCGCCGCTTCGTCCGCGCGGCCCTGCCACACCTGGACTTCTTCTCGTATCACGGCTACGTCAGCGGCAGCAAGGACGACCCCGACCAGGCCGTTTATGACCGCGCCGATGGCTACGGCGGCTTGACCCGGACCATCGTGGGCCTCCTGAAGTCGGAAAGCCCCCGCCGCCCCATCCCGGCCTTCCTGGACGAATACAACATCAGTTGGACCTGGGAGACGCGCGACCCGCGCATGGCGAACAACAAGGGCGCGGTGTTTGACGCCCTCTCACTGGTCTCGGCGATCATTCACGGCGCGGACGCCACGGCGGCCTGGAACGACAAGGACGGCGTCTACGGCAAGACCGACCTGGATGACCACCTCCGCCCCGGTGCCTACGCCTTCCACCTGTTCAACACGTTCCTGATCGGCGACGTGGTACAGGCGACGACCAGTGACCCGAAGTCTGTGGTCGCCTACGCCGTCAGGAACGGCAGCCGTCATGCACTCCTGCTCGTCAACCGTTCAGACGCGCCGCAGACCGTGCGACTGACAGGGTGGGGGACAGGGAGGGAGACGCTGGCGCGGCACGAAGTCTCGGAGGCGGGCTACGCGCGAACCGGCATTCCGGCAGGACAGTTGGACAGCCTGCGCCTGCCGGAGCATTCCGTCACGGTGCTGGCAGGAACTCGGCCGTGAGCAGGGGCATGGCGGAAAGTCCTGCGGTGTAGGGCGACCCGGCGGGTCGCCCCTACGGCTTGCCCTGTGGCCTACTCGATCAGGTCCCCCAGCAGGGCCAGCGCGTCCTGGATGCCCGCCTCAAAGACCTCCAGCACCTGGTCAATTTGGGCGCGGGTGATGATCAAAGGCGGCTCGAATCGGATGACCTTGGGGTTGTTGAGTGTGTAGGCGGCGATGACGCCCCGATGCACCATCGTGCCGATGACCAATTTCCCGATGTCGCTGTCCGTGAACTCCACGCCCAGCATCAGGCCCAGCCCGCGCGCCTCCTGCAAGACGTTCGGGTGCGCGGCCTGTGTCCGCCGCAGGCCCTCCAAAAAATAGGCCCCGTTCTCGGCGGCCCGCCGGGGCAGGTCTTCTGTCAGGGTCACGTCTAAAGCCGCCAGTGCCGCCGCGCAGGCCAATTCGCCGCCGCCGAACGTGCTGGTGTGGATGAAGGGGTTCTCGTGAAACACCTTCTCCCAGATGTCCGGCGTCGCCAAAAATGCGCCGACGGGCATTACGCCGCCGCCCAGCGCCTTGGCGAGCGTCATGATGTCCGGCGTCACCCCCCAGTGCTCCACGGCGAACATCTTCCCCGTCCGCCCCAGCCCCGTCTGAACCTCATCGGCGATCAGCAGCACGCCCCGCCGGCGGCAGATGTCCTGCACCCGGGGCAGATAGTCGTCCGACGGCACCTGGATGCCGCCCTCGCCCTGCACCGGCTCGACGATCACCGCCGCCGTGTTCTCCGTGATGGCGTCCTCAATCGCGGCGGCGTCGTTCCAGGGGACGTGCGAGAAGCCCGGCACCATCGGCGCGAAGGGCTTGCGATACAACTCGCGCCCGGTCGCCGACAGCGACCCCAGCGTCTTGCCGTGGTAGGCGCCCACCGTGGCGATGCAGTCCGTCCTGCCCGTCGCCATGCGCGCGATCTTCAGCGCCCCCTCCACCGCCTCCGTGCCCGAATTGCAGAGGAAGGCGTACTGCAAATCCCCCGGCGCGATCTCCGCCAGCCGCGCGCACAGGTCGGCCAGCGGCTTGTTCAGGAACGTCTTGGACGCCAGCGGCATCAGGTCCAGCTGCCGCTTGACGGCCTCAACGACCTTCGGGTGCCGGTGCCCCAGCGAGAAAATCCCGTACCCGCCTAGGCAGTCCAGATATTCATTGCCGTCCAGGTCGGTGACGACGACGCCCTCCGCCCGGTGTTCGATGTGGTCGTACCCACCGATCTTGAGCAGTGCCACCTGCGTCGGGTTCACAAATCTCTGATACTTCTCGATCACGTCCTGCGTGATCTGTTCCGCGTTTGACATGGCGATACTTTAGCGTCTCCGCCGTGATTTGTCAAGGCGCGGCTTGCCTTTGGCCGGCTTCACCACTTTCAGCACCAGGGGCTTGCTGGTCGTTCTCATCGGGATGATCTTGCCCGTCTTCTTGTTCTTGAAGGAATAGGAGATCGTCACCTGCGTGGGGATGAGCCGCACCAGCCGGCCTTTGAGGATAGGCTTCGGCTTCCCTTTGGCCTTTGGCTTCGCCGGGGGCGGCTTCCGCGAGGCCGCGACAACCCCAATGGCAGCCACTGCAGCGCCAGCAGCAGTGCCGACAGTCCTAACAGATCGTGTATAGCCGCAGTATGGCAGGCGGTTCCGAGGCTGTCAAGCCGGTGGACGGAATTCGGCTGGCCCACTTCAAACACATCACCTGGAGTCGGAGAACGACTGTGGCTTTAGCGGAAGCGGAAGCGGCTGTCCGCCACGTCCGGGTTCCATCCAGGCGGAAAGGAGGCGCGCACGGGTACCAGCAGGCGAAACGGATGCCGCTCCTGTTGCTCTCGGAGCGTGACCTGAACCGTGATGGTTTTCAGGTGAGACGGCAGTGGGGCGGGGTAAAGCGCGTTGAGGCCCTCGTGCAGAGGCGCCCGGAGGATCGGCGGTGCGGACGACGTGATGGAAAGACGGACGGGAGTGCTACCGCCCCGCGCCAGCGCCTGCGTGTCTGACTCGCCCGGCACGGAGAGCGCACTCCAAGCCAGCGGACGGGAGATGTCCCACTCCGACTTGAGCGCCCCCACCGTCTCCAACCCTTGAGCCTCGCGCGGCGCATTCAGTGCGGCGTGCTCCTGGGATACGATGCCCGGCGGCAGGTGCCACGCCAGAAGCAACTCGGCGCTGCCGTCGTTGAAGCGCCAGGGCGGGTTGCCGGACGGCGAGGCTGGCGTGTCGGACACCCCGGGGCGCGCGTTCAGCACCGTCAGCGTAATGCCCGACGGCGTCGTCTGTGTCTCAGGGTGCCGCCAGACCACGCGATCCCCGCCGGATGCCGCATCGCGGACGATCTCGGCGTCGTGAAAGGTCACGGTCTCGGTGCGGAACGCCGAGCGCAACATTGCTCCCTCAATTCTGATCCAATGCTGCTGCCCCGGATAGGCTACGCCCGCCTCCCAGTCCCGCGCCAGCCATGTCGTGCCAGGTGTGAGGTTTTGCGGATTGTAAGCGGGCAACGAGGCGAGCGGCGATCCCCTCGCGGCGTTCGATGTTGTCACACCCCATTGGGGAATCACGCGGTTGAGATCGATCAGCCAGTTCTGATTCCAGAAATCCGGCGACGTGTTATCGTACGTGAGTAGGACGCGAATCGTGGGAACGCCGGTCCACCCGTGTTGATCCAGACTGGCTAGCCCGGTGAATGCCCACCCGCCCCCGGCGTCCCGGTCCGGGTGCCGGTTGAAGAAGTCCGGGTAGCCGCTGAAGTCCTCCGCCTCGGCGGCGGCGGCACGGATCGCCATCGGGCCGTACCCGACAGCCACGATGGGAGGAAGGCGGTCCGGGCCGTTTCGCACCGACGTCGGCAGGCCAGCCAACTGCCATGTCGCCCCGCCGGGGCGGTTGATCGTCTTGATTGTCACCCGAAATTGCCGCGTGGCCGCGTTGTAGCCATCGGGTATCTGCGCGAACAGGGTCGTCGGGCTGACCGGCTGGCAGACCAGGCTGACCGGGCGGCTTAAGGGGTGGCCGCTCGCCGAGAGGGGTTGCGCCGTGACCTGGAACCAGCGCGACAGATGGACCGGAATGAGTGACACCGTGAATCGGATTGTTCGGCCTGCGGACGTGAGCGCCGGACCGCCCTGGGCCGCGTAGGGGTGCTTCCATTCCGGCAGCAGGGAGACGCCGTCCCGGCCATACCACCCGATGGAATACCCCTGCGTGTGTGACTCATCCACCACCAGCATCGCGTCGCCGAAGGGGTACTGGTGGCGAAGACCGTCAGCCGGGAATCGAAGCGTCTTGAACCCGATCCCGCCCCGGACGCCGATCCAGATGCCGGTCCCGCTCCCGACCGCCATGACCGGAACGTTGAACGCCCCTCTAGGCGGGGGGAGGGCTGCTGGAGGCGGCGTCAGAAATCCTGCTGGCGAGGCACGTGTCACGGCCAGCAGCGTGAATGGACCTTGCGCGACCACCCCCGCCACTCGCCGGGGTGGCACTGTCGTGGCTGCGCCTGCTGTCGGCCGAGGCCCAATGAGGAGGCTGAGGGCGGCGATGCAGATCAACAGCGGCCCGCTTGTCGCTGCAAGTCTTCGGCGCTGCTGTGGAGAGCCTGCCATGGTTCCTCAGTATAGCACTGCACTCTGGCGCTGTCAAGAATGCGATCGTACCCGCAAAGGTGCGGTACAAAGAATGTGGGGGAGGCTTGACAATCCACATCGGTTGCAGGTATACTCTCCGGCACAACTGAAGATGTGAAATGCAGTGACGAGGAAATGGTCCGTGCGCGAAGCTTGCAGAGAGCCGTCGGGTGGTGCGAGACGGCAGCGGGGCGCGCGAATTCTCCCCTCCGAGCAGGAAGCCTGAACCTGAGCCAGTCAGCCAAGTAGGGCTTCCCGGTTCGCGCCCGTGATCGCGCTCCAAGTGCGGAACATCGCCCCTCCGTCGTGAGCGGCCGTGCTCTCCGAACAAGGGTGGTACCGCGTGATGCTTTTTGGAAAAGCCTCTCGTCCCTTGCCTGCGGACGGGGGGCTTTTTGGCATTGTTGGCTGATCTTTTTCGTCGCTGAGAACGTTGGACGGCCCTTCTCTCCCAATGTTGGGGGCGGGGGCCATTCGGGAAGGAACTCGCATCATGAAACTCACCGGCAGTCAGGCGCTTCTGGAATGCCTGAAGCGCGAGGGCGTGGACACCATCTTCGGCTACCCCGGCGGCGCGGTCATCCCCATCTATGACACGCTGACCCAGTTCCCGGAGATCAAGCACGTCCTGGTCCGCCACGAGCAGGGCGCGGGCCACATGGCCGAGGGCTATGCCCTCGCCACGGGCAAGGTCGGCGTCTGCCTCGCCACGTCGGGGCCGGGCGCGACCAACCTGGTCACGCCCCTGACTGACGCCATGATGGACTCCGTCCCCATCGTCGCCATCACCGGCCAGGTCAGGACGCACGCCATCGGCACCGACGCTTTTCAAGAGGCCGACATCACCGGCATCACCATGCCCATCACCAAGCACAACTGGCTGGTGCGGGACGTGACCAAGCTGCCGGGGATCATCGCCGAGGCGTTTCACATCGCCCGCTCCGGCCGCCCCGGCCCCGTGCTGATCGACATCCCGCGCGATGTGGCGGAGCGCCAGTTCGACTACACCCCGGTCGAGGGGGTCGAGATTCCGACCTACAGGCCCACCACGCGCGGCCATGTCGGCCAGATCAAGAAGGCCGCCGAATTGATCGCCCAGGCCGAGCGCCCCATTCTCTATGTCGGCGGCGGCGCGGTCTACTCCGGCGCGGAGAATGAGATACTGGAACTGGCCGAGCGCATTGACACGCCCGTCACGACCACGCTGAAGGGCCTGGGCGCGTTCCCGGAGACTCACCCTCTGTCGCTGGGGATGCTGGGGATGCATGGCACGGCCTACGCCAACTACGCCGTCTCCGAGTGCGACCTGCTGATCGCCGTCGGCGCGCGCTTCGACGACCGCGTGACCGGCAAGGCCGACGAGTGGGTTCCGCGCGCCCAGATCATCCACATTGACATTGACCCCGCCGAGATCGGCAAGGTGCTCACGCCCGACGTGCCCATCGTCGGCGATGTCAAGTCCATCCTGACCGAGCTGGCGAAGGTCGTCAGGCCGGCCCAGCACCCGGATTGGAACGCCCGCGTCGTCCAGTGGAAGCAGGACTACCCGCTGCACTACCCGCATGATGGCGTCCTGCACGGCCAGTACGTCATCGAGCAGATCGGCGAGGTCTCCGATCATAACGGCATCGTCGTCACGGATGTCGGCCAGCACCAGATGTGGGCCGCCCAATTCTACAAATGCCGCCGCCCGCGCCAGTTCGTTACGTCAGGCGGCCTGGGCACGATGGGCTTCGGCCTGCCCGCCGCCATCGGCGCGCAGTTCGCCCGGCCCGACGCGCCCGTCTTCTGCGTCACCGGCGACGGCTCCATCCAGATGTGCATTCAGGAGCTGATGGTGGCGACGGTCTACAAATTGCCGATCAAGGTCTGCATCCTGAACAATCAGTATCTGGGCATGGTGCGCCAGTGGCAGGAGCTGTTCCACCAGTCCAACTACTCGCAGGTGGACCTGGAGGCCTCGCCGGACTTCGTGAAGTTGGCCGAGGCCTACGGAGCGCACGCCATCCGATGCTTCCATCCCTCCGGCGTCAAGGCCGCTTTGGAAGAGGCCATGACGATCACCGACCGCCCGACCGTGCTGGACTTCCGCATCGTCAAGGAGGAGAACGTCTACCCGATGATCAAGTCCGGCGGCACCATCAAGGACATGGTCGTCCAGCGCCCCCCGGACATGGTCCCGCTGGACAGCTACATGGCCTCCGAAACCTACATGCCCGACGACGAGACCCGCCCCGCCCGCGAGGACGAGAAAACCCCCGTCCCCGTCGGCGAACGGGAGTAGTAGGGTATGACGGCGGACTATTCCCGATGGGTGGAGCGCTGGCAGGCGGCGATAGCGGCGTGCGAGAGATTGGGTGGAGACAACCAATCTCTCACCGTTGCTCCGCCTGCTACCCCTGACGAAGTTGCGGCGGCTGAGAAAACTCTGGGCATTGAGTTGCCTTCGTCATTTCGTGCGGCTCTTTTGGAGTTCTCAGCTCATGTGGAAATGTACTGGTTTCTGCCTGACGACCAGGAGCCGCCTACTGAATTGAAGGAGATATTTAGCGGTGATGGCTCATGGGGTCTGCAAAGGTTGTTGCAGGCCGAAGAGTCGAGAAGAAATTGGGTTGAGGTTGCCTTCATCAACCAAGATGATCTATATGATCTCGTCTGGCACAACAAACTTGGCTTTGCCAAGTGGCAAACGGCGACGTCTTGGCGTTTGATCTGAGTGTTGTTCTGGACGCGCCTGTTGTATACTTGAGCCACGACGGCGGCGAGGGGCACGGCTGCCGATTGGGGGACAACTTCAGGGATTTCACCGAGCGTCATAGTCTCCTCGGCTGTCCCGGCAACGAGTGGTGGCAGATGATGCCGTTCCTGAATGATGCGGGAAGCGGCCTGGACCCGGACGGCAGGAATGCGCGGCAGTGGAGGCAATGGTTCGGCCTCGGCCTTGCGTGATCCGGGGCGGCGGCCCCCTCTTCAGTCCCGCAGGGACTTTCCTTCGCTGGAGAATAGCCCGGCGTTTCCAACGCCGAGGATGCGCTGAGGACATGATGACGAAGAAGACACATGGACACATGGCCGCACTGATCGTGGGGCTGGGGGCGGCGCTGCTGATTGCCAAACCGGCCTCGGCCCAGACGACGTATCCGTTCCAGAACCCGAACCTGCCCGTCGCGCAGCGGGTGGATGATCTGGTCTCGCGGCTGACCCTACAAGAAAAGGCCGGGCAGATGGGGACGGACGCGCCCGCCATCCCACGGCTGGGCATCCCCGCCTACTACTGGTGGAGCGAGTGCCTGCACGGTGACGCCGTCAGCCCCGCCACCGTGTTCCCGGAGCCGATGGGCCTCGCCAGCACCTTTGACCTGGAGCTGGAGTCGGAGGTCGCCAATGCCATCTCCGATGAGGATCGCGCCTGGTGGAACCGAACCGGCGGGGCCGGCAAGCCGCAGGGCTTCCACGGGCTGACCTTCTTCGCGCCCAACATCAACATCTTCCGCGACCCGCGCTGGGGCCGGGGCCAGGAGACCTACGGCGAGGACCCGTACCTGACGGCCCGGTTCGGCACCACCTATGTGAAGGGCTTGCAGGGCGGCGATCCGAAATACTTCAAGGTCATCGCCACGCCCAAGCACTTCGCCGTCCACAGCGGCCCGGAGCCGGAGCGTCACCGGTTTGATGCCGTGGTCTCGGACTACGACCTGTACGACACCTACCTGCCGGCCTTCCAGGCCACCGTCACCCAGGCGCACGCCCAGAGCGTCATGGGTGCCTACAGCAGTCTGGACGGCGTGCCGGACAACGCCAGCCCGCTGCTCTTGCAGACCAACCTGCGCGAACGCTGGGGCTTCGACGGCTACGTGGTCTCCGACTGCGGGGCCATCGGCGACATCTACGGCGGCCACCACTACGCCAAGTCCCAGGAGGAGGCCGACGCCCTCGCCGTCAAGGCCGGCTGCGACCTCGATTGCGGTGGCGAATACAATCGGCTGCCCAACGCCGTCCAGCAGGGCCTCATCACCGAGGCGGAGATTGACCGCTCGGTCAAGCGCCTGTTCACCGCGCGCATGAAGCTGGGGATGTTCGACCCGCCATCGCAGGTGCCTTATTCTCGCATCCCGGACAGCGTCATTGACGGTCCTGAGCACCGCCGGCTGGCCCTGCGCGCGGCGCGCGAGTCCATCGTCCTGCTCAAGAACCAAAGAAACTTCCTGCCGCTCCGCCGGAGCATCAAGTCCCTCGCCGTGATCGGCCCTAACGCCGATGACATGGGCGTCTTGCGAGGCAACTACAGCGGCTCGTCGCACCATGAAGTGACGGTGCTGGAGGGACTCCAAAAGAAGCTGGGCGGCCAGACCCGCATTGAGTATGTCCAGGGCAGCGGCCTGACGGCGGCCACCGACCTCGCGCCGGTCCCCGCGTCCGCTCTCCGCAATGGCGGCAAGCCGGGCCTGCGCGGCGAGTACTTCCAGGGCGAGGACCTGGCCGGAACGCCGGTGGCCGTGCGGCGGGACACGCAGGTGCGCTTCAACTGGTCGGGCCGCGGCCCCGTCAATGGACTGTCGCAGTACCATTACTCCGTCCGCTGGACCGGCGAGTTGCTTGCCCCGCGCGACGGCGAATACACGCTGGGCGTGCGCGGCGACGACGGCTTCCGCCTGTACGTGAACAACAAGAGGGTGATTGACGACTGGGGAGTCCACCCGGCGCAGGACCGCTCCGCCACGCTGACCCTGAAGGCGGGGCAGGCCGTCCCGATCCGGCTGGAATACTTCCAGGCCGAGGGCGAGGCCGAGGTCACGCTGCTGTGGAAGGAGCCGGGGCAGGCGGCGTTCTCCGACGCCGTCGCGGCGGCCCGGCGCGCCGACGCCGTGATCTTCGTCGGCGGCATTTCGTCCCAGTTGGAGGGCGAGGAGGGGACCAACGGCAACGGCGACCGCACGGACCTTAACCTGCCTGCCATCCAGCAGAGACTGCTCCAGGCCCTGTACGCGACGAAGAAGCCCATCGTGCTGGTGCTGATGAATGGCAGCGCGCTGTCGGTCAACTGGGCGAATGCCCACCTGCCGGCGATCATGGAGGCCTGGTATCCCGGTGAGGAGGGGGGTGACGCGGTGGCCGATGTCCTGTTCGGCGACTACAACCCGGCGGGCCGCCTGCCGGTGACGTTCTACAAGGGCGTGGACCAGCTGCCCCCGTTCCGGGACTACGCCATGAAGGGGCGCACCTACCGCTACTTCACGGGGACGCCGCTGTACCCGTTCGGCTACGGCCTCAGCTACACGCGCTTCGCCTACAGCCACCTGAACATCCCGCCCAAGATGGACCAGGATCGATCCGTGACCATAACGGCGCAGGTGGAGAACGTCGGCGCGCGGTCGGGCGACGAGGTGGCGCAGCTGTACCTGCGCGCGGACGCCGCACGGCCCGATTCGGCGCGCATGATTGCGCCCGGTCAGCCCATGCCGCGCCTGCAACTGGCGGGCTTCCAGCGCGTCCACCTGGCCCCGCACCAGCGTAAGACGGTCTCTTTCACCCTGACGCCGGAGCAGCGGCGTTTGGTGAACGCCCAGGGCGAGCGGACGCTGGAGCCGGGCCGCTGGCAGGTCTATGTGGGCGGCAGCCAGCCGAACCTGGGGGCGGGGCGATGACAGTCAAATCCACGCCCGAACAGATCCGTGAGCGCTTCGACAACGATGTGGAGCGGTTCTCCAATTTGGAGACCGGCCAGACCGCGACGATGGACGCCCCGCTTGTCATGGAATCGGTCGCCCAGGCCGCTGCGCGCACCAACCCTGACGCGGCCAACATGCTCGACGTGGGCTGCGGCGCGGGCAACTACACGCTCAAGATGCTGCAATACGTCCCGCACATGGCCGTCACCCTGCTCGACCTGAGCCGCCCGATGCTGGAGCGCGCCCGCGCCCGCGTCGCCGACGCCGGGGGCCGGCACGTCCGCATGATGCAGGGCGACGTCCGCGACATCGAGCTGGGCGCGCCCCAGTTCGACATCATCCTGGCCGCCATGGTCCTGCACCACCTGCGGGGGGATGACGAATGGCGCGCGGTCTTCGAGAAACTGTACCACGCCCTCAAGCCCGGCGGCTCCCTCTGGATAGCCGACCACCTCGCCCACGCCCACCCGGCCATCCAGGAGATGATGCAGGCCCGCTGGGGCGATTATCTGACCGGCCTGAAGGGCGAGGCGTACCGGGATCACGTCTTCGCGTATGTGGAGCAGGAAGACACGCCGCGCCCGCTCCTGTTCCAGACCGACCTGCTGCGCGAGGTCGGCTTCACGCAGGTGGACGTCCTACATAAGAACAACGCCTTCGCCGCCTTCGGCGCAATCAAGCCCGCTCCGGCTCCCCCAGAATTGGGGGCGGGGGGGGCCGCCTCATAGCAACGTTTATGCAATCACAGCACACCATTACCGTCCTCGTGGACAACAAGCCCGGCGTCCTCGCCCGCGTCGCCGGCCTGTTCTCGCGCCGGGGCTACAACATCGAGAGCCTGGCCGTCTCCATCACCGAGAACCCGGAGGTCTCGCGTATGACCCTGGTGGTCAACGGCGACGAGCAGGAGGTCGAGCAGATCACCAAGCAGCTGCACAAGCTGATCGACGTCAGCAAGGTGCAGGACTACGTGGGCATCCCGATCATCGCCCGCGAGCTGGCCCTGATCAAAGTCAACGCCGAGGTCAAGGACCGCACGGCCCTGCTGCAGCTCATCGAGGTCTTCCGGGGCCGCGTCATTGACATGTCCGAGAAGACCTTCGTGATCGAGTTGACCGGCGGCGGCGACAAGATTGACGCCTTCGAGAAACTCTTGGAGCCTTACGGCATCCGCGAGCTGGTCCGCACGGGCCGCATCGCCATGGCGCGCGGGATGCGGGGCATCTGACCTGTCTCACTCCCCCAGGATCGGGGGCCGGAGAGCGATCTTGGAACGCGAACTCATCACCGAGCACGAGGCGAACCTGCTCATGCTGGCCGTCCTGATCGCCGCCCCGGCCATCGGCCTGCTCTGGGGCGCGGCCGCCAAGCGGCTGAGGAGGGGCCTGGCGGTCGGCCTGCTCGTCGGCGTCGGCAACTACGCCCTCTGGACGGTCTACAATGCTATCACCGACCGCCTGGGCTTGGATACGGTCAAGAACCTGCTCGTCAACCTGGCCCTGTTCGTCGTGGTGGGGATTGCCGCCGGACTCGGGACGGCCTGGTACGGCGCGCGGGGACGCAAGGAAAAAGAAGGAAAAGTCTGAGGCTCACAGGCAATTATGGGTGCAGCCATGAACAAGACAACGACGCCGGAACGGACGGCGCAGGAGATCGTCCGCCTCGTCGAGGAGCGCCTCGCGCCGTATCAGCCCGCCGACCACACGCTGGACGTACTCCCCGACGTCACGCACAAGGAGGGGCGCTGGTGGTACGTGATCGTCAGTTCCCAGCGCAGCAGCCTCAACCCCGCCGAGTATAACGCCCGCGTGGAGAAGGTGGAGCGCGACCTGAAAAAGCTGGACAACGCCCATGTCGTTCTCCTGCCCGACGTCCCGGACTGGATGAACCGCGCGTCCTGAGACGGCGCACCAGGGAGGGCGAGAATCTTGGCGACATGGCAGGAGATCGGCGTTGACAGCTTCCAGGCGGCGCGTGAACTGTATCAGACGGGGCGCTATCGTAGCTGCGTGAGCCGCTTCTATTATGCGGCGTTCAGCGTCTTGGCGCATGAGTTAGCCGCGAATGGGGTGGCATTCGGCGACCAGCAGGAGACGCCCAATCACAAAGGGATGCCGAAACTGATCAAACTGCACCTGCCGCTTGAGGCCAAAGCGAAAGCCGACTGTATCGCCATTATCCGGCGCCTCTACGCGGCGCGAATCGTCGCCGACTATCAGCGACGCACTCTGGATGCGGCGATTGCCCGCGACGCGATGCGTGATGCCGCTGCATTGTTTCGATTGCTTGGGGTGGATTATGGTTGACGAAAAGCAGCAGGTGATTGAGACGGTCCGGCGTTATCTGGAACCGTACCAGCCGGCGGATTACCGCCTCAACGTGATTGAGACCGGCATCCGTCACACGGGAGATGACTGGTGGGAGGTCGTCGTTCAGCCCGACCGTGATGACATCCGCTCCTATGACTATTATGGGCGTCTGGCGGAGGCCGAAAACGACATCGAGGACCACGAACATCTGAAAATCCTGCTCGTCCCCGTTCTGCCCGGCTGATCGCCATGTCCGATGCCCAACAATTCGCCGCCCGCCTTGCCCATCGGCAGCGATTGTGGCCGCTGCTGGAAGGATGGCCGGAGGCATGGTGTCAATCCTTTGGCAAGCAAACTGGCTACTTCGAATTTGAACTTGACAAGGTCGAGCAAGAATTAGGCAATAAGTTGCCTGTATCGCTACGAGAAGCGTACCGGTTCGCTGGTCGGCGTTTAGCGAAATACAATCATCCGCTCGTTGAGCCTCATCGAGTCTTTATCGTCCAGAACCTGTTGGTGTTCTGGGCAGAAAATCAGTATGTAGAGACCTGGGGAGTACATACCAAAGATCTAAAGGAAGAGGACCCGCCCGTCTACGTTGATCTGAATGGATGTGACTCCGAGCTTGGCAAGCCTAGCCAACTTGTCTGGCAGAATGCTAAGGTGTCCGAGTTCATTTTTCAAATGGTCTTGTGGGACTACATGGAATGGGCGCCGGCTCCGGCAGTCGCAAGGCTGCGACGAGGTTGAGTGCCTGCTGACTGAGTTCCAACCGTTAGGCTTCCCTGACCGAGTGCGGGGACAGGACTACACAAGCCGTTGCTACCAATTTTACGGCAACAAGTCTGACCTTGTCCTCGTGACATCAGGCGTGTACGCGCGTCGCGTACCACGAAATTTGGACAACTTTCTGCAATATAGCACAAATAGGAGATGACACATATGCCTGCTAAGGTTTATTACGACAACGACGCCGACCTGAACATCCTGCGGGACAAGAAGATCGCCGTCATCGGCTACGGCTCGCAGGGGCACGCGCACGCGCTCAACCTGCACGACAGCGGGATGGACGTGCGCGTCGGCCTGCGCCCCGGCTCCAAGTCGTGGAGCAAGGCCGAGGAGGCGGGCCTGGCCGTCAAGACCGTGGACGAGGCCGCCAAAGAGGCGGACATCATCATGATCCTGGTCAACGACGAGTTCCAGGCCGACCTCTTCAAAGAGCACATCGCGCCCCATTTGGAGCGCGGCAACGCCATCGCGTTCGGGCACGGCTTCAACATCCACTTCGACCAGATCGTGCCGCCGCCCGGTGTGGACGCCTTCATGGTCGCCCCCAAAGGCCCCGGCCACCTGGTCCGGCGCATCTACCAGGAGGGCAAGGGCGTCCCGTGTCTCATCGCCGTCGCCCAGGACGCGACGGGGCAGGCCAAGCAGCTGGCCCTCGCCTGGGCCAAGGGCATCGGCGGCACGCGCGCGGGCGTCCTGGAGACCACCTTCAAGGAGGAGACCGAGACCGATCTCTTCGGCGAGCAGGCCGTCCTCTGCGGCGGCACGACGGCGTTGGTCAAGGCCGGCTTTGAAACGCTGGTCAACGCCGGCTACCAGCCGGAGATCGCCTACTTCGAATGCCTGCACGAATTGAAGCTGATCGTGGACCTGATGTACGAGGCCGGCATCGCCGGGATGCGCTACTCCATCTCTGACACCGCCCAGTACGGCGACATGACGCGCGGCCCGCGCATCGTCAACGACGACACCAAGGCCGAGATGGCGAAGATTTTGAAGGAAATTCAGACCGGCAACTTCGCCAAGGAGTGGATTCTGGAGAACAAGGCCAACCGCCCCTCCTTCAACGCCCTGGCCGCCCAGGACAACGCCTCCCAGATTGAGGCGGTCGGCCGGCAGCTGCGCGGCCTGATGTCCTGGGTCAAGAAGTCCGACGTCGTCCAGGAGACCCAGCCGGAGCAGGAGACGCAGGAAGTCAAGGTCCGCCAGATCGAGTTGTAGATCGAAGCACCTCACCCTGCCGCTTCGCGGCGGTCTCTTCCCTGTCAGGGAAGGGACGGAGGAAGGCCGTCGCACTTGCTGTGGCTCTTCCTGTCTTCCCCTTCCCTGGCAGGGAGGGGACAGGCCGCTTGCGGCCAGGGGTAGGTCCGGCCGGAGAAAGGTCAACGCCATGTCCACCAACCGAGTCCACATCTTTGATACCACCCTGCGCGACGGCGAGCAGTCGCCGGGCGCGTCGCTCAACGTCGACGAGAAGGTCGAGATCGCCCGGCAATTGGAAAAACTCGGCGTGGACGTCATCGAGGCCGGCTTCCCCATCTCCAGCCCCGGCGACTTCGAGGCGGTGAGCCGGATCGCAGCCCTGGTGGGCGACCAGGTCACGGTCTGCGGCCTCACCCGCGCCCGCCCCGGCGACATTGACGTGGCCTGGGACGCCCTGAAAGGGGCCAAACGCCCCCGCATCCACACCGGCCTGGGCGTCAGCGAGAGCCATCTGAAGCATAAGCTCAAGATGACCCGCGACCAGGCCCTGGAAACCGGCGTCGCCGCCGTCCGGCACGCCCGGTCGCTCGGCTGCCCGGACATCGAGTATTTCACGGAGGACAGCGGCCGCGCCGACCCCGAATACCTCTATCGCGTCATCGAGGCCGTGATTAAAGCCGGCGCGACCGTGATTAACGTCCCGGATACGACCGGTTATATGTCCCCGGAGGAGTACGGCGCGCTGTTCGCGGGCATCCTGAATCACGTCCCCGGCGCGGAGAACATCACCCTCTCCGCCCACTGCCACAACGACCTGGGCATGGCGACGGCGAACGCCCTCGCCGCCGCCCGCGCCGGGGCGCGCCAGATCGAATGCACCATCAACGGCATCGGCGAGCGCGCCGGCAACACGTCTCTGGAGGAGGTCGTCATGGCGCTGCACACCCGCCGCGATGCCTACGGCCTGACGACCAACATTCGCACCGAGGAGATCTACCGGACCTCCCGCATGATCTCCACCATGACCGGGATTTTGGTCCAGCCCAACAAGGCCATCGTCGGGGCCAACGCCTTCGCCCACTCGTCCGGCATCCACCAAGATGGTGTGCTGAAGGAGCGCACCACCTACGAGATCATTGACCCGAAGACGGTCGGCATCAACGAGAGCCGGATCATCCTAAGCGCCCGCTCCGGCCGCGCCGGCGTCAAGCACCGCCTGCAAGAGTTGGGCTACACATTCCACAATGGGGACGACTTCGAGAAAATCTACGAGCGGTTCCTGCGCGTCGCCGACAGCAAGAAGGTCGTCTACGACGAGGATTTGGAGGCCATCGTCAGCGACGAGGTGAGCACCGTGCCGCAGACTTACGAGCTGGAGCAGCTGCAGGTGACGTGCGGCGACCACAACATCCCGACCGCCACCGTCAAGCTGCGCCACGAGAACCGCGCCGTCCTGCTGGACGCCGACACCGGCAACGGCCCCGTGGACGCCGTGTACCGGGCCATCAACCGCATTGTCCAGGTCCCCAACGACCTGATTGAGTTCACCGTCCAGAGCGTCACCGAGGGCATTGACGCGATGGCCGATGTGACCATCCGCATCAAGGCCGATGACATGATCTACACCGGCCACGCCGCCCACACGGACATCGTGGTCGCCAGCGCCAAGGCGTACCTACAGGCCCTCAACAAGCAGATCGCCCGTGTCTCCGGCCGTCCGGAGCCGGCGCGGCAGTTGGAGCATGTGTAGTACCCGTCCCACTGACCGGACCAGCGAATGAATTCGCCGCTCCCGGCCTGCGGCCGAGTCTCCGCCTTCGCGGAGACAGGCCCGGCCCCTCTTGTGTCCGCGAAGGCGGACACTCGGCGCGTAGCGCCATCAGCGACGGTTTCAACCGTTGATGTGCTGATACGACCGTTGATGCTGACATGACCGACATCCTCATCCGCGAGGCGACGGCGCGCGACCTGCCGGAGATCGGGGGGCTGTGGCGCGAATTGCAGCAGGCCAGCGCCGCCGCCGAGCCGCGCCTGCGGCCCAACGCCCAGGCCGCCGACTGGTTCCTGTCCTACCTGCGGGGCCAGCTGGACTGTGACACCGTCGCCGTGTACGTCGCCGAGACGAAAGGGGTGGTCGTCGGCTATACCTTCGGCCAGATCATGCAGCGCCCGACTCTGCTGACGCGCGAGTGCGGCTACATCGCCGACCTGTGCGTCCGTGCCGATTTCCGGGGCCGGGGTCTGGGCCGCCGCCTGTACGAGCGCCTGCGCGCCTGGTTCCTCTCGCGCGGCATCGAGAGCATCGAGGTCCAGGTCGTACGCGCCAACCCCGCCGCCCAGACCTTCTGGCGCAAGATGGGCTTCAACGATTTTTTGCGGACTCTCAGAAACGACTTGTGACGCCATGAACGGGTTCGTCATCTCAAACGATCTGCTGACACAGCCGGAGGGATTGCGGCAACGGGCGCGCGAGGACGGCTACCTATTCTTGCGCGGCCTGATTGACCGCGCATCATTACAGCATGTGCGCCGTCAGATACTGGACCTGTGTGCCGAGGCGGGCTGGCTCGCGCCGGGCGCGGACCCGATGGAGGGCATCGCCGCGCCGGGCGTCCGGCACATCGAGCCGGAGCCGGCATTCATGGCCGTGTATGACCGGGTCATGCGGCTGGAAGACTTCCACGCCCTGGCGCACCACCCGTCGCTGATCGCCGTCCTGGACACGCTGTTCGGCGAGCCGACCCTGCCGCATGCCCGCAACATCACCCGCATCATCTTCCCGCAGGCGACGGCGTTCACGACGCCCGCGCACCAGGACTACGTTCACATCCAGGGCACGCCGGAGACCTGGACTGCCTGGATGCCGCTGGCCGACTGCCCCCAGGAGCAGGGCAGCCTCGCCGTCCTGCCCGGCTCACACCGGCAGGGCCTTTACCCGGTCCACAGGGCGCTCGGCGCGGGCGGCTTGGGCATTGACACGGAGGCACTTCCCTTCGCCTGGGCTGCATCGGACTTCGAGGCGGGCGATGTGCTGCTGTTCCACAGCCACCTCGTCCACAAGGGCCTGCCCAATGTCACCCCGGATCGCCTCCGCATCTCCGTAGACTATCGCTACCAGGGCGTCTCGCAGCCGCTCGTCGAAGATTCGATGCGGCCCCATTACGGCCAACTGTGCTGGGAGGAGATTTATTCCGGCTGGCAGTCCGCCCGGTACCAATACTACTGGCGCGGCCTGCCCCTGAGCTTTGTCGAGTGGACGCCGCAGTATCATCGGGCGGCGGAAGACGGATAGGAACCCATCATGCCCACCATCGCGGTATTACCGGGCGACGGCATCGGCCCGGAGATCATGCACGAAGGCGTCAAGGTCTTGCAGGCCGCCGCCAAAAAGCACGGCCTGCACCTCGACCTGCACGAAGCCCTTGTCGGCGGCGCGGCCTACGACGCCACCGGCCACCCATTGCCCCTGGACACGCTTGATCTCGCCCAGCGCGCCGACGCCGTGTATCTGGGCGCGGTCGGCGGCCCGAAGTATGACAAAATCCCCGACCCCAACCTGCGCCCGGAGCGCGGCGCGCTGCTGCCGCTGCGCCAGAAGCTGGGCCTGTACGCCAACCTGCGCCCCTGCGTCCTCTACCCCAGCCTCGCCTCCGCCTGTCCCCTGCGCGCCGATCTGGTCGAGGGCGGCTTCGACATCCTGGTGGTCCGCGAGTTGACCGGCGGCCTCTACTTCGGCCAGCCCAAAGGCTGGGACGGCGACCGCGCGCTGGACACCTGCGTCTACACCCGCGACGAGATCACCCGCATCGCCCACGTTGCCTTCCGCGCCGCGCAGGTGCGCCCAAACCGGCGCGTCCTCAGCGTGGACAAGGCCAACGTCCTGGAGACCTCCCGCCTCTGGCGCGAGACCGTCACCGAGGTGGCGAAAGAATATGCCGATGTCATCCTTTCGCACCAACTGGTGGACGCCTGCGCGATGGACCTGGTCCGCCGTCCGCAGTCCTTCGATGTGATCGTCACCGAGAACCTCTTCGGCGACATCCTCAGCGACGAGGCCGCCCAGCTCACCGGCTCCCTGGGGATGCTCCCCTCCGCCTCCCTGGGCGAGCGCAAGGTGGACGGCGGCACGTTCGGCCTTTACGAACCCTCGCACGGCAGCGCACCCGACATCGCGGGGACGGGCCAGGCCAACCCGCTCGCCACCATCCTCTCCGGTGCCTTGCTCCTGCGCTACTCGCTCGGCGCGGAGGCCGCCGCCCGCGACGTCGAGGACGCCGTCTCCCGCGTTCTGCAAGGCGGCTACCGCACCCGCGACATCATGGAAGCCGATCACAGGAACCACGTCACCTGCCGCCAGATGGGCGACTTAGTCGCGGGGATTGTCATGCACGACTGATCCTGCGCTCTGGCTCCCCCAGCATTGGGGGCGGGGGGCGATCTTATGCAAAAAATCGAGGCCATCATCCGTCCCATGAGACTCGATCATGTCAAGGACGCCCTGGAAGATGTCGGCGTCGTCGGCCTGACCGTTACCGACGTGCGCGGCTACGGCCACCAGCGCGGCCACACCGAGAAGTACCGGGGCAACACCTACGTCGTCAACCTGCTGCCCAAGATCAAGATCGAAACGGTCGTCCCGGACCACCTCGCCGATGCGGCCGTCGCCGCGATTGAGGAGGCCGCCCGCACGGGCGAGATCGGCGACGGCAAGGTCTTCGTCACAGAGGTTGAGCGCGCCATCCGCATCCGCACCGGCGAGGAGGGCGAGGCGGCGCTGTGATCGACTTCCGGCCCATCCTACTCACGGGCCAGCGCGCCCGACTCGTCCCGATGGAGCCGGACCATGCCGCTGGCTTGTGGGAGGCCGGACGCCATCCTGACATCTGGCGCTATATGCCCGTGGCGCGCCCGGAGGCGCTGGCCGATATGCAGGGTCTCGTGCGGGCCGCCCTGGCGGAGCAGGCGCGGGGGACCTCCCTGCCGTTCACGATCATGGACCAGGAGACGAACGCCATTGTCGGCAGTACGCGCTTCCTGGACATCGTGCCCGTACATCGGCAACTGGAGATCGGCTGGACATGGCTGACGCCCGCCGCCCAGCGAACCCGTATCAATACGGAATGCAAGTATCTGCTGCTCCGCCACGCCTTCGAGACCCTGGGCCTGATCCGAGTCCAGCTCAAGACCGACGCCCGCAACGAGCGCTCTCAGCGCGCCATGGAGCGCATCGGGGCCATCCGTGAGGGCGTTTTGCGCCGCCACCGCATCCTGCCGGACGGTTTCGTCCGCGATTCGGTATACTATAGCGTCATCGTCGAGGAGTGGCCCCAGGCGAAGGCTCATCTGGAACGCCTGCTGGATCGTTATGCATCCTCCGATTCATGACAGGCTCCGCAAGGCTTCCGGATGGTATGATAACTGATGTGACGCAGACGAGCGGTTAAAACCACTCGCTACGGATTGACCGTCCTCGCGGACGGGACGCCGGGGGCGTCTCTTCCGTCCCCTGGACGGTCGCGGCGAAGCCGCCTAGCGAGCGGTTTCAACCGCTCGCCACTCACTCGTCCCTGTGCCATCAAACGAAAATGCCAAAACGAACTCTGGACATCGCCATTCGCATCATGATTATCCGCCCGACCGGGTGACACCCTGCGCGTGCCGCCCCGGTCGGGCCGGACCGCACGGCATCGCGCATTGTCTCCTCCCCCGACTCCCATAGAATTGGGGGCTGGGGGCATCACCCGGAATGGAAAAAATGCAAAAACGAACCCACATCGACATCTATGACACCACCCTGCGCGACGGCTCGCAGGGCGAGGGCATCTCCTTCAGCGTTGAGGACAAGGTCAAGATCGCCCGCCGCCTGGACGCCTTCGGCGTGGACTACATTGAGGGCGGCTGGCCCGGCTCCAACCCCAAAGACATAGACTTCTTCGAGCGGATGAAGTCCGTCAAACTTAACCACGCCAAGCTCGCCGCCTTCGGCAGCACCCGCCGCGCGAACCGAGCCGCCGCCGACGAGCCGATGCTGCGCCAGTTGCTCGACGCCGAAACTCCCGTAATCACCTTCGTCGGCAAGTCGTGGGACTTCCAGGTGACGGAGGCCCTGCGCCTGCCGCTGGACGAAAACCTGGCGATGATCGCTGACACGACGCAATTCCTCAAGTCGCAGGGCCGGGAGGTCATCTACGACGCCGAGCACTTCTTCGACGGCTATAAGCGCAGCCCGGACTACTCGGCCCAGTGCCTGCAAGCCGCATTGGACAACGGCGTGGACGTGATCGCCCTCTGCGACACCAATGGCGGCACGCTGCCCCACGATGTCGCCCGCATCGTCGCGGAGGTCATCGCCCGCTTCCCGCAGGGCCGCTTCGCCATCCACACGCACAACGACGCCGAGTGCGGCGTCGCCAACTCCCTCGCCGCCGTCCAGGTCGGCTGCATCCAGGTCCAGGGCACGGTCAATGGGCTGGGGGAGCGCACCGGCAATGCCAACCTCACCAGCATCATCCCCTCCCTGGGACTGAAACTGGGCTATGATCTCTCCTGCGCCGGGCACATGGCCGAACTCACCGACATGGCCAACTACGTGGACGAGATCGCCAACGTCCCGCCGAAATCCTCCGCCGCCTACGTCGGGCGGTCGGCGTTCGCCCACAAGGCGGGCCTGCACGTGGACGCCCTGCGGAAGAACCCGGAGACCTACGAGCACCTGAGCCCGGAACTGGTCGGCAACGAGCGCCGGATTTTAGTCAGCGAATTGTCCGGCGCGTCCACCATTCTGGAAAAGGTGCAGAAGGACAATCTCAATCTGCAAAAGAGCAGCCCGGAGACCAAGGCCATCTTGCAGCAGGTCGCCCAGCTGGAGCACGAGGGCTACTCGTTTGAGGGCGCGGAGGCCTCCTTTGAGCTGCTGGTCAAGAAGGCCACCGGCAGCTACCGCCGCCTCTTTGATCTGGTCGGCTATCGCGTCATCGTTGAGAAGCGCGGCGACGACCCCGACGCCATCACCGAGGCGACCCTGAAGCTGCGCGTCGGCGACGAGGAGATTCTGACCGTGGCCGAGGGCGACGGTCCCGTCAATGCCCTGGATAGCGCCCTGCGCCGGGCGCTGACCCAGTACTATCCCGAACTGGCGTCCATCCGCCTGACCGACTTCAAAGTCCGCGTCATCAGCGGCCGGGAGGGCACGGCCGCGAAAGTCCGCACCATCGTAGACAGCGCCGACGCCGAGGACACCTGGTCCACCATCGGCGTCTCCACCAACATCATTGACGCGAGCTGGCACGCCGTCGTGGACAGTCTCGAATACGGCCTGCTCCGGCAGTCCAAGTAGCTTGTGCTAAAACCCGATGGCAGTGCGACCGGACACTTTTCCTTGAGCGTCCGCTTGAGGCGTACACACCGTCAAGGTCGCCTGCCATTCCGGGGTCGCTGGACGTTCTTCCCCTTCTTCCCTCTGTCTCATATAAAAAAATCTCTTCCCGACGGCCATAACCATCGGGAGACGGTGTTTTGGCACGTTTTATGCTCTAGTGCTAATCTAGGCTTTAGCCATTTCAGATGTAGGCAGAGCAAGCCCAATCAGATAATGGCAGCGATGCTCGTTTAGTTTTTGAATGACCAATTCGTGAGATTCATGTGACACAGATGCAGCCGGAATGGGAACTACTTCTCGCTTGTTTGCGAGATGTGTTTACACCCACCCAGCCTGTCCGAACGTGCTCGATGCAGACCGCCCAGTGGGACTCTTTGCTCTCGCTGGCGCGACGGCAGAGTGTGGCCCCGCTGCTCTACCACCGGCTGCGTGGGCCGAGCGCCCCGCAACCGCCGCCGCCGGTTCTGAGTAAGCTGCGTCTCCTGTCTCACGTGAACGCCGCGCGTAACCAGCAGTTGATGGATGAATTGGACACACTGCTGACTCTTTTCCGGTCTCATGGCATTGCCGCCATTCCCTACAAAGGACCCGTTCTCGCCGCCACCGTGTACGGCGACTTGACGCTCCGGGCCTGCGGCGATCTGGACATCCTGCTGCGGCCCACCGACATTCTGCGCGCGGGGGACTTGCTGCGGACCGTCGGCTATCAGCCGGAGCACCAGTTCCGCGATGCGCGCGAGGAGGCGGAACATCTGCGGGCCGACTGCGAGTACAACTTCCGCCGCGCGTCGGACGCCATGCTGGTCGAACTGCACTGGCATTTTCGGCCCCGGTTCTTCCCGTTGCCGCTGGACATGGACGGCCTCTGGGATCGCGCGCGAACCGTCCAGATCGGGAGCGTGACGGTGCTCACGCTGGCGCCGGAGGACCTGCTGCTCGTGCTGTGCGTCCATGGCGCCAAGCACTGCTGGGAACGACTGGGTTGGATTTGCGACGTGGCCGCGCTGCTGCGCGCCCTCCCGGATTTGGACGGCCGCGCACTGGCCGCACAGGCGAAGGGCCTCGGGTGTGAGCGGGTGTTGTGGCTGGGCTTGGCTTTGGCGCAAGACCTCCTGGGGATCGCCCCCCCGGACTCTCTGCGATCCGACACATCGCCCGTGGTGTCGGCACTGGCGGCGCAGGTCCGTCGGCAGTTCTTCGAAGGGCCGGGACGCCCGCTGGATCGCTCTCTGTTTCACCTGCGCGTGCGGGACCGTATGCAGGACCGGCTGCCCTACGTCCGGCACAGAATCCGCCGCCAGTTTTGGGTGCTTCAGCAAGATTGGAAGTCATGGAAATCCAGCATCTGAAAAATGGTATTGAGGCGGGCGTCACGTTTCTGCACAAGCAGCAGCGCCCGTCAGGTCAGTTCCGCCTGAGGTCATCCGTAGATGTCTTCCAGCGGACGGACAATACTTTTGAGACGTTGACGTTTTTGACATCCTGCGTGGCTGATTGCCTCCGCTGGGTACCGGGCGCGGATGCGCGGGATATCCGGCGGCGGGTGATTGACGCACTGGCCGTAGAAGTAGACGGGCCGGGCCTCTGTCGCTACTTCGCCCGTGAGCAGACCCTCCCTATTCCCACGGTGGGCGTGTCGGTACCACTGTCCCTCGTGCCCGATGTTGACAC
Source organism: Armatimonadota bacterium (assembly GCA_019239955.1). Lineage (GTDB taxonomy): Bacteria > Armatimonadota > Armatimonadia > Armatimonadales > Capsulimonadaceae > JAFAZD01. The sequence goes on along the minus strand of JAFAZD010000289.1, from coordinate 52,086 downwards.
GACTTCCTGTGTCGCCTTCGTTCTGGAACGGGAGGGCATCAGCACTCTCAGTACGGCTGCCCTCCTGGCGAACCGGACGCCCGATGGGCTCTTCCAGACGTGGTTCCTGGCCGAGCCGCCGGCCTTCGACGACATGCTCCCGTTCCTCTACATGGTCCCTCAGGGCAACGACGTCTGCTGTGGGATCAATGCCAACGCCCTGCTCTGCTTGGGCGAGTGCGAGGCCACGCGGCCGGTTTCCGAGTACCTGCAGCGCACCTTTTGTGGGCCTCGCCCGGAGGAGCACAGTGCCTATTATACGGACGAGACCGTGTTGTATTACATGTACTCGCGGGCATATCGGGAAGGGGCACGGTCTTTGGGTACGGCCCGAGACACCATCCTGGAGCGGCTGCTGTCCCTGCAGCAACCGGACGGCTCTTTCGGCACGGCGCTCCGAACGGCGATGGCGGTTTGTGTGCTAGCCAATTTCGAGGTGACTGGCCGGGCTCAGGCGGATGCGGTACGGTCCCTTCTCGACTGTCAGGGCGCGGACGGCTCATGGCCGTCTGCGGCCTTTTACACCTGGGACCGGCGGAAGACCCCGATGCAGTTGTTTCTTTGCTCCTCCGGCACGCGGCGGGAGATCCGGCTGCAGGGAGGCCCTTCGGCTCCCGACATCAAACATTTCGGCTCTGAGGAAGTCACCACGGCGTACTGCCTGGAGGCTCTGTCCCGATTTGCGGGGGCGCAATGAGCGGTTTCTCGTATCTTCTCTGGCGTGCGCTGTGGGAGGTCAACCTGTTCTCCGTCCCGGAACTGTACGTCCGGTGTCAGGCGGCGGTGCAGGAGCGTGGCCGCGCCGAGCGACTGTTTCTGGTCGACCAAATCGGTGAGACTAACTGGCAGCGATTGTTGGCCGTGTGGGGCCTCCCGGACGCTGAGGCGCAGGCCGTGACACAACTGGGCGTCGGTGCGGTGCTGACGGAGTTCTTCGTCGCCCCGGTGCCGCTCGCGTATGCCGGACGGGGGGCCATCGCCCGTCTAGGGACGGTGGCAAACCTACTTATAGGCATCTACGATGATTTAGTGGATGCGGGAGCGGTGCAGGACCCTCTATCACAGCGGACGCTCCAGGCGTTGCTTCTAGGGCAAAAGATGTCCTTGGGAGAGGCCCCGCCGCTGGTGGTGCTGGCGGACGAGTATTTCCGTCAACTCGCTATGTTGCCGGAAGTCGACGCCCGCCCGCAGGTTGTCCGAACGCTCCGCCATGCCATCGTGAAGATGTACGCGGCGGAGCGCACCACTCTGGATGCGCGCGGCCACGCCGCGCGGATGGCGGGTTGGCAGCGCAAGTCAGCCCTGCCTTTCGTTGTGATGGCGCTCCCAGCCTGGCTGGTGGCGACCGGGGTGTGTCCGTCGGCCTACTGCCGCCACCTGCGCTGGCTGTGCCGATGCGGCGTGTTCTGGGGCTGGGTGGACGACGCAGTGGACCTAGATGACGACGCGACGGCCGGCCACCCGAACCGTGTCGGAGAGGCGCTCGACCGGGAGGCGCCTCCCGTCGTGGCAGCGCGCATTGCAGAACAAGGCCCGCGAGTCCTCGCCGACTGGCGGCAGATAACCCCGCATTCCGCGGGCCTGCCGCTGGCCGTGCAGGAGGCGCTCCCGACCTGCCTGTTCGCGGTGCTCGGCCATTCCTTATCACGCACACGGAAGGAGGTGAGCGCATGAACACAACAGAGACTGTCGAGGAGACCCAACTTCCCTACGAAAAGCCCGCTATCAGTTCTTATACCGAAGCGGAACTGCTGGAATCCATGGAAGTGTGGGGAGCATCTGGCGGTGGGCCGTACTATTAAGAGGCTTCCGGCCGGGCATGGGCGGTTCACGGCCCACGCCCGGCCACTTTGATAGACCAAGAAAAATGCTGGAAGGAAGCAATCATTGATGTCGGATACGAAAGAAGAGAGAACGGCCGGCGGCCTGCTACCTCGGCGCCGGGACCTGCCCGTGAGGCCGGCGGGGCGTGATCTGCTGGTCCGGGAGCCGGAGGATGGCCGGGTCCACTTTTTGAATGCCAGCGCAGCCCTGATCTGGGAGTGCTGTGATGGTGAGACGACGCTGGCGACCTGTGTCCAGCGGCTGCGCTCGGCCTTTCCCATTCCTGCGGAAACCGATTTGGATGAAGATATCCGCGCAGCGGTGGCGGATCTGTCGGCGCGTGGGTTGCTGGAGAGGGGTGAGGGGTTTTCAGGCGCGTAGGCCGTGATCCCGCTCTCTCACTGGAGGATGACATCGTATGCTTGACAGCCTGTTCGCTTGGCTGGATCTCCTGCCGCGGGAGAAGATGGCGTTTGCCTTTGGAGGGTGTACGCCCATCGAGGTCTCCTGGATACGGTCTCTCAGTGTGCGCGAGCCACACCTCGAGGAGTTGCTCACGGAATGTGACACGGTGCTCGCCGAGGAGACGGGATGGTCGCTGAAGGGCAGACTCGCAGCATTTCCTCAGGACGCGGTTGTCACGCGTGCATCATTATTATTCCCGCTCCAGGTCAGTCTCCAGATCGCCCTGTTCCGGCTGCTGAGGCACTACGGCTTCGATGCCGGCAACGTCATCGGCCTCAGTATCGGCGAAGTTGCCGCCGCATACGCGGCCGGCGCCCTGGACCTCCGGGAAGCTCTCCAAGTTGCGGTCCTGACCGGCCGGCTGCTCGAGCCGGACGCGGAGGGCTGTCGGATGGCCTTCCTCTGGTTATCCGCGCCGGAGTGCGCACAGGCCATCGCGCCGTTCGGCGACCGGATATCGATCGGCTGCCTGCTGGCGCCTGAACTCACGGTGGTGTCGGGGGAGCGCTCGGCGGTCGCGGCGCTCCTAAGAGACTTGAGCAACGCGGGGTACAAGACGCAGCCGGTTCCTCTGCCCTGGGGCTTTCATTCGTGCCTTTTGCGGGAAGGATGTGCGACGTTTGAGGCCGCGATGGCGCCCATCCCGCGCCGAGACACGCAAAGGCGCCTTTTTTCCACTTGTCGAGGGGATTGGATGGAGGCAGGTTTTGACGCCACCCACTGGTCACAGCTTGCCATGTCGCCATCTCAGTTGATGCCCGGCGTACAACGGATGCAGCAGGACGGTGTCCGGCTGTTCCTAGAGGTCGGTCGGGCGGGCACTATGCAGTCCTTGATCTCCAGGATCGGCGGGCGGGCCGTCGCGCTCCCGAATGCCCTCGCGGCGGCTCGGGAGGCGGCCGGCCGGCCTGAGCCGAGGGGAGCAGCATGTCCTGTTCTTCCTCGCGCCGGACAGCGAACTCCTACTCCGTGAATGGAGCGGCCGTCACCTGGCGGGCATGCTTTAATTACACACCATGAATTGAATACACGCTCAACGACCCCCCAGCAATCCGCCGGCGGAGAGGCTTTGGGAGTGAGGACGGAAGTTGAAATGGATCTTAGCAGCTCAGCGTTTTTTGCGAATCCCTACCCCACGTATCAGGTCTTGCGCGAGATCGGCACTCCATACTGGCGTCAATTCCCCGGTGGTACCGGTGGTTCTTGGCTGGTGGTAGCCTACGACGATGTCGCCGCAATTCTCAAAGAGGCTCGGGTATCGAAGTATCCCCAATTTCTCGTCCCGGACGGGCAACTCGGCGTTCTCGCTAGGACGATGCAGGGGACAGATCCCCCCGATCATACTCGCCTTCGCCGCCTGAGTAGCGGGGCGTTCACGCCCGCGCGTGTCGCGAACTTGGAATCTCGCATTACACAGATCGCGAATGCACTTATTGCCGGCGTGCGGGCAGACGGCGGCATGGATTTTATTCCTGCCTTTGCTCTGCCGTTGCCCGTTATGGTCATCTCAGAACTGCTGGGGATTCCTGTGGAAGACTGGGAACAGTTTGCGGCATGGTCCAACCAGATCGTCCAGGCACACACGAAACGGATCACCGACGGGGAACGCTGTGTCGCCAGAAAAGGGCTGACGGAACTCCAGGCCTATTTTGACGGGTTGGTGCGCGCCCGGCGTGATCTGCCTGGTGAGGATCTGATCAGCGCAATGGTCACGGCGCGTGACGCGGATGATCGGCTGACCGACGAGGAATTGGTCGGGACCTGTATGCTGTTGCTGATTGCGGGCTTCGAGACCACAGTGGACCTGCTCGCCAACGGGATGCTGACCTTGCTCAGCCACCCGGAGCAGTACGAACTGCTCAAGAGCCGTCCGGAACTGATGCCGTCGGCCGTAGAGGAGATGCTGCGCTATGAAAGCCCCGTGCAACGTGGAACGTTCCGCTGCGCCCGCGAAGCCATCACCCTTCAGGGCATCACGATCTCTCCTGGTCAGCGTGTCGAGACCTTCCTCGGTGCCGCGAACCGCGATCCCGGTCAGTTCCCTGATCCCGATCGCTTTGACATTACGCGCACCCCAAATCGTCATCTGGCCTTCGGTGCGGGAATCCACTACTGCCTGGGGGCGGCTTTGGTGCGAACTGAGGCGCGGATCGCTTTCACATGTCTCCTGCAAGCACTGCCGCGAATGCGCCTGACCACGCGGACGCCGCAGTGGAAGCCCGAATGCCTCTTCCGATTCCGATCACTTGCCGCGCTGCCGGTGGCATTCTAGCCGGTTATGGCAGAGGGGATTGGCAGGATTTTTGCTATCCTCAAGAATTAGAAAGCAATCCCGACTTTGGTAAGTGACCATAACCTGCTATTGGGGGGAGCGGAGAGGGCGCCTGAGACCAACTTGTCCGTCGACATGGCCGGCTGGTCGTGTCGGCTGGTTCTGGACTCGTCGCTCGGAGTGCGGCCGTCTCATCCTACCGCATTGCCGGAGGAGATGTGGGCGCCTGGCTCCGAGATCCGAGTCTCACTGGAAGACGGCGTCCCAGAGATTGGCTGGACGTGTGCGTCGGAGCCGAAAGACCTCTCAGCGTTTTTGCACTCTCCTGAAGGGTGCCGGTTTACGCCGTTTACCGCCTCGTCATCACATCTCTATGCCGACTCCGTGTTTGCCGGAGCGTCATCCCTGGAACTGCGCGACGGAGTTCTCCGTGTCCTGGCCCCCGAACGTTGGCCGCTGTACCTAGAATTAACTCTAACTTGGCTGATGCTGCGCGAGTCGTCCCTGGTCAGCCTGCACGCTGCCGTCTGCGCGCACGGCGACACCGCGCTGGTCCTGCTCGGCCCCAGCAAGTGCGGCAAAAGCACCCTCGCCAGCGCCCTGGCGGCGCAGGGGGCGGATTTCTTTAACGACGAAAGAGCGTTCATTGACCGGCGCGACGGCCGGCTCTTTGTGAGGGCGCGTGGGCTGGCCCTGCGGCCCGGCGGCCGGAGTCTGCTGGAAAGTCCCCCAACTGGACACTGGTACCAGGCCAAGCCCGATGATCCCAAATACGCCGTCTCCCTGCCCAGGCCCACGCGGCCCTGCCCTCAGGAGAGCGTCCTTCTGTTCTTTCTGGATGGCTTCGGCCCGCCGGCCCTGCAGCCGATCCCCGGTGGCGAGGCGGCCCTGCGCCTGGCGCGGGGGATGGGACACGGCGACCCTGCCCCGTCGGCCCGGCTGGAGGCCGCCGCCGAGATCGTCACCCGCCACCCCTGCCGCCGACTGATCGTGGGGCCGCCCGATGTGACCGCCCGGATTCTGCTGTCGTTTGCGGAGCAGATGGCATGAGCGAGGACACGGCGCGTGTCGCCGAGGCCGCCCTCGACCCGGCCCGGCTGGATGCGCTCTGCGCCCTCTGGCAGGGGGCGCGGCGCGAAATCTGGATCACCCTGCAAGGCGGGAGTATGGCCCCGACATTCCTACCCGGTGCCCGCCTGCGCCTGCAATGCGGGCGGCAGGACATTGCGGTGGGAGACGTCATTGCTTACTGCCTGGGGGGGGTGCTGGTGGTGCATCGGGTGATTGCCGTCACGCCGGGGCCGGCGGGCACCCGGCAATTCTCCTGCCTGGGAGACGGCAATGTCTTCCCGGATCCGCCGGTTTCGGAGGCCGCTGTGGCCGGTGTCGTCGTGGGGGCGGAGAGGGCCGTGCCCTGGAGACAGATCCTCTACGCCCTACGTCACCCGCGTCGTCACTGTCGTCATGCCATGAGAGTGTTGACCGGACGGACGAGGACGACTTTCGCCAAGTGAACGTCTCGCGCTGCGGTGGACCTGTCTGCGGCGGAAAAGGCGGCGCTCACCGAGGAGTTCCGTCGGGAGGTTCGTTCCCGACCGTAGCAACGCAGGAGGAAGAAGCGATGAGTGATCAACCGGCCGCACAGGCAGCCAGTCCTCGGCTGGACGACCTGCTGGGGGTGGGCCTGACGGGTTGGGATCGCCTACGCGCGTGGGGAGAAGCCGTTACGCGTGACGACGTGGCGGGTCCCGGACCCATCGCCGGAGATGGCAAGGCTTCAGGGATAGCAGATCGGTGAGGCGTGAGCCGGTCTCGATAGATCGGGTGACGGCGGAGGGAACACGTCAGCCCTCGCGGCCGAGCATCTCTCGGCAGGTCGTGCGCGCAAAGCGATGCAGGAGGTGCTGGCCGAAACGGGCGGCCTCGGGGCCATGCGGATAACCGGAGAGGATGAAGGCGCGCACGCCGGCGTTCATGTACTCCCGCAATTTGGCCTCCACCTGGTCGTAGCTGCCGACGATCGCCGTTCCGCATCCGCCGCGCCCGCGCCCGATCCCCGTCCAGAGGGATGTATCCGCCCAGTCGCCCTGCGCCAGAAGCTCGTTCTGCCGCGCCTTGCCGACCGATTCACGGTCCAGCGCCCGCTGCTTGATGGTCTCTCCGACGTCGGCGCTCAGACGGCTGACTAGACGGTCCGCGGCGGCCCGCGCGTCCTCTTCCGTAGGGCGGGCGATGACATGGACGCGCAGGCCGTAGACCAGCGTGCGGCCCTGCTCTGCCGCCAGGGCGCGCATCTCGACGATGCCGGCCCGGATGGCGAGGACCGTATCGCCCCAGAACAGGTAGACGTCGGCCTCCGCCGCGGCGGCCCGCTTGGCCTCAGGCGAGGCGCCGCCGAAGTACAGGGGCGGCCCGCCGGGCTGGACCGGGCGGGGCAGGTCGGCCTTGAGGTCAAACTGGAAATACTCGCCCGCGAACGTCACGTGCTCCTGAGTCCAGAAGGCCTTCAGCAAGTGCATGAACTCTCGTGTGCGCCCGTAACGCACGGCCGACGGTTCCGGGGGCAGACCGACGATCGGGCTGGAGATGATGTTGACGTTCAGTCGCCCGCCCAGCATCCGGTCCAGATTGGCGGCGGCGCGGGCGAACATCGGCACATGGGACTCGCCGACCCGCACTGCGGGCAACAGCGAGAGGGTGTGTGTCTCATAGGCGACTGCGGCGGCCGTCGTCCAACTGTCCACGCCGGTGTTGAAGCCGCTGGGCAGCAGGATGTTCTGGAAGCCAGTCCGCTCGGCGGCCCGGATGACCTCGCGGACGTGTTCCGGTGTGGAGGCCAGCGCCGGGTCCGGCACGCCGAGGAGCTCACAATCATCCTCGCAGCAGGGCGCGAACCAGGCGAACTCCACCGCGTCCTGCGCTCCCGCCGCGTCGGTGTGGGTCACGTTCTTTCCCTCCCCTTTTTCGGGAAGGTTCTCGTCATCGGGCAGGATTTCCTCTGTTGCATGCCGTACATTGCCGGTGCTGACTCAGCATGACAAGGAGAATTCATCATGGCGACTGCCGTGACCGAAGACGTAATCGAAGAGACCGAGAAGAAGACCGAGGTGAAGAAAGAGGAGGGCCACGCCGCCCACACCAAGAGCGCGGAGGCCGTCGGCCTGCCCGGGCAGATGCGCCGGCCCATCAAGGTGACGATGCTCGGCGCGGGCAGCGGCTTCACGCCCACCCTGGTCAACGACATCCTGCGTACCCCCGGCGAGCAGGGCGGCACCATCGCCCTGGTGGACATCGACACCGACCGCCTGGAGACGATGCACAAGATCATCCAGAACCAGACCCAGCAGATGGGCAAGACGCACTGGAAGGTGGAGGCCTCGCCTGACCGCACCCAGGTGCTGCCCGGCAGCGATTACATCGTCTGCTGCATCGAGGTCAGCGGCACGGCCTGCGTCCGCTTCGACAACGACATCCCCGCCAAGTACGGCGTCGATCAGTGCATCGGCGACACCATCGGTCCCGGCGGGCTGTTCAAGGCCCTCCGCACCGTCCCCGTGTTCCTGGACGTGTTAAAAGATGCCGAGCGCCTGTGCCCCCAGGCCATCGTGCTCAACTACACCAACCCGATGAACATCATGTGCCTGGCCGCCGGGCGCACCTCGTTCATGCCGGTCGTCGGCCTCTGCCACTCCGTCCAGGGCACCAGCCACCTGCTCGCGGGCCGCGCCGGCGTCCCCTATGAGCAGATGACCTGGGAGTGCGCCGGCATCAATCACCTGGCCTGGTTCACCAAGCTGGAGCACAACGGCAAGGACCTCTACCCCCTTCTGATGGAGAAGGCCCGCCAGGACCTCGCCGGCAGCCCCTCCAACCCCAACGACGCCAAGGACTTAGTTCGCAAGGACATGATGCTGCACTTCGGCGCGTTCATCACCGAATCTAGCGGCCACCTCTCCGAGTACCTGCCCTACTACCGCAAGCGCAAGGACCTGATCGAGAAATACTCGCGCGACGGCTACGACGGCGGCTCCTCGTTCTACGCCGACAACTGGCCCAACTGGCGCAAGGGCGCCGACGAGCGCCGCATGAGGCAGCTGCGCGGCGAGGAACCCATCTCTGATCGCGCCCGCTCCTGGGAGTACGGCTCCTGGATCATCGAGGCGCGTGAGAAGGATCAGCCGTATCGCATCCACGGCAACGTCCTCAACAACGTCGGCGGCGCGGGCGCGCTGATCACCAACCTGCCCGCCGACGGCTGCGTGGAGGTCGCCTGCATGATCGACCAGAACGGCGTCAATCCCACCCGCTACGGCAATCTGCCGCCCCAGATGGCCGCCCTCTGCGACTCCAACATGCGCGTCTTCGATCTCGCCGCCCAGGCCATCATCGAACGCTCCAAAGAGGCCGCCATCCACGCCCTGATGCTCGACCCTCTCTGCGCCGCCGTGTGCAGTCCCGCCGAGATCAAGCAGATGACGCTGGAACTCTTCGACGCCGAAAAGGACTACCTGCCGGAGTACCGATAGTCCTCCGGCGAATCCGGCAATGGATTGCCGGGCCGGCGAGGCAAGGAGGAAGCCCCTCCAGGGCTGAGGACGGAGGGGCATGGCATGCCCTCTTCAGTCCCGCAGGGACTTTTCTTCCCGGAGGATGATCCCGGCGTTTCAACGCCGGGTGGGACTCCAACATCCCGAAAGACGATCATGAAAACCCGGTCTCTCGCGTTTCTCCTGTCGCCGCTCCTCGTCGCGCTTGCATTTCCCGCATCCGCGCAGGATGTCGGGCGCGTCTCGCCCGCGTCGCTCCCGCTGCCCTTACCGGCGGCCGCGCCGATGCCGCCGGATCAGCTCCGCGCCCATAACCCCTGGAACCTGCCGATGACCGGCGTCTGGCGGTTTCAGCTTACGTATGGACAGATCAAAGCGGGGCGGTTCCAGCCGGGTGAGGCCGTCAGGACCGGGCTGACGGCCTCGACCAGCCAGACCGAAAACCCGCCCGAGAACGCTTTCGACGGCAATGTCGACACGCGCTGGTGCGCCAGCAGCGGCGACTATCCGCAGTGGCTTCAGGCGGACCTCGGGAGAGCGCGGCACGTCTCCGGCGCGACCCTGATCTGGGAGAATGCCGGTGACTCTTACCAGTGCCGTATCGAAGGGCGTAACAAGAGTGGGGGATGGAAAACCCTGGCAGACGCGACCGCCGCGCCGGGGATCGGCAACGGCCCCGTCACGCTGACCCCCGCCGATGTCCGCTATGTCCGCGTCACCGTGACCGGTACCTCCGGCCAACACTGGGCCTCGCTGCGGGAGTTCCAGATCCGAGTCACCGAGAACGGTCGGGAAGTCGCCTGGCGGCCCCCCGCCCCGAAACCTGTCAACGGGAACCTGTCGGCGGCGACGCGGGATGCGTTCGCCACGGCCCGCTTTGACGACGCCAGCTGGCACGACCTGCCGGTGCCGTCCAACTGGGAGATGTACGGCTACTCGTTGCCGACCTACGACGCCGTGGACAACACCGTCGGCCTCTACCGGCGCTGGGTCACGGTGCCGGCCTCCTGGGCGGGCCGGCGCGTTTACTGGCACTTCGACGGCGCTTTAGACGGCGCGGAGGTGTTCGTCAACGGGCAGAAGGCCGGGTACCACGAGAGCGGCTATACGGCGTTCGATGTCGACCTGACGGGCCTCGTCACGCCGGGCCGGCGCAACCTGTTCGCCGTGCGCGTCTCCAAGACCACGCCGTCCGACGACTGTGAGACCGGCGACTTCCAGTGCATGGGCGGCATCTACCGGGACACGTCGCTGATCGCCGTCCCGCAGACGCACGTGGACGACATCACGGTACGCACGCCGCTGGCCGCCAACTATAAAGACGCGACGCTGTTCACCCAGTTGAGCGTCAAGGGAACACCGGGCCAGGCCGTGGCCGTCGCGGGGAGGCTGATGCGCGGCGACGGGCGGCCGACCGCCGTGACTCTGACGGGCCAGGGCCGCATCCAGGCGGATGGGACCGCGCGGGTCACCATGAGGGCCCCGGTGAAGGCGCCCGCCCTCTGGTCGGCGGAGAAGCCGAACCTGTATTATGTGGTTTTCTCGATGACCAGCCATGGAAAACCACTCGAAAGAGTCGAGCAGCGGTTCGGGTTCCGGCAGATCGAGATCAAGAACAACGTCGTCCTCTGGAACGGAATGCCCATCAAATGCACGGGCATCTGCCGGCATGATTTTTGGGCGGACAAAGGCTTTGCCTTGACCGAGGCCAACTGGGTCAAAGACCTGACGCTCATGAAGGCCGCCAACATCAACGCGGTCCGAACCAGCCACTACAACCATGCCCAGCGATTTTTGGAGCTGTGCGACGAAAAGGGCATGTACATTCTCGACGAAGTCCCCTACTGCTGGATCAATGACCAGGTCAAAGACCCCAAATATGCGCCCTATCTCTTGCAGCGCGCCCAGGAGACCGTCGCGCGGGACAAGAACCGGCCCTGCGTGCTGGCCTGGAGCCTCGGCAACGAGAACCCCTACGGGATCGACTCGCAGGAGGCCTTCGACCTGGTCGAGAAGACCGACCCGACCCGCCCGGCCTTCGTCTCCGGGCAGGACCCGGCCAGCATCAAGGGCCAGTCCTGGAAAGACGATCACTACCCCGGCCCGGATTCGATTGACCGTTACGCCAGGGACACGCGCTGGGGCGCGAACATCACGGAGCATCCGCACACGTTCTACGAGAAGGAGGTCCAGGACTACGACCCCGGCGCGTCCGACCTATGGTCCGAGACCCTCATCAAGACCTGGGACAAGCTGTGGAAGGCCCCGAACATCCTCGGCTCGTTCATCTGGGAGTGGCAGAACCAGGGCGTCGCCGACAGGAACGCCGACACCACGACCGACTTCTGGTACGGCCCGGACCATCTGCGCCAGGAGAACAACAAGGGCATCGTGTCCGCCTACCGGGTGCCCAAGCCCGAGTGGTGGATCGTCAAGAGCGCCTACAGCCCGGTCGTGGCCGGAACACGCACGGTCAATCCGGCGGGCGGCGCCTGCACGGTCCCGATCACGAACCATTACTCGTTCACGGATTTGAAAGAGCTGACCTGCCGCTGGACCGCGCTGAACGGCGATGCCAATCTGCAAAGCGGCGTCCTGCATCTCGCCTGTGCGCCAATGCAGTCCACCACGGCCACGTTCCCGGCCCCGACCGCCATGACGGCGCTGCGGCTGGAATTCAACCATCCTGACGGCACTCCGGTCGTCGCGTTCAACCTCGCGGTGGAGGGCGTGCCCCTCCCCGCCGCGCCGGAGGCAATGGCGCCGGGCGGGGCATTGACCGCGCAGGGCGGCCCGGACACGCTCACGATCCAGAACTCCGTCCAGCAGATCACGTTCGACAAGCGCGCCGGGACCATTCAGTCCTGGCGCGTCAACGGCCGGGACGTGCTGCTGGGCGGCCCGACGCTCAACCTGGGCGAGGCAAAGAGCGGCAGCGAGCGGGGAATGTACCGCGCCAAGCAGCCGCCGGTCCCGACCGATGCTCACGTCACGGCGACACCGGGGACGGGCGGCGCGATGCGCGTCACCGTGACGAGCACCGTCCTCGCGGCGGCGGGCGGGCCTACGCTCGGTACGCTCGCTTCGACGTATGACCTCAAGCCTGATGCCGAGATGACGGTCGCCTGGACCCTGAATTGGACCGTGCCCGACATCGGTCTGTGGGAGGAGGGCGTCAAATTCGCGGTGCCGGCCGGCATGACCCGGATGGCCTGGCAGCGCGACTCGTTCTTCACCGACTACCCCGCCGGGCATCTGGGCGAGCCGTCGGGGACGGCGCGGGCCGGCGACACCCTGTTCCGGGCCTCCAAGCGCGGCCTGCACTGGATGACGCTCTCGGACAACAGCGGCGCGGGCCTCGCGCTGCTGCCGACCGATGTTCCTCTCGTGGGCCGTGCCGACGCGACCGTGACCGGCATGGCGCTGTTTGCCAGCCGCGAAGTCGCCGGCCCGCATGGCCTCAGCGGTTCCTGGGTAGCCGACCACGCGATCCGGGCCGTCAAGGGACAGTCCCTCTTCGGCTCCTTCACCCTCCGCGCTATCAATGCTCCCGGCCTGACCGCCGCGTCTCTGCGGAAGTGAAAGACAAAACCCATGAAAAAACTCAAAGCAACCCTCAGGCAACTGTTTACACTCGCCCTGGGGGCCAACGTCCTAATGATTGGAGGGTTGACATTCGGCCCCAGCGGTAGCCCCCCGGCTCTGGCGCAGGCGGCCTCGCCCGTTGATGCGCCCCTGCCGGCCAATGCGCCCTATGCTTCGGAAATCAACGCTTTTCAGGAGGCCGACAAAAAGCGGATGCCGCCCACCGGCGCGGTGCTGTTCATGGGCAGCTCGAGCATTCGGATGTGGACGACTTTGGCGCAGGACTTCCCGGAGATCCCGGTGATCAACCGCGGGTTTGGCGGTTCTTTCATTCACGACAGCACACGGTATGCCGACCGCATCGCCATTCCCTACAAGCCGAAAATCATCGTCCTCTGCGCGGGCACCAACGATCTCGCCTACGGCAACGAAACCCCCCAACAGGTCTTCCAGGATTACAAGGACTTTGTGGCCAAAATCCACGCGGCCCTGCCGGAGACGCGCATCGTCTACCTGGCAATTAATCCCACCGTCGCGCGCTGGAAGCAGGAACCCAAGAATCTGGAAGTGAATTTTCTCATCGAGAGGTTCAGCGTTGAGACTAACTCACAGGCCGAGAAGTTGAGCTTCATCGATCCGCACTCACAGCTCTTGACGGCCGACGATCAGCCGCAGCTCAGATTGCTGAGGGCGGATGGTCTGCATTTCAACAGCGAAGGCTACAAGGTGTGGGCGGCCATCGTCAAGCCGCGCATTATGGCCCTGGCCGCAATTGATGGCGTCGAGCGTTTGGATGCGCCAAAGGCCGCACCGACGCCGCAGTAAAGGGGACGCACGCAACCATGTCTTTGAAGAAACTCTCATGGGCGCTCTGCATGGCCGCCGTGTTGCCGTTCCTCTGGCCAGGGGCCGCGCGGGCCTGGTCGCCGAAGCAGGCGCCGCTGATGACCAAGTGGGCACGGCAGGTGGACCCGAAGAGGCCATGGCCGGAGTACCCCCGCCCCCAGATGACCCGTGTCGACTGGCTCAATCTCAACGGCGTCTGGGAGTACCAGCCCGGGACCGAGGGCGACCTCGTGCCGACGGGCCGCAAGCTGTCGGGCGAAATTCTGGTGCCGTATCCCGTGGAGTCGGCGCTGTCGGGCGTCATGGAGCACCATGACCGGCTGTGGTACCGACGCCGCTTCGTCGTGCCGCCCGCCTGGCGGGGCAGGCGGGTCATGCTGAACTTCGGCGCGGTGGATTTCGAGTCGGAAGTCTACATCAACGGTAAAAGCGTCGGCGTCCACCGGGGCGGGTATCTGCCGTTCTCTTACGACATCACTCCCTTCCTCACGAAGACAGGCCCGCAGGAACTCATCGTGCGCGTCTTCGACGCGACCGACCTGGCGGGGGAGCCGCGCGGCAAGCAGACCACCCACCCCGGCGGCATCATGTACACGCCGACGACCGGCATCTGGCAGACCGTCTGGCTGGAGCCGGTGGCTCGCACATCGGTCCGGGGCTTGAAGATCGTCCCCAACATCGACACACACCGGGTGAGCGTCACGGTCAATGCAACGGCTCCCACGCCAGCCACGAAAGCGGTCGTCACGGTGTTGGCCTCCGGCTCCATCGTAAAGACCGTCACGGGCCGGCCCGGCGCGGCGCTCTGCCTCCCCATCGCCAATCAAAAGCTCTGGTCCCCCGATCACCCGTTCCTTTATGACCTCACCGTAAAACTCATCCAGAATGGCACGGTCGCCGACCAGGTGCGGAGTTACTTCGGAATGCGGAAAATCTCCCTGGGGGTGGATCACGGCGTCAAGAAGATGTTCCTGAACAACAAGTTCCTCTTCGAGATCGGCCCGCTGGACCAGGGGTTCTGGCCCGACGGCATTTATACGCAGCCGAACGAGGCGGCCCTGAAGGCGGACATCCAGGCCATGAAGCGTTACGGCTTCAACATGGTGCGCAAGCACATCAAGGTCGAACCCGCCCGCTGGTACTACTGGACCGATCATCTCGGCCTGCTGGTCTGGCAGGACATGCCCTCGCCCAATTCCTACACGGGGAACCCGCCGCCGATTGACAAGCCGGAGTTCGAGACGGAGCTGCAGGGGATGGTCCAGACACTCTGGAACAGCCCGTCCATCATCATGTGGGATATCTTCAACGAGGGCCAGGGGCAGTTCGACACCCCGCGCCTGGTGAGCCTGGTGAAGACGCTCGACCCCTCGCGCCTGGTCAACCAGGCCAGCGGCGGCGGCTATTTCGGCGTCGGCGATCTGATGGACATCCACAGCTACCCGCCCCCTGCCTGTCCGGCGCCCAGCGCCACCCAGGCGCTGGCCTGCGGCGAATACGGCGGCATCGGCTATCTGGTTCCGGGCCACACCTGGACCGCCGGCGGCGGCGGCTACACCAACGTCAAGACCGGGGCCAGCCTCGAAGACCTGTACGGCGAGTTCGCCGGCCAGCTCAAGACCTTCCGCGACCAGAAGGGCCTGAGCGCCGCGGTCTACACGCAGATCACGGACGTTGAGACTGAACTGAATGGCCTGATGACCTATGACCGCACACTCAAATGCGACCCGGCGGCGATTGCGAAGGCCAACCACTTCCAGTACCCGGTTCCGACTTACCGGGCGATTCTTCCGACTTCGGAGAAGACAAGCCAAACCTGGAGGTACACAACCATGGCCCCGGCGGCGGACTGGTTCCAGCCGTCGTTCGACGACTCGGCCTGGAAAACCGGCCCCGGCGGCTTCGGGACCGACACGCCCGGCCACGGCATCATCGGGACGCCCTGGACGGACACCCCCGGCGACATCTGGCTGCGCCGCACGTTCAACCCAGGCCCCCTGACGCCTGTGCAGATCAGCCACCTCGTCGTCCATGACTACCACGACGAGGACATTGACGTCTACATCAACGGGATTCCGGCCTACTCCGCGCCCGGCTTCATCACCTCCTACGAATACCGCCCCTTGAGCCAGGCGTCCCGGCAGGGCATCATCCCCAACGCCGACAACCAGATCGCCGTCCACTGCCACCAGACGTTCGGCGGCCAATACATCGACGTAGGGATTTCCGAGCGCATCCCGAAGCTGCAGCGATAACGCTTCTCCTATGGGGAAGGTGGCCCGATGCGGGCGGGGTGGGCGCCGTTGACATCCCCCGCCCGAGCCGGTATAATACAACGGCGTCGCACAAGGGGTCGTAGCTCAGGGGATAGAGCAAGAGTTTCCTAAACTCTGTGCCGGCGGTTCGATTCCGCCCGGCCCCTTTTTACCTCATCACGGAGAGGTCGCATAGTTGGTCTAGTGCGCTCGTCTCGAAAACGAGAGTGGCGGTGACGTCACCGTGGGTTCGAATCCCACCCTCTCCGGTCCTCTCACCTCCCGCGAAGAAACGCCCCTCGCCGTTTGAAGGACGAGGGGCGTTCCGGTACTCACCTTAAAGCGAGAGTTGTGTACGCGGCTTGTCCAGCATGTCCATGTTGGTCACGTCCCGCTTGGTCTCCTGGCCGTTCAGGTATGTCACCACATACGTCACCCGCTGCAGGCCCGCCTCGCCCGGCGGCGCGTGGGCCACGATCGGCTCGTCCCGCGTGAACGTCTTCTTGACTCGCACCGTCAGCAGCAGCGGCATCTTCTGCACGTTCACCGTGTCCCCGGGTCTTAGCTTGTTCAGGTCCTTCCCCGGATTGGCCGTCAGGAAGTCGGTGAACGAGATGTGGTTGCGTGCCGCGATCCGAAAGCCCGTGTCCCCGCGCTGCACCATGTAGGTCTTCACCGACGGCGGTGTCCAGAAGTACGGCGCGGCCGCCTCCGGTGTGGACCGCGCCCGTGCCGTGTCAATCACCTTCGGCACGATGGCGACCTTCTCCACGATCTGCGGTTCGCCCACGACCTGCGCCTGCGGCGGCATCTGCGCGAAGTGGTCCTTGACTGCCTCTAAGGTCTGCTGCGCCCTGGCCGCATCGGGGAGGCCGATGCTCGACCGGCCGTTGACGACGATCACGGACGCATGGACGCGTAGCTTGAGCGCCCCCATGAGTTTCTGCCGCGCCACGGCATCGGCGTCGGCCGGTACGCCCGCTGGGGCGCGCAGGAACTGAATCTTTTGCAGGCGGAGCGGAGTCTGGGCCGCGAATGCCGCACCGACCTTGGCCCGCTCCGCCTCCGCGAGAACCCGGTCGGCGGTCGCCGCGTTAAGCACCGTCGCCACTCGCTTGCCGCCGACCAGGATCGTCACCGGCTGGCCCAGGTGCCGCTGATACAGATAATAGCCCACGCCGCCCGTCAGCGCGAGCGCGAGCAGGCCGACGAGCGCCTTCAGGACACGGAGCTGGCGGGCCAGGGAATCTGCGGGGGGCGTGGGGGCGGCAGTCGGGGGCGTTTGCGTGGACATGGTAACATCGTAGGGGCATGGCATGCCATGCCCCTACATCTTTCAGGCGGTTTTCAGGCCGTCACCAGGGGCGGGCGCTGGCGACACGCATCTGGTCGCGCACCGCCGACATCGCCCGCTGAAGTTGCGTATCGTACTTGATGTCGTAGAATGCATCCGGGTGGTCGCGCTGGAAGGCGAACATCTTGCGCTGGTCCGCGTCCGAGTAATGCACCACGATGTTCGGCTCGATCCCCTTGTGGTTGATGTCGTTCTTGCTGGCCGTGAAGTAGTGCTGCGTCGTGATCGCCACGGCGCTCCCGTCCGGCAGGCTCATGATCGTCTGCACCAGGCCCTTGCCGAACGTCTTCTCGCCGACCAGCACGCCCGCCCCGGTATCCTTGATCGCCCCGGAGACGATCTCCGCCGCGCTTGCACTGTTGCCGTTGACCAGCACGACCAGCGGATACTTGAGGTGGTTGCGGTGCTGGCCCGTGTCCACGTCCAGGTGCTCCATCGTCGCCGCCGTCTCCGAGCGATCCTTGATCCAGACGATGGGGCCGTTCGGGATGAAGCGGCTTGCCACCTCCCGCGCCACGTCCAGCAGGCCGCCGGGATTCTCGCGCAGGTCGAAGATCAGCCCGCGCATCCCCTGACTCTGCAAGTCGGCCAGGGCCTTGCCCAACTGCACATCGCTCTCCTCGTTGAAGACGCTGAGTTGGACATACCCGATCTTGTTCGCCGGGTCGATCATCGTGTGCTGCACCACTTCCGTTTGCACGACGTCGCGCGTGATGGTGATTATTACGGGCTTGGCTGCGCTCTTACGCAGCATGGTCAGCGTCACTTTCGTGTTCGGCTCGCCCCGGATCAGCTTGACGACGTCGGTGTCCTTCATCTTGAGCGTGGGATGACTGTCCACCTTCATGATGATGTCCCCGGCCATGACGCCCGCCCGCAGCGCCGGGGTCTTGGGCAGCACCCGCACTACGTAGACCTGCTGCTGCTTGTTGGTCCCCAGCAGCGCGCCGATGCCGACGAAGTCGCCGTGGTTCTCCTCCATCATGTCCTTGTACGCCTTCGGGTCCAGGAAGCGCGTGTAGCGGTCGTGGACGGCCCCCATCATCCCACGGATGCCGTTGTAGGTCATCTGGGTCGGATCAATGGCCTTGCCGAAGTAGTTCGCCCGCAGAGTCGCCAGCACGTCGGCGTACATTTCATAGGGCGTATAAGCCTCCGCCTGTCCGTGCGCCGCCGTCACCAACGCCGACGCCACATCCGTCCGTATCCGCCTCAGCATCACCTTCAGCGGCTGCCCCGGCGGCATCGCGCGCAGGTCCTTGTAGCTGACCCCGCCCGCGAACGCCACGCCGAGCAGAGCCGCCGTCCCGACGATTCTTCCGAATACCTGTCCCACACGCATCATGAATGATTCCTGTCCCTTAACGCCGCGCCACCTGCCCCGATAGCGCCCCAATCGCCCGCGTCAGCGGCGCGTCGCCGCCGGGGGCGTCTAGGACGACCAAATCCGGCTTGATGCCGACATCCGCGAACTCCCTGCCCTGCGACGTCAGCAGCTTGCCGACCGTCATCGTGAAGCCCGACCCGTCGCGCAGGGCGATGGGCTTGACGTCACCCGCGTCGCCGAACGTGCTGACGCCGACCAGTTTGCTGCCGCTCGCCTGCAAGGTCGCCGCCACCAGCTCGGCGGTGTTCGCCGTGCCCGCGTTCACCAGCACGACGATGGGGCAGGCGACCTGCTTATGCGGTGAGAGCGTCAGCGGCGTCTGCTTCTTGCCCTTCGTCTCCAGGATTCCCAGCGTCGCCGCCGTGGTCAGCCGCGAGGCGATGGCCGCCCCCACGTCGCGCAGCCCGCCCGGACAGTCGCGCAGGTCCAGCACGAGACCCTTGAGGCCCGTGTCCAGCGAGGACAGCACGGAGTCGAACTGTTTGTCCGCGCCGTCGGTGAACTGCGCGATCTTGATGTAGCCGACGCCGGCCGGCAGCATCTTTCCGGTCACGGGCGTCACCGTCGTCGGCGCACTGTCGTCCGCCGTCACCTTCAGCGGCTGCGGGGCGCCGGGCCGAACGACGGTCAGCGTCAGCGACTTCTGCGACCCGTCGGTCAGCTTGGACTCGGCCTGCGTCAG
This sequence comes from Armatimonadota bacterium, assembly GCA_019239955.1. GTDB lineage: Bacteria > Armatimonadota > Armatimonadia > Armatimonadales > Capsulimonadaceae > JAFAZD01. The sequence continues at coordinate 32,830 of JAFAZD010000289.1, read as the reverse complement.
CGCCAGCGCGTCGGCCTCCTTCTTCTCGATCTGCGCCGCCAGTTTGTTGAAGGCCACGGGGTCGTTTTTGGCGGCGTCCAGGGATTTGTAGGCGGCCAGCGCCGGATCGTAGGCGGCGATCCACTGTCCGTTGATGTCGGTGACGTAATCGCCGGGCCGCAGGCCCGCCTTTTCCGCCGGGCTGCCCGGCAGCGGGGCCACGACCGTCAATCGGAATTCGGTGTAGGAGGGGGCGTCGCCCTGCTTGGGGTGGACGAACTTGCGCACCGCCGTGACGGCCCCCAGGCCGTGGTACTGTCCCTTCGCCTCGCCGGTCAGTTCCGCCATGTCCGCCGGCTCCAGGAAGCGTGACTCGGGGTCCCCCAGCGACGCCAGCATGGCCGCCGCCGCGCCGTGCGCCAGGTGGGTGTCATCCGGCAGCGGGTCCACATAGTTGCGCCGGAGCAGCGAGTAAACGTCCTGGAAGATCGCGCCGGGGCTGTCCGAGTCGGAGGCGTCGCCCTGATCCCGCGCGTCTGGGCCGCCCGCCTGCGCCATGCGCTGCTTGAGGGAGGCCAGCATGATGCCCGTGACCGGCCTCGGCCCCGCCGCAATGGTCGCTTTGAGCAGGTTGTGCCCGGGCGGGCGGCCCGGCCCCAGATGCATCCCCCACGCGAACACGCCGGCCGTCAGTGCGGCCACGGCCAGTCCGCCGCCCAGAGTACGTGCCTTCGGTTTCAAACTGCGATTACCTTTCTGCCCGGCCGCCGCCCGATACGGCGGCAGAGAGTGTCCTATTATACCATTCGCGCGTGGACGGAGTCAAACCGGGCCGCCGTTCGACGGCGGAAACAGGGCTGCCAACTCTGTCGGCAAGGGCCGCCGGCCGTACTCGCTGATCTGAAAGGCCTCCGCGTGGCGGCCCGGCGGCAGGGGCGCGTGCGACTTCTCGGCGCAGACGGATCGGACGTGCGCGGCCACCGGCTCGGTCGTCGTTCGCCGCAGCCACGCCAGCCGCTCGGCGGCGGGCACCCGGTCCAGTTCCCCGCGATTGAAGGGCAGCCATTCGAAGAACTGCGACTCGTGGGCGGCCAGCTGAGAGTTCTTGGAATCCAGCACGGCGTCAATCCCCACGATCACGTCCCCCCGAAACGGCCCCGCTTCCGTGAAGTCGTCGAACCAGTAGGCGATGACCGGCATTCGGGCGAGGGCCGGCGTGTCCGGGCACAACAGGGGGACCGTCAGCATGTAGGAGGCGTCCAGCACCATCTGCGCCGCGTACCGGTGGTCCCGGTGGTAATCCACGGGCCGGCTGGTGATGACCAGGTCAGGTCCCGCGCCCGGCTCCGGGCCGAACCGCCGAATCTCGCGGACCAAGGCCATGGTCGTCTGGGGCGTGACGTAGACCTCACCGTCGGGGACGCCGAGGTCGGCGCAGGAGACGCCAATCAGCGCCGCCGCCGCCCGGGCCTCCGCCCGCCGCCGCGCGGCCAGCTTTTCCGGCTCGCGCGCGTACTCCTCCGCGTAGTGCCCCCGCCTCCCGTCCGTGACCGACAGGTAGCGCACTTCGTCCCCGCGCCCCCGCCAGAGCGCCGCCGTGCCGCCGACCCGGTACTCGGCGTCATCCGGGTGCGCCCCGATGACCAGAATGTGCATCCGTCCTCCGTTCGCCGCCCCGCCGCAAACGGGGCTTTTTCGGGTATCATATGATTGGGAACGCCTGTTTCTACGCCATTTCGGGCCGCCAGGTTCCCGCCAATCAGGAAGGACCAGTCCACCCTATCCATGACCGACCGAGACTACACCCAGGCGATGGACCAGACCCGGATCGACGCCGCCGACCTGCCCGCCGCCCTCCCGCCCCTGTCCGCAAATCAGTTGCGCGTCACCGACAACCTGGCCCAGCTGCTGGAAATCCTGCCGCCTCCGCTGCACACCGCGTTCGACGGCGACGACATGACTCACGGCCTGATCGAGATCGTCCTGGACCTGGGGCGTGACGCCGAGGCGCGCTTCTCCGATGGCCGCGTCGTCTGGCTGCGCGAAGGCACGTCCGTCACCGTCGAGGACATTGACTACGTCACCGCCCGCGTCGGGGCGTTCGGCAAGGACAACCGGGCGGGCATTGAGCGGACGCTGCACCGCATCTCGGCCATCCGCAACCGCCAGGGCCGGGTCATCGGCCTGACCTGCCGCGTGGGACGCGCCGTCTACGGCACCATTGACATCATCCGCGACATCGTCGAGTCCGGCAAGAGCATCCTGATGCTGGGCCGCCCGGGCCGTGGCAAGACCACCAAGCTGCGCGAGGTCGCCCGCGTGCTCTCCGACGAGTTCAAGAAGCGCGTCGTCATCGTGGACACCTCCAACGAGATCGCCGGCGACGGCGACATCCCGCACCCGGCCATCGGCCACGCCCGCCGGATGCAGGTGACGACCCCGGAGGACCAGCACGCCGTCATGATCGAGGCCGTGGAGAACCACATGCCGGAGGTCGTGGTCATTGACGAGATCGGCGTCGAGCAGGAGGCCTTCGCCGCCCGCACCATCGCCGAGCGCGGAGTCCAATTGGTCGGCACGGCGCACGGCAACTCGCTGGAAAACCTGTTGATGAACCCGACGCTCTCGGACCTGGTCGGCGGCATCCAGGCCGTCACCCTCTCCGACGACGAGGCCAAGCGGCGCGGCACGCAGAAGACCGTGCTGGAGCGCAAGGCCCCGCCGACCTTCGACGTCATCATCGAGATCATGGAGGTGGACAAGCTCGCCATCCACCACGACGTCACCAAGACCGTGGACCGGATGCTGCGCGGCGGCCAGCCCCGCCCCGAGATCCGGGTTCGCAACGCCAGCGGCCAGGTCGAGGTCGTCCAGAAGTCGGACCTGGAGGCCGTCCGCCCGTCCGCCCGCGACCGTACCGCCTCGCTTTTTGAGGAACGCGAGGATGGCGACGCACGCGGCGGCTATCGACCTGAGCGGGCGGACGAATCCGCCCGCACCAACGGTTTCGCTACCGCCGCCCCGGAGACCCCGGCGGGCGGCCGGACGCTGCCGGCGACTGTGCGCCTGTTCCCCTACGGGGTCAGCCGCAGCCGCCTGGAGCGCGCCATCCGCGCCCTGCGCGCGTCCGCCCTGATCGTCGGCAACGTCAAGGACGCCGACGCGATCATCGCCCTGAAGGCCAACTACCGCAAGGAGCCGGCCAAGCTGCAGGAGGGCATCAGCCGCAACATCCCCACCTACGTGATCAAGAGCAACACGTACGTCCAGATCGAGACCGTCCTGCGCGAGATCTTCCGGATGCCGCAGGAGCTGACCGAGGAGGATCAGGCCGTCCAGCAGGCCGAGGAGGCCATCGAGGAGCTGCTCTCGGAGGAGAACCGGGGCCTCAACTCCCTGGAGTTGCCTCCGCAGAACTCGTTCCTGCGCCGCCTCCAGCACCAGATCGCCGAGAGCCGCAACCTGGTCTCCGAGAGCATCGGCAACGAGCCGAACCGCCGGGTCAGAATCAGCAGGCCATAGCCGTCCACCTCGGCACGAGCGGCTGAAGCCGCTCGCGGGGACGTCGCGCGCCGAACGTCCTCGGGGACGCCAAGAACCCATCCCGTCCGGCAGGACGGTCGCGGCGGAGCCGCCTGGCGAGTGGCTTCAGCCGCTCGTGCCGAGGTGGAATCCCATGTTCATTACCTTTGAGGGCGTCGAAGGCTCCGGCAAGACAACCCAGATCGCCCGCCTCGCCGCCCGCCTGCGCGCCGAGGGTCGGCAGGACGTGCTGACCACCCGCGAGCCGGGCGACGGGCCGCTCGGCCAGGAGCTGCGCCGCCTGGTCCTGGATCCGCCGATGGGCGTAGACGTGGACCCGCTCGCCGAGCTGCTCATCCTGCTCGCCGACCGCGCCCAGCACGTCGCCCGGACCATCCGCCCGCACCTGGATGGGAACGGGTCGGTGCTCTGCGACCGCTACGCCGACTCCAGCCTCGCCTACCAGGGCTACGGACGTGGCCTCGATCTGGCCGAGATCGAGCGCCTTAACGCCTATGCGACCCGGGGTCTGACGCCGGACCTGACCGTCCTGCTGGACCTCGATCCCGCCGTCGGACTCGCCCGCCAGCGTGCCCGCACCCGCATGGAGAAAGAAGCCTTGGCCTTCCACCAGCGCGTCCGCGACGGGTTTTTGGACATCGCCGCCCGCGCGCCGTCCCGCTTCCTCATCCTCGACGCCGCCCAGAGCGCCGACGCCGTCGCCGACGCCCTCTGGCCCCGCGTCTCCTTTGTGCTGGGGGCACCATGAAACTCATCATCGCGATCGCCCACGAGCGCGACAAGCACAGGCTGGCCGACGCCCTCCTGGAGAACGGCCTCACCTTCACCAAACTGGGCAGCACCGGGGGCTTTCTGCGCCAGGGCAACGTCACCGTCCTGATCGGCGTGGACGACGCCGAGGCCCCGCGCGTCCTGGAGGTCATCCGGTCCGCCTGCGGCAAGGCCGAGGAATTCGTCAACGTCCCCGGCGAGACCCTGACCAGTCCCACTGTCCTGCCCGGCGCGTTCCCGCCGCACCCCATCAAGGTGGAGACCGGCGGCGCGGTCGCCTTCGTGTTGAACGTCGAGAGCTTTCAGCGCTTCTGAGAGGATGTCATGCCTGACTCGCCTGAGAGACCCGATTGGAAAGGCGCGGTTCCCGAAGTCTGGCCTCCTCAGCCATCCTCCGCCCCGCCGATGCCGGAACCGCCGCCGAGACTGACGCTCCGTGCCGCCCTGCTGAACAGCTTTCCGTTCACCGGTATCATTGTTGGCCTGATTGCGAACGCGCTGATCTACCGGCATTCCCTGTTTCTGCTCCACATCCCGCCGGGCACTCCCATCCGGCCCATGATGGAGGCGGTGGGGGCCGCCATCATCACCCTCGCGGCATTCGTGGTCGGCGTCCCGCTCTCATTCGGGGACATGCGGCGCGGATGGAGGGCCGCCGGATGGGTCGGGGCCGCCTGTGGCCTGGTGGGTCTGCTGCTCTGTCTCGCGCCCTTGCCCTTCAACAATCTCCTGTGGGACTACCTTGCCGCACGGCGTGGTCTCATCTTCGAGCAGTAGCCCTCCTGCTTCCCCGGCGTTGGTGTCGGAGGCTACCTTGCGTCCAGCGTCAGCGTCGTTGTCGTGTAGGACGCCTCTTCGTCGGGCACGAGGGCGACCCGGGTGGGCAGCTGGCCCTCCTCATCAAAAATCGCCAGCGTGTTCGTGCCGTCCTTCAGGTACGAGTCGGGCAGGTAGAGGCTGGTCGCGGGAGACTTCTCCGGGTAGCGGCCCAGATTGCGGCCGTTCAGGTAGAAGAAGCCGCGCGACAGGCCGCCGAAGGTCGCGCGCAGGACGGGGTGCGACCCGGTCGAAGCGACATGGTAGGTGAACGTCGCCCGATACCAGGTCGGGCGGCCCGGTGCCGAGGAGGACAGAGGCCGCCAATCCGCGCCCTCCCATCCCGTCACGCCCCCGCGCATCCGCCAGTTCTGGATCGTCGTGCCACTGGCGGTCGTACCCGTGTTCAGCGTCACCGGGCCGGTGATGCCGCCGGGGCCGTCCGTGTTCTCCACCAGCACGGCCAGCGCGTTCGCCCCGTTCGGGTTCCAGGCCGAGTCCAGCGAGACATCGAACGGGTCGCCGTAGCCCTCGTGACGCATCAGCCGCCTGCCGTTCAGGTACACCGTGCCGTTGTCGTCCACACTCTCGAAGTGCAGCGTGTGGTGCGGGGCGCTGTCCGAGCCGAGGTCCGCGCGGAACCAGGCGAAGCCGGGCTTGTTTACGAACACGTCCTGCCCGACCGCCGCGTCCTGCCAGCCCCCGCCGCCCGTGTCCAGCGTCGGTGCGGCCATCCGCGCGGCGTCGGCCTCATCCCGGCTGACCATGCGGATGCGCCAGTGGGCGATGGGGCGGCCCGCCGCCGTGTCCGCGCCCGATTCCAAGGTGACGGGACCGTTCAGGCCTTTCGCATACACATCGTCAATCGGCCCGTAGTAGTTGAACAGCTTGTCTCGCCCGTAGTGGGCCGTCAGTACGGCCAGGGAGTGCTCCCCAGGCATCAGGGCAATGGGGATGCGGCGCACGACCGGACTGCCCCCGCGCACCCGGACATCACCGGGGCCGATGGGCCGGCCATCCACGAAGACGCGCAGCCAGTCGCCCGCATCCGCAAAGCGCAGCGTGTAATCGCCGGCGGCCGGCGCGTTCAGGGCTGCACGATACCAGGCGTAGGCCCCGTAGTCTCCGTCCGCGCCCATCTGGAGCGGATCCGGGCTGGCCTTCCAAGAGGAGTCGTCATAGCGCGGCGTGGCTTCGGCGTCGCCGGGCCGCATTTGCCAATTGTTCAGCGGCGTGTACGTTGTCCCTGTGCGGGTGGTCTCAATTGCTGTATGTTGCGGGTCGGGGCCGGGGCTGTAGACCCAGACCTGACCGCCGAGCGGATCCGCCAGCACGGGACGATCCGCCGACTCCACGCTCATGGTCAGTCGTCCGCCCTGCATGGCCGCGTCGCCGACGTACTCCGGCCCGACCACAATGGAGGTCGTGCCGCCCGCGTCCACAAACCAGGTCCGGTCGGCGAGCGTGGTGCTCACTTGCAGTGTCCGAAACTTCGTGTCCCCATCGGAGATCTCGGATGTCACCGGACTGTCCTTCGGGAATGTCAGCGCCTGGCTGATTTCCCGTCCCGCCCGCAGCAGATGAAAGATCATCTGCCCATGGCTGCCCGGTTCCCCATAGGTCACCAGCGTGATCGTATCCCCCTGGCGGGCGATGCCCAGGATGCACGCCGCGCCCAGCGTGAGCTGGACATCCGGCGTCAGGGCGTAGTCCATCACCACCGGCATGATCTCGCCCGGCGCGAGCGTCAGCGGCCCTGCGGCCGGAAAAACGCCGCCCGACGCATCCCTCACCCGCGTCGTCACAGGCTGGTCGCCGGGATTGTCCAGGTACAGGATCGTCCCCGCTAGGCCCTGCCGCGCGGTGACGCGGACGCCGGCCCCGGTGGCGGCTTTGGCATACTGCGCCGTCGCGTCGCGGCTGTCTTCCAGAATCTCCGGGAAGGAGGTGGCGAATAGCGCTGCGCGCTTGTCCCGGTAGTACAGCGTCCGCAGGCCGCCGCCCTGGCTGATGGCCGCGCCGTAATCATACGAGGCGGCATCTTCGTCGTTATTGTATGTCCCGAAGTTCGTCCCGCCGTACAGCATGTAGTGGTTGTAGCCGTTGCCGCCGTAGGCCTGAATCTTCCAGTCGCCTCGCTCGATGGCTCGCAATTGTCCCGCGTCCGGCGGCCCGTGCCGCCCGATCCAGCCGGCCCAGAACTCGGTCGAGTACCAGGGGCTGGTGCGGCCCGCGTTGTCCCAGGGATGGTCGCCCGCCGGGTCGGAGCCGTGATGCAGACCGCTGAAGAACCAGGGAATCTGGATGCCCGCGCCCATCACAATGTCGTGCAGTTTGCGGAAATAGCTGTTGGGCATGTCCGTGCCCCACGCCTCTCCGTGCTCGTTCTCCATCTGCAGCAGAATGACCGGGCCGCCCCGGTTGATCTGGTTGGCGGCGACGATGGGCAGGATTTTGGCGTACCACTCGCCGGCCTCCGCCATGAACTGCGGGTTGTCCCGGCGCACGGCCATGTCCGGCTTGAAGCGCAGCCACACCGGGTAGCCGCCACTGTCCCACTCGGCACAGCAGTAGGGGCCGACGCGCACGGTGGCGTACATTCCCATCTGCCCGACCAGCTTCAGGAACCCGTCGAGGTCATGGTCGCCGGAGAAATCCCACTCGCCCTCCTTCGGCTCCTGCCAGTTCCAGAACACGTAGGTCTGCACGGTGTTGTAGCCGGCACGCTTGAACTTGAGCAGCATGTCCCGCCACTGCGCGCGGGGCAGGCGGGCGAAGTGCAGGCTGCCGGAGACGAGAAACGTGCGCCGCCCGTGGATCAGGAACCCGTGTCCGTCAAAGTCAATACTGGCTTTGGCGGCGGGGGCCGGGGGGAACATACTGTCGTTGGCCTGAGCCGGGCCGTGTGCGGCGGCAAGCAGCAGGCTTGCCGCCGCCAGCGGGAGCCAGCCGTGTGGGTGGAGCATCGTGTCTTTCCTCAGGGGGTGCTGTCGTGGGGTATAGCATAGACCATGCCATCCCCGCACCGCGAGCTTTTTGACAAAGCCCTGCCGGCGAAAGTATAATCACCAGGATCCGCTCATGCCCAACCCGCTCTTCCAATCCATCCTCGGCCAGCCCTACGCCGTCAGCGTCCTACAGACTGCGCTGGACGACGGGCGGCTCGCCGGCTCCTATCTCTTTGTCGGACCTGACGGCGTCGGCAAGGCGACGACGGCCCGTCAGTTCGCCAATGCCCTCTGCGGTGCAGCCTCGGAGGAGGACCCGCTCGCCCGCGCCATTGACGCCGGCACGTCGCCCGATGTGCGCCGGGTCGAGCCGCAGGGGGCGGGCCGCATGATCCGCATCGGCCAGCTCTGGCCCCGCGACGGCGACAAGGACAATCCGCCCGACAATGCCATGCTGCGGGACCTTGCGTTCGAGCCGATCATGGGCCGAAAGCGCGTCTTCATCCTCAAGGACGCCGAGGGGCTCAACGAGAGCTCCGGCAACAGCCTCCTCAAGACCCTGGAGGAGCCGCCGCCTTACGCCCACTTTATCCTCACGGCGACCTCCACGGCGGCCGTCCTGCCCACCATCGCCAGCCGGTGCCAGATCGTCCGCTTCGGCGTCCTGCCCACCGCCGACATCGAGGGGGCGCTCGTCGAGCGTTTCAACGTCGCCCCCGCCCAGGCCCGCTTTCTGTCCGTCTACTCCGAAGGAAGATTGGGCCGCGCCGTCGCCCTCGCCCGCTCGCCATCGCTGCTGGCGGGCCGCGACCTGCTGCTGGACTTCGCCCGCGATCTGGTCACGGCACCGCCGATCAAGAGCTTCAAACTCGGCGAGGAATTCCGCAAGCTCGCGCCGAAACTTAGGGTGATGGACGAGGACGTGGGGGAGGGTGGGGGAGGCGACGGAGACGACAAGCCCGCCCGCGCCTCCCTGCTGCGCGCCCTGGACCTGCTGGCGACCTACTACCGCGATCTGCTGGCGATCCGCCTGCTGGGCGAGAAGCGCGCCCACCCGGTCAACGCCGACCGCTTTATGGAACTTGCCGGGGCCGCCGAGCGCTACGTGCCCGCCCAGTTGGAGGAGGCGCTGGCCCTGCTCCTCGCCCTCCGCCGCGCCGTCGAGCGCAACGCCAACGCCCAACTTGCTATCGAAGTTTTGTTTACAAGGCTGACGACTTTGACGGAGTAGCCCCCCGCCCCGGCGCATTCGCGCACCCCTCCCCCCAGGGCCGGGAGAGGGGCCACTCTTATCAGGCTGTGCCTTTTGTCGGTAGGCGCTGGGCTTGAAGTCACTGGCCCCTCTCCCATTCCGATGGGGGAGGGGTGGCGAGGGACAAGCCGGGGTGGGGGCCTCCGGGGTGGGGGCCTGCCGTCGCACAAGGAGACGATTTTGAAACTCGGCATCAGCATGTGGAGCTACGTCGCGGCGGCGCGGCGCGGGCTGGACATCCCCGGCTTCATCCGTGAGGCCCATCGCCTCGGTGTGGAGGGCGTGGAACTGCTCGACTTCTTCTGGAAGGATCGGGAGGCGGAACTGCCCGCCGTGGAGGCGGCCCTGGGCGAGACGGGTCTGGCGATGGGCGTCTACTCCGTGTCCAACAATTTCGCCCAGGACGACCCCGCCCAGCGCGCGGCCCAGGTGCAGGTGATCCGGGACGGCGTGGACAGCGCCGTCCATTTCGGCGCGCGAACCGTGCGCGTCTTCGCCGGGGACGTGCGCCCCGGCCTGACATTTCAGCAGGTCTTCGACTGGATCGTCGCCGGGCTGCGCGAGGCCGCCGACTACGCCCACGGCAAGGGCGTCACCCTCGCATTAGAAAACCACGGCACGCTGGCGGGCCGCAGCAACCAGGTGGCAGACATCCTGGACGCCGTCGGCAGCCCCGCACTGCGCGCCAACCCCGACACCGGAAACTTCCTGCTGGTCCATCAGGCCCCGCACGAGGCCGTCGCCCGCCTCGCCCCCCGCGCTGGCATGGTCCACTTCAAGGACTTCCGGGCCGTCCCGGACGACTACGCCGGCTTCGCCTACACCAGCATTGACGGCGTCAAGTTCACGGGCCAGGCCATCGGCGAGGGTGAGGTGGACCTGCCTGACTGCCTGCTTTCGCTCAAGGCGGCGGGCTTCGACGGCTGGCTCAACATCGAGTACGAGGCCGAGGAGGACCCCTTCACCGGCGTCGCCCGCTCCGTCGCCAACACGCAGCGCCTGCTGACGGAGGCGGGCCTGCGCGCATGATCGTCCGCCACGGCGAGTACGAACTGGACGACGCGCGCGACCGCTTCGACGTGGAGCGGGTCTACGACTGGCTGGCGACGACCTACTGGAGCCTGAATCTGACACCGGGGGTGCTGCGGCGCGCCGTCAACGGCTCCTCTCTGGTCGTCGGCGCGTACCGGGGCCGGGAGCAGGTCGGCTGCCTGCGCGTCGTCTCCGACCGCGCGACCTTCGCCTGGATCGCCGATGTCTTTGTCACCGAGGCGCACCGGGGGCGCGGCCTCGCCCGCGCGATGGTCCGCTTCGCCTTCCATCACCCGGAGCACCAGGGCCTGCGCCGCTGGATGCTCGCCACCCACGACGCCCACGGGGTCTACCGGTCCCTCGGCTTCACGCCCCTGCCAGACCCGGACCAAATGATGATCTATCGGCCAGAGATCACCTGACCCTGCGTCAGACCTAACCCCGGTCGCAAGCGACCTGCCCCTTCCCTGCCAGGGAAGGGGCGAGGAGGGGACCTTTCCATGACGATGGCCCTGCTCTCTCCCCTCCCTGGCAGGGAGGGGACAGGCCGCTTGCGGCCAGGGGTAGGTTCTTTGAGGTACTGAGGTACGCATGAAACTCACCAAGAACACCAAGCTCGTCATGATCGGCGACTCCATCACCGACGCGGGCCGCGCCCAGCCGGTCGGCGAGGGCATGGGCGGCGCGCTCGGCTCCGGCTACGTCTCGCTCGTGGACGCCCTGCTCGGCGCGACCCGCCCCGATCTCGGCATCCGGGTCATCAACATGGGAACCAGCGGCAACACCGTCCGCGACCTCGCCGCCCGCTGGCAGCGCGACGTGCTGGGCCTGAAACCCGACTGGCTCTCGGTCATGATCGGCATCAACGACGTGTGGCGGCAGTTCGACAGCCCCACCCGCCCGGAGCGCCATGTCCCCCTGGATGAATACGAGCGGACGCTGGACGACCTGGTGACACGTACCCTCCCCGCCGTGACCGGCCTCGTCCTGATGACCCCCTTCTACATCGAGCCGAACACGCAGGACCTCATGCGCGCCCAGATGGACCGCTACGGAGCCGCCGTCAAGCGTCTCGCCCAGAAGCACAACGCCCTCTTCGTGGACACCCAGGCCGCTTTTAATGCCGTCCTGGCCCACCTCTACCCCGCCACCCTCGCCTGGGACCGCGTCCACCCCGGCCTGACGGGCCACATGGTCCTCGCCCGCGCCTTCCTGCGGGCGGTTGAGTTTGAGTGGTGACATAAGGAGCAGATCATGCCGACTCGTTTCACCGAGGTCATCGCCCGCGACATCCGCTTCCCCACCTCGCGCGCGCTTGACGGCTCGGACGCGATGAACCCCGACCCGGACTACTCCGCCGCCTACGTCGTCCTCCGCACGGACGGCCCTGACGGCCTGGAGGGGCACGGCCTGACCTTCACCACCGGGCGCGGAACTGAAGTCTGCGTCGCCGCCATTCGCGCCCTCGCGCCGCTGGTGCTTGGCGCCGCCCTGGAGGACTTCACGGCGGACATGGGCGCGTTCTGGCGGCGGATCACCGGCGACAGCCAGTTGCGCTGGATCGGCCCCGAAAAGGGCGTCATCCACCTCGCCACGGCGGCCATGGTCAACGCCGTCTGGGACCTGTGGGCCAAGCGAGAGGGCAAGCCGCTCTGGCAGCTCCTGGCGGACATGACCCCGGAGGAGTTGGTCCGCTGCCTGGACTTCCGCTACATCACGGATGCGCTCACCCCATCCGAGGCGCTTGACATCCTGCGGCGCAGCCGCCCCGGACGGGCGGCGCGGGAGGCGCAGATGCGCGCGGAGGGCTTCCCCGCCTACACCACGTCGGCCGGGTGGCTGGGCTACTCGGACGAGAAGCTGCGACGGCTCTGCCGGGAGGCGCTGGCGGCGGGCTGGTCGCACTTCAAGATCAAGGTCGGACGCGACCTGGAAGACGACATGCGCCGCGCCGCCCTCATCCGCGCGGAGATCGGGCCGGACCGGAAGCTGATGCTGGACGCCAACCAGATCTGGGATGTCGGCGAGGCCATCGCCGCCATGAAGGAACTGGCGCGGTTCGACCCCTGGTGGATCGAGGAGCCGACCAGCCCCGACGACGTGCTGGGGCACGCGGCCATCGCGCGGGCGGTCGCTCCGGTCGGCGTGGCGACCGGGGAGCACTGCCAGAACCGGGTGATCTTCAAGCAGCTCCTGCAGGCGGGCGCGATCCGCTTCTGCCAAGTGGACAGCTGCCGACTGGGCGGCGTCAACGAGGTGCTGGCGGTGCTGCTGATGGCGGCCAAGTTCGGCGTCCCAGTGTGCCCGCACGCCGGGGGCGTGGGCCTGTGCGAGTACGTCCAGCACCTGTCCCTCTTTGATTACCTGTGCGTGGGGGCGTCGCTGGAGGACCGGCTGTTAGAATACGTGGACCACCTGCACGAGCACTTCGTAGACCCGGTGGTGATGCGGGGGGGCCGGTACATGCCGTCGGTCGCGCCGGGATACAGCATCACCATGCGGCCAGAGTCACTGGCGGAATACGAGTTCCCCAACGGCCCCGCCTGGCGATCCTGATTGTCGAGGAGGGAATTCGCGGCTGGCCGGCGAACTGGGGTGACAGCAACGTGGGAACGGAGAAAATGGCCGAAAAGAGTGTGCTGGAGTTCTTCCGGCTGGATGGGCGGCGGGCGCTGGTGACGGGCGGCGCTAAGGGGCTGGGGCGGGTCATGGCGACGGCGCTGGCCCAGGCCGGCGCGGACCTCGCCATCGCCGGGCGGACGCTGTCGGACTGCGAGCGGGCCGCGGACGAGATCGGGCGGGAGACCGGGCGGCGCGTCGTCGCGCTTGCGGCGGACGTATCTCACAGCGACGAGGTGACGCGGCTGGCGGCGGAGGCGGAGGCGGCGCTGGGTCCCATAGATATCCTGATCAACAACGCGGGCGTCAACGTGCGGGGCGCGGCGGCGGAATTGGCCGAGGCGGACTGGGACACGGTAATTGCCGTCAACCTCAAGGCCCCGTTTCTTTGCGCCCGCGCGTTCGGGCCGGGCATGTGCGCGCGCGGCTGGGGGCGCGTCATCAACATGGGGTCCATGCTGTCCGTGATCGCGCTGCCGGGCCGGGCGCCCTACGCCTCGGCCAAGGCCGGGCTGCTGAACCTGACGCGGGTGCTGGCCCTGGAGTGGGCGGCGCAGGGGGTGACGGTGAACGCGATCTGTCCGGGGCCGTTTGCCACCGCCATGAACCTGCCGCTGCTCAATGACCCGGCCAAATACCAGGCGTTCGTCTCCAAGATTCCGATGGGGCGCTGGGGCGAGCTGCACGAGATCGCGGGCGCGGCGGTTTTTTTGGCCTCGGACGCCGCCTCTTTCATCACAGGCAGCCCCCTCTTTATTGACGGCGGGTGGACGGCGCAATGAGTATAACAGACATGGACGGGCCATTGACGGGGCGAACCGCCCTGGTGACGGGATCGGGGCGCGGGCTGGGGCGGACCATCGCCGACCGGCTGGCGGCGCTGGGCGCGGCGGTCGCCGTCCACGACATCTCCGAGGACGCTCCCGCCGAGTTCGGCGAGGCGACCACTCTTCAGGCGGTCGCCGAGGAGATCGCCCGGCACGGGGGCCGGACCGTCGCCGTCACCGGAGACATCGCCAATGAGGCGGCGGTGCGGACGCTGATCGGGCAGGCGGAGGCGGCGCTGGGGCCGATCGGCATCCTGGTCAACTGCGCGGGCGGCGACATCGCGGCGCGCGGCGGCAAGCCCCGGCCCAACACTGCGCTCGGCATTCCCCTGGAGGATGTCCGCGCCATCCTGGACCGCAACCTGATCGGCACGATGCTGGTCTGCCGCGCCGTCTGCCCCGGCATGATCGCCCGGCGCGCGGGGTCCGTCATCAACATCGCCTCCGTCGCCGCCCACATAGGCGTCGCCGACGGGGTCGCCTACGCGGTAGCAAAGGCCGGCATCGTGGAGTTCACGCGCTGTCTGGCCAAGGACCTGCGGCCCCACGGCGTTCGTGTCAACGCCCTCAGCCCCGGCCCCACCATGACCGCCCGCTTTCTGGCGACGCGCCCCACCCGGCCGGAGATGCGGGACGAGTCGGTGCCGCTGGAGCGCTACGGCACCCCAGCCGAGGTCGCCGATGCCGTGGCCTTCCTAGCCGGGGACGGGGCGCGGTTCGTCAGCGGACAAGTGTTGTGCGTGGACGGCGGGATGAGCCTTTATCCCACCTAGTCACCGGGGGGCGGCGGACCGCCGAAGCCATCGGGTGGTGGGCCGGGCGGCGGACCGCCAAAGCCCCCCGGCGGAGGGCCGGGTGGGGGGCCACCGAAGCCGCCGGGGGGCATCCCCGGACGGGCGTGCTTGGACAGGTCCAGGACCATGTGGAAGGATGCACGGGCGTGCCCGCCGTCCTCGGCCACGTGCAGCGTCGTGAGCGCGCCGCTGTCCCGCGCGCGTGTACCGTCAAGCGCCGCGCCTATGTACACGTGATCTGTGCGATTGGTGGTGTCGCGGCCGCGCCGCTGGTTGTACGGGCTGACCGTCCGCAGCACATGGTCCGTGACGGCGTCGTCAAAGAACAGCTGGGTCTCGAAGTCGGACGAGGGCTGGCGGGCGGGGTCGTTTTGGGGGTAGGTGCGGACCCGCGCGTGGATGTGGACGGTCCGGCCGCCGTACCAGCCGGGGTAGAGCGTCAGGAACCGGACGCGCCCGCGCGCGTCCGTCACCTGGTAGCCGCGCAGGTAGGTCTCGCGCGCCGTCCGCTCCTGCGCCTCATCTGAATACACCCCCAGGGCGTTGACGCTCCAGAGGTAGACGAAGGCGTTGGGCAGCGGGGTGACGACGCCGTGGCGCACGTGTGAGACGGTCATCTCCAGGTGCAGCGGCAGGCCGCTCTGGACGTTGGTGCCGTCCAGGTTCGCCCGCAGATCGGAGCGGTGGAATGCCGCCCCGGTCTCGCCCACCCAGAACGGGCCTTCCTCCAACGCGGGCGTGGACAGGGGCACGGACGGATGGGCCGCGACGACCGCCCCCGCCCGTCGGCACCCGAAGCCCACCAGCGTCACCAGTCCGCTGGCCCCCAGAAGGAGGACGTCGCGGCGGGTCGTTCGCCGCTCCAAAGTCTCGTTGTCAGCCATCGCAGTCTCCCCTGCACGCAGCGCAGCGCGCTTCCGATATGCTCCTATCATATCGGGCAATCATGAAAATTCGATGAAAACGCCGTGCGTGGGTTAATTCTTCATGCCTTTTTCACGCGCGGCCGATAGACTGTCTCCCATGGACCAAGATGACCAATTCATCGGCCGCCTGTTCACCCGCCGGCAGGCGCTCGCCGTCGCGGGACGGGCGGGGCTGGTGATCGCCACGAGCGGCGGCTGGCTTACCGCCGCCGAGGGGAGGGGGCCGGAGGTGCATCTCGTCGCCTCCCCCTCGCTCACCCAGGGGCCGTTCTACGTCAATGAGCGGCTCCAGCGCTCCGACCTGCGCGCCGGCAGTCGTCGGCCTTCCATCACGGACGCGATCCCCCTGCGCCTGGACCTGACCCTCTACGCCAGCGCAACCAGAGAGCATTTCGTCCCCCTGCCGGGCGCACAGGTGGACGTCTGGCATGTGGACGCATTGGGCGTGTACTCGGATGAACCGCGCGGCCTCAACCCGGAGGACACCAAGGGCGAGAACTGGCTGCGCGGCTATCAGACGACCGATGGGCATGGGCGGGTCACGTTCCACACCATCTTCCCCGGCTGGTATCACGGCCGCACGACCCACATTCACTTCAAGGTGCGCTACCTGCGCGACGGGACGACCCCGGCGACCTTCACCTCGCAGTTCTTCGTCCCGGATGATCTGGCCGACCGCCTATACAAGAACGAGCCATACCGGCCCCGCCCCGCAGACGAGATGCATAATCAAGGGGACCAAGTCTATCGGGGGACTTTGCCCGACGGCACGCGGGTGGGCCGGATCATGACGCTGGACCCGCAACCCGCCGCCAGTGGGGTAGGCTACGCCACCCGTTTTGCGATCGCCATGGTGACTCACCCGCACCCCTCCAACGGCGGCCGCGTGCGCCGCCGGGCCTGACGCGCGCTTTCGGGGCCGATCTGTGCTACACTAAAGGCAACAGATAGATGGAGAACAGTATGCAAGTCGCACAAGCCCAGATCATTGAAGGGACGAGCGAGGAAATCACGGCCCTGCTTCAAGAGGGCGCGTTCGCCGGTCAGAGACTTCGCGTCATCGTTGAGCCGGAGACCGAGGAAGAAGACTTCACCGCCGATCTGCCCGCCCCCCCCAACACGATCCGCGACGCCGCCCACCTGGAGCAGCTCTTGCTGGAAGGCATCCGCAGCGGCCCGGCCACCCCCATGACCGCTCAGGACTGGCAGGACATCCGCCAGGAGGTGCGGGATCGCGCCGCCCGCCGCAAAGGAATCCCCGCGAGCGATGCGTGAGATCATCCGAAGGCCCGAGGCCAAACGCGACCTGATGGACGCCGCCGATCACATCGCCGAACACGGCGGCTTTGACGCTTCAGACCGTTTTCTGGCCGCGACCGAGGCCACCTTCAGGAAACTGGCGCTCATGCCGGGCATGGGAGTTGTGCGCAACTACGGCAACCCGGAGTTGCCGGGTTTGCGGATGTGGCCGGTTCCCAAGTTCGCCAAGTACCTGATCTTCTACATGGCGACCGAGACGCGGCTGGAGATCGTGCGCGTGTTGCATGGCGCGAGGGACATTGAGCGCATTTTCAATCCCTCCGACGAGGGATAAAGCGGGCGGCATCGCGGGGCAGAGCCTTGTTCCGGGGGCCAGGGTTGACGTTAACTTCGAGCCGCCTTTACCCACGAACGAGTCGGTGTCTCCATTGAGTATGTCCGAGTATGTCCATAGAAGCACTGAAACAATTGATACCGCCGCCAGTTGCTCCGCTAGAAGTAGGAGAGGAAGCGTCTTGGCAACGCACTGAACATAGGCTTGATACTCAGTTACCGAACGATTACAAGTCTTACATCGACACCTATGGAACCGGGTATTTTGGCCCGGAGGATTTCAGCTTCCTCTGGCCACTGAACCCATTTTCCGCGACACTGAGCTTTTTTCGGTTTCAGCGGCTTCTTCTGGAGGCTTATGAGGAGTGCCGACTGAGCACACCTCATGAGTGCCCCTTTGCTACCTGGCCGGTTGCTGGAGGACTCCTATCGTGGGGGAGAACTGATAATGGGGACACATTGTGCTGGTTAACCGAGAACGAGCCGGACAGATGGACAACAATCGTCTATGACAGCAAGTTCATTGAATATGAACGTTTTTCCTTGAGTATGACGGAGTTTCTTGTGGAATGGCTCCGCGGGAGCATCACCCCTTGTATGTTCCCTCACTTTTCTTGCCAGGTTAGTTTTTTCTCATGCTCGTGAGCGCTGACCACATCGAAATTTCGCCGGTCCCAGAAGGTCAAAGGAGATGAGCAACAGCGCACGACTCAATATGGCCCTGACCGTACACGGAATCCCACACGTCATGGGGTCTCTCCCCACGAAGGCCGGCGAGAGAGTGGGCGAGCCGCTGGGCATACCAGGCCTGCTGGATGCGGCGATGGGGATGGGCTTGGCCGGGGTCGAACTAGGGCTGCCGTCGCCGGAGACGCTGCCCCCGGAGGCTTTCGGCGAGGCGCTGGCGGCGCGCGGCCTGCGCGTCGTCCTGGATTTCGGGGTGCTGGCGGCGGCCGAGGCGGGCGAGATACGCGCGTACCTGCAAGCCGCCGCGGCGCTGGGGGCGCGGGTCGTCCGCGTGATGCTCAGCCGCGTCCTCTGCGGCGACCGGCGCGCGCTGGCCGACGGCTGGGAGGCGCACCTGCAGCGCAGTGCGGAGCGCCTGCGGGAAGTCCTCCCGTTCGCGGAGGACCACGGGTTGTGCCTGGCGATGGAGAACCACCAGGACGCCACCAGTGACGACCTGCTGCGCCTGGCCGAGATGACCGGGCACAGTCCGGCCTACGGCGTGACGCTGGACACGGGGAATCCGCTGGCGGTCGCCGAGGACCCGGTCGAGTACGCGCGCCGTATCGCGCCCCTGATCCGGCACGTCCACCTGAAGGACTACACGCTCCACTTCGCGCCGGAGGGCTACCGGCTGGTCCGCTGCGCCGCGGGCGACGGTGTGATTGACTTCCCGGCCATTCTGGGCATCATCAGGCGGAACGGCCATGATGTCCTGCCGGGAATCGAGATCGGGGCGCAGGCGACCCGCACCATCCCGCTGCTGGAGCCGGACTGGTGGGCGTGCTATCCCCCAACCACGACGACCCAGTTCCTACCGGCCCTGTGCCTCCTCTGGGAGAAGGGCCGTCCGCAGGACGAACCCTACTCCAGCGCGTGGGAGCGGGGCGCGGACTCGGCCACGGTCGCCGCCGAGGAGTGGGACGTGCTCCGCCGCAGCGTGGCCTATTTTCAGGGCCTCACTCGGGCTCGGGGAGGTTGAGCGCGGCAACGTCATCCTCCGGCTCATACCCCAACACTTCCCGCGCTTCCTGCAGGCTCAGGCGTTCCAGCGACGTGCGGGAGGTGCCGAAGACGAGGGCGTAGCCGACTTGCGGCGTCTCAACGGCCCGGACGAACAGCCGGGCCGCGTCGCGGGGGCTGAGCCACAGGTCCCGCATGAGCGGCTTCTGCCGCAGCAGCGCGCTGTCGTAGGGCTGGAAAGCCCCGATCCGAATCCCGACGAACTCCATCCCGCGCCGGTCGTGGTAGTAGCGGCCCAGCGTCTCGCCGAAGACCTTGGTGACGCCGTAGGTCGTTATCGGGCGGGGCGGATCGCTGACGCGGACCGGGGGGTCGGGGCCCGAGGCCGTGACGGCATGGACGGAGCTGGCGAAGACGATGCGGCGCACGCCCGCCTCATGGGCGGCCTCGAAAACGTTGTAGACGCCCACGACGTTGTTGGGGACCAGGTTCTCCACGAAGGGGGCCTCGTCCGACGTGGCCGCCAGATGCACCACCACGTCGACGCCCGCCATCGCCCGCCGCAGCACGTCCCGGTCCTGCAAGTCGCTCAGGACGCAGTGCGGGTCGTCCGGCGACTCTTGCCGGTCCAGGGTCCGCAACGCATACCTCTCGCGGAATGGTGGCACCAGATGCGGCCCCAGCCGTCCGTGAACGCCGGTCATCAGTACGTTCAGTTTCCTCATCATCCCCTACTGTTGCGGCTTGCCGGCAGCCTTCAGGAAATCCGGGTCGGTGGCGACATCCGCGAACTCCGGCAACACCCAGCGACGCAAATTGCCGCCGCAGTTGAGCGGAGCAGCCCTCTCCAGAAGAGCCAGCACCTGGACGCGGTCTCCGGTCATCGCCCAAAGTGACGCGGCCAGCCACAGGAAGGTCCACTCTTCGCGGATTCCCAGTTCGATGGCGCGGCGAAACAGAGGCACGGCCAAATCGTATTGCTGGGCGAAGTACAAAGGCGCTGCGGCATTATGGTAGAGTGTTCTCATCCGCTGCCTCTGGGTCTGGCTGGTGGCAGGGGCGTCGCGCTCCATGTCTTCCAAAAGGGCGGTCGCCTCCAGACCGATGCGACGGACCTCAGCGACGTCCTGGCGCTTCCGGTGAATCTTCATCTCCAGGGCAAAGGACTCGACTTCCATGGCCGGGGCGCGCTCCCAGCGGGTGTCCTCGCGGCAGAGGTCCCGAATTCTTTGTGCAACCCGCAGCGCCTCGTTCCGCCGTCCCATTTCACTGAGTACCCCACCGGCGGTTCGCAGATAAAGAAAGCGGTCATAGCGGTTCACCTCGGTGGGAGTGATGTCGGCCACGACCTCCTCAAAGACTTGAAGCCACTCTTCCCCCTGTCCGGCGACTATCCAGCAGATGGCCTGTGTGCCGTCCCCCATTACCCAGAGCAGGCGATCATGCGGCAAGTGCCTCCGGGACCACGCCAAGAATTCCTTGTGCTTGCCCACAACCATCCGGCACGACTCCGTTCCCTCTGAACGGTTGAGCATGGCTAGATTGTCAACAACCTCCCACCGCGCCCAGGCCTCCTCCTCGACCTGAAGCGGCTGCATCAGGTATCGTGACAGCATATCCACGATGGCCTGCTTGTCGCCCAGGCGGAAATAGAGATCGTATCCCCCATGAACGAGTTGTGAGGTCCAGGGGCTCCTCCGTAGTTGGGTGCGGAGGGTCCGCTTGGCGGACTCCAGCAGCGACCTGTCAGCGGTCGAGGGGTCCGCCTCAAACTGTCGTCTGTGTTCGTCCAGAATCTCAGCCAGGGACAGGCGCACCGATGTCCCCTCCCAGCCGCGCGATGACGGCCTCCGCGTCGTAGACGCACCCGCCCCACGTCCCGCCGCTCACGGCCTGCAAGGCAGCCCAGAGGCGCGTGTCGTCCGGCAAATTCGGGTCCGGGGCGAGGTCGGACCGGGGCGGGCGAGCGGCGAGCACCGCCGCCCCCTCCTCGGCGCTGAAACGCACGTCGCCGTGGCCGACCAGGTCCACACGGCCTTCCAGGCGATTGCGGTCAATCTCGATCTCAATCAGGTCATCATCCAGCACCCGGCCGATGGGGCCGCCGGCCAGCGCCTCCGGGCCGATGTGGCCGACGCAGGCCCCGGTGGAGACGCCGGAGAACCGGGCGTCCGTGAGCACGGCGACATGCTTGCCCCAGGGCAAAAACTTGAGGGCGGAGGTGACTTGATACGTCTCCTCCATCCCCGCGCCCATCGGCCCGCGACAGATCAGCACCAGCACGTCGTCGGGCCGCACGGGCTTGTCACCCTGCCCCTTGAGGGCGGCGACCGCGGCGCGCTCGGTGGTGAAGACGCGCGCCGGCCCGACCTTGCGGTACACGCCGTCGGCGTCCACCACGCTGGGGTCAATGGCGGTGCTCTTGATGACCGCGCCTTCGGGGGCCAGGTTGCCGCGCGGGAAGGTGACGGTGCTGGTCAGCCCGCGCGCCCGCGCCCGGTCGGGAGAGAGGATCACATCGTCTGGGTCCACCCCGTCCTGTTCGCGCAGTCGCTGTCGGAGCCGGACGCGGCGCTCCGACCGCTCCCAATCGTCCAGGTTCTCCCCCAGCGTCCGCCCCGTCACCGTCAGGCAGTCCAGGTGGAGCAGCCCCAGCGCGCGCAGGTGGAGCATCACCTCCGGGACGCCGCCTGCCAGGAAGAATCGGACGGTGGGGTGGTCCGTGGGGCCGTTGGGCAGCACGTCCACCAGGCGCGGCGTGGCGACGTTGACCGCGTGCCAGTCCTCCACGGTCGGGCGCGGGAGTCGGGCGGCGTGGGCGATGGCGGGGACGTGCAGCAGCAGGTTGGTCGAGCCGCCGCAGGCCGCGTGGACCGTCATGGCATTGCGGACCGCCTGCGGCGTGAGGATATCGCCGGTCCGCAGCCCCTGATCGTCCAACTGCACCAGGGCCTGGGCCGAGCGGCGGGCCATGTCCAGCCAGATCGGCTGGCCCGACGGCGCGAGGGCGGCGTGCGGCAGCGCCAGGCCGAGCGCCTCCCCCACGACCTGCGCCGTGGCCGCCGTCCCGAAGAACTGGCAGCCGCCGCCCGGCGTGGCGCAGGCGCGGCAGCCCAGCTGCGCGGCGTCCCTGAGACTAATTTGCCCGTGCGCGAAGCGCGCGCCCACGGTCTGAATCTTGCCCGCGTCCTCGCCATGGGCCGCCGGCAGCGTCACGCCGCCGGGGACCAGCACGCAGGGCAGGTCGCGCATGGCGGCCAGGGCCATCATCATGGCCGGCAGGCCCTTGTCGCAGGTCGCCACGCCCAGGACGCCGCGCCGGTTGGGGAGCGAGCGAATCAGGCGGCGGAAGACGACGGCGGCGTCGTTGCGGTAGGGCAGGCTGTCCATCATGCCCGTCGTCCCCTGGCTGCGCCCGTCGCAGGGGTCGGAGCAGTAGCCGGCGAAGGGGAGGCCGCCGAGGGCGGTGATCTCCTCCGCCGCCGCCCGCACCAGCAGGCCGACCTCCCAGTGCCCGGTGTGGTAGCCGAGGGCGATGGGCGTTCCGTCGGGAGCGCGAAGTCCGCCCTGTGTGCTGAGCAGGAGGAACTCGCGCCGATTCAGCTTGCGGGGGTCCCAGCCCATGCCGGCGTTCTGGCTGAGGGCAAAGATGTCCCCACTGGGCCGCGTCAGCAGCATCTCCGGCGTGAGCGGCAGCTCGCCTGGCGGCCCCACCGCCCGCGTCTGCACCGCGTAGATGTCCGGGGACTGATTCAAGTCGTTGTTCATGAGTGGCCGTGCTGCCAGGCGTCTTTGGGGATGTTCCTGGGCATTTTGATGGGAGCGGTTATCGTTCTCTCTGTCCTCCTGTTCGCCCCCACCGGCCGCTTTTCCTGCTGCTCAAACCAGACGGTATTATGGGGAGATGTTCGCTGGTGATGGGCCCCTATGGCCGAAGACCGTCCGCAGCGTCGCATCCAGGCCGATCTTGTGGCCGGTGGACAGGAGGCTCCTGAGCGGCCGCAGCGGCCGCGAATGGATCAGGACCTTCAGCCGCCGGTATCGGACATTGGCGATGCGGAAGCGGCGCAGGTCGTCGGCGAAGGCGGCGCCTTGTCGGGCGATCTGTTCCTCCAGGCGCGCGGCGGCGAAGGCGTAGAGCTCCCGGTCCCACTGCGTCTGCTGCCAGATCAGCCGCAGGGCCTCGCGCGGCACCTCATCCCGGCCGCGGCGGTTCCAGCCCACGTTCTCGCGCAGATAGCAGGGCATGATCCAGCCGAGGCGACGCCAGAGCAGAACCACCGTCTCGTCAAAGCGCTCCGTCAGGCCCGCCAGGGCGATGTCGCAGGCGAGGTTCTTCTTGGCCTGCTCCAGCACGTCCCGCACGCACGCGCCGAACGGGAGGGCCATCGCCTCCGGGCCCGCCAGCACCCGCGCCTGCCAGTTGTCTAAAGTGACGGCCCCGGCGCTCAGGAACTCGGTCAGGCTCGGGTGCGGGCTTTCCTCGGCCCGATGCCGCCGATGCAGGCAATGGTCCGACGTGCGCGCCACATGGTAGTATTGTGACAGGACCCGCTCGAGCGGATCACGCAGAAGGGTGACGGTGAACACGGGCGGCGGCAGGAGGCGCTGGACGCCGAAGGGGAAGTGGCCGCTGAACACGCGGAAGCGGCGGCGCTCGCTCTCGGTCATGGCCTCCACTCCGGCGCACCCGTCCCTGGAGCCGACGCCGGATGGCTCCTGGTAGGAGGCGGGCGTTGAATACTCGCGCTCCAAAATTCGATTCAACGTCGTCCCAGCCGTCTTGGGGATATGCACGAAAAGCACACTGGAAGGCTTCGTGCCGGAAAAGGCATCCGTAGTCGTACCGGACATAAATGGTTCTTTCTTGCTTGGTCATAGCGGGGGTGACGGTCAGCGCCACTGCCGGGTGACTCAGGCATCGAGTGTGCCCCCATGAATGAGACTTTACCGTCCGATTGTGAAGAATTTATGACGCCCCTCGGACACGCATTCGTCCGAGGGGCAGGGGGTAAGGGCTGGGTATATCCAGGGGCGGTAGGGAGAGCCGTTCGCAGGGGGAGCAGCACTCACGGTTTCCCCGGTCTGGGTGGCGTAGGAGCGGCCTGTCTTTGATGGACTAAGGAGGAAGGGGGCGGCAGGCGCTGGTGAGGACTCCCGGCGCGTCGGCCAAGAGATGCGGGAAGACGACAGCCGACGTACCAGGCCTGGTGAGCCTGACCCGGGATCGGCGGAGGCGGGCTGGATTGGGCGCCGCAGACAGGGACCGGTCTGTCATCTCCTCACGGGGACCATCATCCTGGAGATCGGCTTGCCCTGCTCTGCGGAAATCGGGGTTTCCTGCTCTTTTTCCACCCGGTAGCGGTCCGCCTGCTGTTTCAGCCTCTGGCCCAACTCTGTGAGGCTTCGCACCGCCGCCTCCAACTGGCGCGCCCCGTCCACGTTCCGAATGCTCTCCTGCTTGACGCTCTCCATCGCCAGCACCACCTGGTCCATCCCCGCCAGCTGCTGCTGGCTCGACGCCGCGATCTGCGCCGCCGCCTGCGCCGCCGCCGACACATGGTCCGCCAGGGCCTGGATGGACTCGCCCGCCTGCACCGACTGCGCCAGCCCCGCCTCCACCGCCTTGCCCCCCTGCTCCGTGGCCATCACCGCCGCCCCCGTCGCCCGCTGGATGTCGCTGAGGATCGCCCGCACCTGCGTGGTCGCCTGCCGGGACTGCTCGGCCAGGCTCTTGACCTCCTGGGCCACCACCGCGAAGCCCTTGCCCTGCTCGCCCGCCTTGGCGGCCTCGATGGCGGCGTTGACCGCCAGCAGGTTGGACTGCTGGGCCAGGTCGTCCACAGTGGCGATGATCTCGCCGATGGCCTGCCCCTGCTCGGAGAGGCGCCCCATGCTCTCGGCGATGGAGCCCATCTGCTCGCGGATGCGCTCGGTGCCGGCGATGGCCTCGCCGGTGGCGCGGCGCCCCTCCTGGGAGACGCGGTCGGCGTTCTGGGCGCTCTCGGCCACGTGCCGCGCCTTGCGACTGGCGTCCTCCGATGTCCGGCGGATCTCTTCGACGGTGGTGGTGGTCTGGGTGACGGCGGTGGCCGTCTCTGCCGCGCTGGCGGCCAGTTCGGTGGTGGAGGCCAGGATCTCGCCCGCCGATGAGCCCAGCACGTTGATGCCCGCCGTGATCTCCGACGTCAACTCCCGCAGTCCGGTCGTCATCCGGGCAAACGTGCGCGCCAGCTCGCCGACTTCGTCGGCTCGTCCATCGGAGGCCACGTCCATCGAGATGTCGCCGGCGGCGATGCGCGTCGCCACCCCCGTAATCTGCCGGAGCGGCTTAGCGATGATGCGGGTGATGTAGTAGCCCGTGACCAACACCACCAGGAAGGCGATGGCGGTCCCCCAGCGGATCGTATTAATGGCCCAGCGCCCCGTATCGTCCTGCTCCTGGGAGAAACTCTTCAACAGGCTCTGCTCCCGGTCCTTCATCCCGTCCACGATAGCCTCAATCCGGCCCATCGACTGGTTTCCCGCCTCCGCCTGGACGGCCGCGACCGCCGCCGGCAGCCCATTCCTCTGCCGAATCTCAATCGTGTGCTGGATATCGGCCATCTTTGCCCTCACGAGGGGGTCCAGGACATCCAGGCTGTGCTGCTGGGTCGGATCGTCGGCGGTCAGTGCCCTGGCCTGCTTGAAAGGCCCTCGGGGATCCGTGACCGCCGCGTCCGAATCGTAATAGGGTTGCAAGTAACGTCCGTCCCCGGTGAGCAGGTAAGCCCGTTGCGACGCCTCCGCTGCGCTCAAGGTGGACAGCATCCCTTCGAGCTGCGTCAGCACCTGGTTTGTATGCTCCACCCACCGCGCTGTGCCGCTCAGGTTATTGATGCTGCGGTAGGAGACCCCGCCGATTACGAGCAGGATCGCCAGCGCCAGTCCGAACCCTGTCCCGATCTTGACACCGATGGACCACGTCATCAATCTCATAGGCCGTTTCATAGAGTAATTGTACCGCAAAAGCGGGAGGGGCGCGACATGTCGCGCCCCTCCCTCGATTTTCAGGCCGCGACGCCTTCTCTCTGGGCGCTTGGGACCTTGAGGCGGGACGATGCGCCCGCCGTCGCGGTCCGCCACCACCGTGTCGCCCTCGCCGAACTCGCGGCGCAGGATGCCGCTGCTGTTCATCCTACGGGCAGACCCAGGCTGAGCCGCACCGCCTCGCGGATGGTGCGGCAGAAACGTTGCGCCTCTCGTGCCTCTGTTCTTGTGGCGCTCCTGCCGGGATAGCGGAAGGCGACGGCGTAGCCGCTAATGGCATTCGCGGCTGGGAAAAGGGCGCTCCAGAGGGGTTCGACAGGGAGCGCCAGGTTAAGCAGATCAATCAGGTCATGCGTTCGCGGGAAGGCAATAGATGCTTCTTGAAGCCTTGCTTTGAGGTACCTCTCCGCACATTGTTGAGCATGGAAGCAGGCGTCATCATAGTTGGGAGCCTTGCGCGCCCGCAGTTCGCGGCCAAGCGCTGCCCAATCTCCCTCGGCTTTGTCAACCCACTCCTGCGTGATCGGCTTCATACAGCACTTTGCCCTTTTGCGTAATTTCGCGCAAGAACCAATCTTCCCATTCGATACGCTGTCGCAGATAGTCCGGGTCGTAGACCAGCAGATCCATTGCGAAATTCACGCCGATGGCCTGCCGGATCTCGATGGCCTTCTTGATGTCGCGCCCCTCAGACGGCATCACGACCAGCAGGTCCACATCGGAGTCCTCGGTCGGCGTGCCGTAGGCATAGGAGCCGAACAGGATGATCCGATCCGGGTGGAAGCGGCGGGCGATCTCTTCGGTGACTTGCTGGATGCGCTGAGGAGATACCACGGGAGAATTGTACCCGAAGGAATAAGGAAGGGGCGTATCAAAAGAAAAGGGCGCACAACTTGCGGGCTTGGCGGGGGCGGCGCTATGTCAGACCGCGAGTGTTACCTCTTCCGAGGCGGTGTCAACGCCGCGTGATATTACTGAGGGGATATGTGCTTCAATGGCTGCCGAGCGTTAGCCATATCTGCCGCCACTGCACCACGTTGACTCTCCGTACATCGCCGTTCAGGTAGAGGACGTACGGGCCACCTCGGAGGAATGGGGACGCTTGATACAGGAGGACGGTGTGGGACGGGTCAGCGACGGACGCGAGCGTCTTCCCGGCTAGCCTCCGGTTGATCCGGTACGGCTCCCTGGTGGTCACGTCTCGAAAGTAGCCAGCGTAGTTGCTGACGTAGGGCAGGAGCGCCGCCTGGAAGGCATGGGCATCGCGGAGGGGAGGCAATAGCCCGTCATGGTCCTGGGCGTACAGCGCCACCGCCGGCCAGAGTACCCGCAGGTTCCCGGCATCGGTCGGTGGTGTCTGTGGGCCGCTGAGGTAATGGCGGCGGCCATGGACGTACCCGGTGACGAACCAGTGGGCGTAGGCCCTTTGCGCCGTGGGCGGAGCCTTCCAGACCAAGGCGGCGAGGCGCTCGTCCTCCGTCTTATGGCCTTTGTCCTGGGCGGACGCGGTCTCGATTATCATCAGGGCAGAGGGCCAGTCGTTCTTTATGGTGGGGATACCCTTGACCTGGACAAGCAGGTTCTGATGCACCTGTGCGTCCCGCTTCCCCATCCTCTCGCCGAGCGAGTACACCGACTGTAACAAGTTTGTGTCGCCGCGTGTCTTGTGTTGGATGTGTCTAGGCGGCGTCCGCACCTGTTTTGAGCGTGCGTATGCATCTTGACCATGTGCTCCCAACCAGACAAGGAGTAGCACGAGCACGAGAGGCCTGTCTTTCGGCTTCATTCGGCACTCACTTCGTTTGTTGCGCCATCATCAGAGAAGGGGCGGACAGGGGGCCCGCCACTTGGCAGTTCTTCAGGCCGCGACGCCTTCCCTCTGGCCGGTGGGCACTTTGAGGCGGGCGACGATGCGCTCGCCGTCGCGGTCCACCACCACTGTGTCGCCCTCGCGGAACTCGCGGCGTAGGATGCCGCTGGAGATTGGGTTCTCCACCAGGCGCTGGATCGTGCGCCGCAGGGGGCGCGCACCGTAGAGCGGGTCGAAGCCGGACTCGGCGATCAGGTCCTTGGCGGCGTCGGTCACTTCCAGCGTCATCTTGCGGTCGGCCAGCTGCCGCTGCGTGCCGGCCAGCAGCAGGTCCACGATCTGCGTGATCTGGTCCTTGTTCAGCGCGTGGAAGACGATGACCTCGTCGATCCGGTTCAGGAGTTCGGGCCGGAAGTGCAGCCGCAGCTGCTCCGTCACCTCGTCCTTCATCCGGTCGTAGAGACGCGCCTGCTCGGCCTCGGACGCGCCGACCGGCATCGCCTCGATGTACTGGCTGCCGATGTTGCTGGTCATGATGACCACCGTGTTCTTGAAGTCCACCGTGCGGCCGCTGCTGTCGGTCAGCCGCCCCGCGTCCAGCAATTGCAGCAGGATGTTGAACACGTCCGGGTGGGCCTTCTCGATCTCGTCCAGCAGGATGACCCGGTACGGGCGGCGGCGCACCGCCTCGGTGAGCTGACCGCCCTCGTCGTAGCCGACGTAGCCCGGGGGCGCGCCGATCAGACGAGCGACCGAGTGTTTCTCCATGTACTCAGACATGTCAATGCGAACCATCGCGTCGGGATCGTCGAACAGGAACTGCGCCAGCGCGCGGGCCAGCTCGGTCTTGCCCACGCCCGTGGGGCCGAGGAACAGGAACGAGCCGATGGGCCGGTTCGGGTCCTTCAGGCCCGCCCGGGCGCGGCGGATCGCCTCCGAGACGGCCTCAATGGCGACCTGCTGGCCGATCACCCGCTCGTGCAGCTTGGTCTCCATGTTCAACAGCTTCTCGGCCTCCTCCTCGAACATGCGGGAGACGGGGATGCCCGTCGCCTTGGAGATCAGCTCCGCGATGTCCTGCTCGTCCACGACCAGGTCCACGCCCGCCGCGCGCATCCAGGCGTCGCGCCGCTCGGTGAATTCGCGGCGCAGCGCCGCCTCCTCGTCGCGCAGCCGCGCGGCCTTCTCGTAGTCGCGGGCGTCGGCGGCGGCACGACCCTCCTGCACCAGTTGGCTCAGGCGCGTCTCCATGTCCCGGATGTCCTGGGGCATGGACGACTTCTCGATGCGAATCTTGGAAGCGGCCTCGTCAATCAGATCAATCGCCTTGTCCGGCAGGAACCGGTCGGTGACGTAGCGGTTGGACAGTTCGGCGGCGGCCACCAGCGCACTGTCATCTATTTTGACCGCGTGGTGCGCCTCGTACTTGTCCCGCAGGCCGCGCAGAATCTCCACCGTGTCCTCCACCGACGGCTCGCCGACGAAGACGGGCTGGAAGCGCCGCTCCAACGCGGGGTCCTTCTCGATGTTCTTGCGGTACTCGTCCAGCGTGGTCGCGCCGATGCACTGCAATTCCCCGCGCGCCAGCGCCGGCTTGAGCATGTTGCTGGCGTCCATCGCGCCCTCCGCCGCGCCCGCGCCGACCACCGTGTGCAGCTCGTCCAGGAACAGCACGACCTGGCCCGCCGCCTTGCGGACCTCGTCCATGACGCCCTTCAGGCGCTCCTCGAACTCGCCCCGGAACTTGGAGCCGGCGACCAATGCGCCCATGTCCAGCGCCAGCAGGCGCCGCCCGCGCAGGTTCTCCGGCACGTCGCCCTTGGCGATCTTCAGGGCCAATCCCTCGGCGATGGCCGTCTTGCCCACGCCGGGGTCGCCGATCAGCACCGGGTTGTTCTTGGTGCGCCGCGAGAGGATCTGGATGGTGCGCTTGATCTCCTCCTCGCGGCCGATCACCGGGTCAATCTTGTCTTCCCTGGCGAGCGCGGTCAGGTCGCGCGAGAAGCGCTCCAGCATCCGGTATTTCTCTTCGGGCCGCTCGTCGGTGACCCGCGCGCTGCCGCGAATCTCCTGCAGGGCGCGGTAGACCTTCTCCTCGTCCACGCCGAACTGCTTGAGTATCCGGGCCGCGCCGCCGTTGGTCTCCTTGACCAGCCCCAGCAGCAGGTGCTCGACGCCGATGTAGTCGTCCTTGAGCCGCTGGGCCTCCTCATTCGCCAACTCAAATACGCGCTTGAGGCGCGGCGTGATGTAGATCTGCGCCGTCGAATCGTGGTACTGCACCTTGGGTGCGCGGGCGAGCACGTCCTCAACGGCGCGCGTCAGCCCCCGGATGTCCACGCCCAGCTTCTGCAGCACCTGCACGGCCAGCCCCTCGTTCTGCTCCAGCATCGCCAGGTGCAGGTGCTCGGTGTCCAACTGCGTATGCTGATAGCGCGCCATCACGTTCTGTGCCGCCAGCACCACTTCGCGCGCCCGTTCGGTGAATTTTTCAAAGTCCGCCATTGGTCTTACTCCTCATTATGCTTGCCGACGCGCTTGCGGAGCGCCTCGCACGCCTGTTCCGCCTCCCGAAGCATCGCCTCCAGACGGTCGGTGGCGGCCTCCATCTGCTCCATCTGCTCCATCAGGGAGAAGATGTAGGCGACGCCGGGCAAGTTGATACCGTTGTCCTGTGTAAAATGTTGAATCAATTGCAGCCGCTCAATGTCGCGGTCGGAATAGAACCGGTTCTTGCCGACCTTGCGGGGCTTGACGAGTCCCAGCCGGTCGTACATGCGCAGGGTCTGCGCGTGGATCGGCTTGGCGGCCTCGCCATCACCCGGCCTGGGCCTGCCGATGGGACGCACTAATTTGGCCGCAATGCTGATCGTGTAGATGGGTTCGTCCCTGTCTTTCACATATGCCATTGTCGTGTTCCTTCACCTGTGGGGGCATGCCACACCATGCCCCCACCTGCAGCCAGGGTTAGGTCCTATTTGCTCACCTTCACGCTGTCCTGCCGCAGCTTCGCCAACTCCGTCAGCAGGTCGCGCTCGCGCGGGGAGAGGTCCTTGGGCACAGTCACTTTCGCCTTCGCGTAGAGATCGCCCGCGCCCCCGCCTTTGAGGTGGGGCATCCCCAGGCCGCCCAGGCGGAAAGACCGCCCGCTCTGCGTGCCGGCCGGGACGGCGACGACCTTGCGCCCGCCCAGCGTCTCTACGGCGGCCTCCCCCCCGAGGGCGGCGACGGTGTAGGGGACGCTGAACTCCGTCCGCAGATCATCGCCATCGCGCTCGAACTGCGGGTGCGGGCGAATCGTGACCTTCAGGTACAGGTCGCCGCCGCCCGCGCCCTGTCCGGCGAGCCGAAGGCGCTGCCCGTCACCAATGCCCGCCGGGATTTTGACATCAATCGGCTTTCTCTTGCTGATCGTGCCGTCGCCGTGACACTGCGGGCAGACCTCGACGGCCTGCCCCGTCCCGGCGCACTGCGGGCAGGTGTTGTTGCCGAAAAAGCCCCGGTTGCCCTTGACCTTGCCGGTCCCGGCGCACATGGGGCAGGGCTTGCTTTTCCCGGCGGAGATCGCGCCGGAGCCGCCGCACTTGTCGCACGTCTGCGGCAGGCTCAGGGTGAACGTCTTGCTGGTGCCCTTGAACGCCTCCTCCAGCCCGATCTCAATGGGGTATTCGACCTCCTGGCCGCCCGCGCGCATCCCGGCCCGCCGCTCGGCGCGGCTGAAGCCGCCGAAGCCCCCGCCGCCCGTCCCGCCGCTGAACAGGGATGATAGGAAGTCGTCAATGCCCCCGCCGCCGAAGTCGAAGTTGCCGGTGTAGACGCCGCCCTGCGCCGCCCCCGGATGGGACCCTGTGCCGCCCTGACTGAAGGCCTTCCACTGGTCGCCGTACTGGTCGTACTTGGCGCGCTTGTCGGCGTCGGAGAGCACTTCGTAGGCCTCGCCCACGTCCTTGAATTTTTCCTCCGCCGTCTTGTCACCGGGGTTGACGTCCGGGTGGTACTGGCGCGCGAGCTTACGGTATGCCGCCTTGACCTCCTTCTCGGTCGCCGCCTTGGGCACTCCCAAAATCTGATAATAATCTTTATAATCAACCGCCATGGACGCGCTCCCCCCGCTGTCGAACTTGCATTGCCATCAGTATAGCATTTGAGCGTGATACTGTCAAGTCATATAACAAAAATATCACCAGATATGTTCCGATGGGGCGAGGGATGAAACCATGAGTGGTCAATTTTCGAAAAATTTGTCGGGACTTCTGAACGAAAAGATGACGTTTTACACAATGTTCGTTTAAATACACAGCAATAGCGGGTAGATATTGTTGCCCGCAAAAATGAACGCATCACCCTCTCCAGAGGACGTGATGTGTGAATCGCAAAGGAAACCACGAATGTCAGACAATTCAACTAGCCCTGCACCGCCGCTTGCGGAGCAGGCCAAAGAACAGGCACACCAGGCGGTCGAGCAGGGCAAGCAGGCCGTCCAGCAGGGCAAGGAGATGGCCGGGGGCTTGCTGGACCGAGCGCGTGAACAGGTGAAGAGTCAGTTAGGGACTCAGAAAGACAACGCCGCTGCGGGCCTCAGCGACGTCGCGCAGGCGCTGCTCCTGAGCAGCAACCACCTTCAGGGGCAGGGCCAGGGGGCCGTGGCGCAGTTGGGCGACAAAGCCGCCGAGCAGATCACGCGACTCTCCGGCTATCTGCGCGAGCGGGACGTGGACGATGTCGTGGACGAAGTGCAGAATTTCGCCCGGCAGCAGCCCGCCCTGTTCCTCGGCAGCGCCGTCCTCCTGGGGCTGGTCGCGGCCCGCTTCCTGAAAAGCACAGGCGTGGGCGGCGCTTCGGCCACCACGAGTAGTTCCGATGCCTTGCTCCCGGTTCCCGTGGGTAAGCCCTATGACGCGGGGGGCGTGCAGCCGGAGAGCAGAGACCCGGATGTGGCGCTGAGGACGAGTGATGCCATCTGAACAACCTCAAGCGAAGACGGAGCGGTCGGTGGGCGAGCTGCTGGGCGATCTGATGCACGAGACGACCACGCTGGTGCGACAGGAGATCACGCTCGCCAAGAATGAGATGACCCAGAAGGCGTCTCAGGCCGGCCGGCAGGCCGTGTCCCTGGCGATCGGCGGGGCCGTCGCCTACGCCGGGCTGCTCGCGATCATCGCCGCCATCATCCTGCTGCTGATTCACGCCAACGTCACGCCC
>JAFAZD010000268.1 GCA_019239955.1 Armatimonadota bacterium | reverse complement strand
GACTACCGGCCCGGCACGACGGTTGACCGCATCTTTGCGCTGGCGTGTGTGCGCGACGCCGGTGCCGTGCTTTACGCATTGGGAGTGGAAGAATGACGACAGCAACGGCAACGACCGCCGCCGATGTGGCGCAGACCGTGCGCGGCTACCTGCGCGACCGTCACCCCGGCGGCGTGACTCTGGACGTGATTGACGGCGGCGTCCGCCTGATTGACGACTGGTGGCGCGTCCCCGTCCGCCCCAGCGCCGAACCGCCGCACACCTTCGAGTACTATGACGTCCTCGCCGCCGCAGAGAGCGAGATCAACGACAAGGCAGGGCTGAAAGTCCTCCTGGTGCCCGCTATGTCGGAAGTAAAATGACCGGCAAAGACGTAGCACGGATTGTCCGCCGGTATCTGCAAAATCAGCCGCGCCCGGAGCCGATGGCTGGGATCACTCTGGACGTCTCTGGACGTGCTGGAGGAAAAGATTTACGTGGAACGCGACGCCTGGCACGTCCCCGTCCTCCCCAGCCGGCAGCCGCGCTGGATGTACGCCTACTATGAAGTGCTGGCGGAAGTGGAGGCCGATCTGCAAGAGAAGGAGAACCTGAACGTCTTCTTCATCCCCGTCTTCCCGGACGAGGCCGCGCCGCTGGCGGCCTGATCGATTCAGGGCCGCGTCGTCTCCGCCCGCGTCAGCACGATGCGGCGGAACTGGACGCCGCCCGTGTTGTTCTTGCTGACCAGGTTGACGCGCACCACGTCCGCGTCGTCCGGCACGATCCCTGACACAGTCGCCGTCCGCCAATCGGTCGTGCCTATGACGGTGGCCGAGGCCGGGCCGCCCCGCCAGCCCCAGCCGGGGCCGGAGAGGAACAGGATCTGCACACCGTTGTCGCCCGTGGCGTCGGTCGCCTTGACCTGCGCCGTGAGCGTGTAGTGCTCGCCGGGCAGGGCCGGAACGGGCCAGGACTCCCAGAGGGCGTCGGTGGTCTGGGAGAGGCGGAGGGAGTGTCCGCCGTCCCCTTCATCGGCGACGGCGAACGCGCCCTTGTCCGCGCCGCCGTAGAAGACGCCCCGATGCCAGCCGTAGGGGCTGCCGTGGGCGTCCACCTCCGCGACGGTTCCGTTCACCACCAGATTGTCCGTGTCGGGGGCGGGCAGCGCGCGCGTCACGCCCGCCAGCAGCACCCGGTTCGCGCCCTGGATCATCACCGGCATGTCCGTCAGCGTGATCTGGCTGTGCTGCACGGGGATGGTCTGGCCGTTCGCCGACATGACCCGCGCCCCCGTGCCGACGCGCAGCGTCAGCGTCCGGCCCCGGTGCGCCCACGCGAACACGGTTCGCGCGCCCCGGCGTTGGAAGACATAACCGATCCCGTCGCGCAGCGGCAGGTAGCCCGCGAACGTCGAGTCGCCCAGAGTGTCCGCCAGCCGCCGGTAGGCGGCAAGCGTGGGCTTCGCCCGGAAGTCCGGCGAGATCAGCCCCCAGCCCTGCAATTTGCCGCCCTCGGTCCAGTCCTGCTCGCTGAACCAGAACAGGTGCGGCACGTGCTCGGCGGCGGCGATCACGTAGCTCTGCGTCATGTACGCGCCGACATGGGCGTTCCCAGCCGCGTCCGTGATGCTGGATGTCCAGCCCATCTCTGTGATCCAGACCGGCAGGTTCGGGCGGCCCAGCGATGCCAGCAACGTATGCACGTCTTCCAATTGCCGGAGCAGGCCCATCTGCTCCGGCCCATCCGCCATGCTGTACGGGTGGATGGAGACGGCGTCCATGTACCGCAGGCCGCCGCTGCGGGCGATGTCCCGGATCCAGTTCAGGTCGGTCTCGTTGGCGGACGCGCCGACGATGACGCAGTGCGGGTCCTCCTGGTGGGCAGCGGTGTAGGCGGCCTTCAGCATTGCCGTGTAGTCGGGCGCGCTAGGCGGCTTCCAGAAGGTCGGGATGTTCGGCTCGTTCCAGACCTCCCAGGCGTGGACGCGGTCCTTGTAGCGGCGGACCAGGTGGCGGACATAGTCGGCGAACTCGGCATCGTCCTCAGGCGTATGCGGCGGCTGCGTCATCCAGGCGGCGCGGTAGGAGAGGATCGGCAGCATGTTGACGCCGTGGCGGGCGTAGAAGTCCACCAGCCAGTCGGCCTTGTCCCACTTCCAGACGCCCCGCCGCGGCTCCATCTCGCTCCACCAGAAGTCGAAGCGGTCCCAGGTCGCCCCGGCCTGCTGCAGAAAGTCCATCTTCTTCCGGGCCGTCTCCTGGGCGTCTGGCGCATCGCGGTAGTGGAAGAATCCGACCCCGTTGAGGCCGAACAGCCCCGCCGTGTCGCATGTCTCATTGACCGGCGACGCGGGCGTGAATTTGGGCGCGGCCACCGCGCCGCCCCCCAACGTCGCCGCCAGCCCCGGCAACGCAGCCAGTGTGATATGTTTGGCCCTCATGGATATGTCGCCGTCGCCACACAAAACGAGTGAAAGGGGTTTAAAGTCGTCCCTCCGTGACAGGCGCCAGGCTTATGGGACTCCTATCAAAAAAGAGGCGCTACCCCGTCTCTAAGGTAACGCCGCTATCATTGGCCGGTTATTTTCTGGCGGAGAGGGTGGGATTCGAACCCACGGGGCGCTTGCCGCGCCCGACCGTTTTCAAGACGGCTGCCCGCCACTGACGAATTTCAAAGCGGCTTCTAACCCGTTGATACCCCATATGACAGATATTTACACTTGCTGAACATAACTGTCCAATTTTTATGTCTGACGTGCGCCGTGGCAGGGTCTCGGATCGCCCCATCTCCGGCGGGGATCGGGCGCGACGGCGTTACGAGGCGGCAGCGGCGACGACGGCGGGACTGGCCGAGGAGATGGCGGGATCGTGCCCGGCGGGTTCCTGGGGACGGGGGAGTGGGCCGGCGGGCCATCCCTGGAATCTAATGCTGACCTGGGTAGGAGGAGGGCGTGTTATATGGCAGGCGTGAATGAAGACGAGTCTCGGGCCGGTTGCCGAGGCCCCCTCCGGTGGTTGCGGATCGGGATCGTGTCTGGCACGGCGCTCCCCCTGCTGGGAGGCTACGGCTGTCACCGGACCGTCTCCCCGCCGAAAACGCCCGCGCCCGGCACTTCCGCCGTGAATCACTTCACGGCCGGAGTGACTACGGCGAGTGCCGGAACGGCTCGTGCCACGGACCCCTTGAACCCCGAGAACGGCGGTGTGTATCCTCTGGACTGGGAGGACCCCGAAGGAAGGGCCGACCGCGCATCGGTCCCTGCCGGTGCGCCCGCAAAATGGCGGCGGGAGTCCGTCAGTCGCCCTCGGGGGCATGAGTTGCCGATTGCTGTTGCGCTCCGTTCCGACGGGGCGGACCGGGTGCGGTGCGGGTACTACGCGGTCCGCTTCAACCTGGCGCCCGCCGATGTCAACTCCGACCCCCCTCCGCCCGGCGGCAGTGTGCGTACCGAGTTCTCTGCCTCGAAGGCGTGTGAGGAGTGCCTGGACCCCGATCAGCCCTGCGGAACGGGCGGGCAGACGTGCCAGAACCCGCAGCGCGACGGGTAAAGGCCACGCGGGCCGGGGGAACGCTAAAGGGCAGCGGGTGGGCTACGTCCGGGTCAGCACACTGGACCAGAACACCGACCGGCAGCTGGAGGGGGCGGCCCTGGACCGCACCTTCACCGACCGGGTGTCGGGCAGGGACACGGACCGGCCGCAGCTGTCGGCGCTACTCTCCTTCGTGCGCGAGGGCGACACCGTGGTGGTCCACAGCATGGACCGGCTGGCGAGAAACCTGGACGACCTGCGCCGGCTGGTGCGGGAATTGACCGGGCGGGGCGTGGCCGTGGAGTTCGTGAAGGAGGGCCTGACCTTCACGGGGGAGGACTCGCCGCTGGCGACGCTGCTGTTGTCGGTGATGGGGGCGTTCGCCGAGTTCGAGCGTTCGCTGATCCGGGAGCGCCAGCGGGAGGGGATCGCGGCTGCCAAGGGGCGGGGGGCGTACCGGGGGCGCAGGAAGGCGCTCACGGTAGAGCAGGCGGCGGAGCCGCGGCGTCGGGTGGCGGACGGGGCGAGCAAGGCGCAGGTGGCGCGGGAGCTGGGCGTCAGCCGCGAGACCGTCTACCAGTACCTGAAGTCTGCCAGTACCTGAAGCCAGTGCCAGAAGGGGGACTCGGCCCGGACCCGCTGAGTGGGGATGGGCGCCCAGCGGATACGGAGGAAGGGCTGAGAGGGGAGTCGAGCAAGCGAGGGAGCGGCCGAGCAGACATCCGGGGACGTTCTGCAACGCCCGTCGGGGTGCTGTTGCAGAAACGGGTAACGGCGCGGCCTTGGTCGCGCGTGGGGTGCCCGCGCCGTTGCGCCATCCTGCACGGAATCGATAATTCCGTTGCAGACGCTCAGGGGCGTCGTCGGATGCCGATGTCCTCGGGCGGCTACTTGGAACCCTGTTCTTGCTGATCCTTAAGGATGATAGTCGCCGGGGCCTAAGGCGCCCTGGAGTATCTGGACGAATGTCTCAACGAGCCATCGGGCGTTCTGGCCCAGGTCACCCAGACCGTTGATTGCTCTGCTGCCTGGTCTTCCGCCCGCCTTGTCAAACTCGCCCCACTCGGCCACGTCATCCTCGCCGGCGTGGTTGAGCAGGCAATGGGTGTAGTCGCCGGCGCTCCTCATCTCAACGGGCGCGGATCGGGCCCGCTCCTCGAGTTTTGCACCTTCATCCGTGCCGCGCCCCGCCAGTTTGACCTGCATGGTCTGTACGATGTCGTCATCAGGGGTGCAGGGTTCTTCCGGCAGGAGGAAGACGCTGTACGCCTCGAAGCCGCCTTCGCCGCTGCGCGCGGCGGCGCGTTCGCCCAGCGGCTGCCCGAAGGTATGGAACACCTCGGCGAACACAAGACCGTTGTCACGAAGGATGTCCTCGACCTGGAGCAGGTCGATGGCCTGCCAGTCGCTGCGGACCGGGGCGACCACGAAATCGTTGCTGCTCCTCAGCGACTTGATGAGGGCCGGGGGGAGGAAGTAGTAGTCCTTGCCGTGGACTTCGCCACCCCTCGGCCTGCGGCTGTGGCAGAGGATGGGCCGGGCCTGGTCCAGCTTCAGGCCCGGATACAACTTTGTCACAGCCTTCACCAGAGGTCCTTTGCCCACGCAGGAGGGCCCGGAAAGGATCACGAGACGCCCACTGTTCCCCAGACGCCTGCCGTTTTTCATGGAATACCCCCTCGCCTGACTTGCCCTGAACTGGGGCTACAGGCTCCGGCCGCCCGTTCGAGGGCAGACTATCTGCCCTCCCCGGAGGCTCCGTATGGTCCTACAGTATACCGGCCAGGGCTGAACAACAGCCACAGTTCCGTTGCGGGTTCCGTTGCAGACGCGGTAACACCGGAGGAAGCCCGCATCTCATCTTCAGGAGTATCGGCCGCGGAATCGTTAACGAACTTTACACCCTATCACATTGCACCAGACAGGGATCTACTGGAGACATTGAGCACCTTACCCATGTCGTCGCGTATTTCATTTACGTATCTGTTGAAGTGCAGCCCTTGGGCGATCTTGAGCGCTCTTTCGAAGGCAGCGCGGGCTTCTCCGGGCCGGCCTGTCAGCGCGTATACTTGTCCCAGCCGACGGTACTCGAACGCAAGACGGTGATTGCCTCCGTGCGAGCCCCGCTCTGCCACACAGGTTTCGAATTTCGCCTGTGCGCTCTCGTAAGCCCCTCTCTTCAGATCAACGACCCCGAGTTGGTGGAGTGCCGAGATGCGGTGGACCCTGAGGGAACTGCCGGCCAGGATCGCAAGCAGGTCCTTCTCCGCGGCATCGCATTGGCCCATTTCAAGTTCGTTCTTGGCCTTCTGATAGAGCGCCCACCAGTACAGTCGGTCGCAGACCTCGTTCCCCGCTCGCTCGCGGTCAAGCCGCCCCAGAACTTCATCGAGCAACTTCAACGCGTCTGGTTGCCGCGACGCATGGTCGTAGAAGGCCGCAAGCTGGATGCACACGGTGGCATACGATACGACATCATCGCGCCTTGTCTCACCCCGGATGAACTCGCATAGCTCGACTGCCAGAGAGCTTTTCCCCTTCATGTCGGCTTCGATGGCCGTGTCCAAGCCCTGAGGAAGCGCGGGAGGGGATTCTTCGTCCGGGGAGAGGGGGTGTGCTATGATTTCGCTCACCTTGACACCAAGGAATTCTGCAACCAGAGCAAGCGTACTCGGATACACCGGCTCACCCCGTAAGATCTTCTTCATCGTCCGTGGGTCCAGTCCTACCCTTTCAGCAAAGGCGCTCACGGACAGCCCTTCCATCAGTCTGCGGCGGTTTATCTCCGGGCCGTCCGGTCTGACGGTCCTCTCTCCCCGAGCCGTTCCTGGTCTCATGTTTTCATCCCCCGAGAATGCAAGGAAAATGCGACTTTGTACTTCAACGTGCGCACGCGCTTGAAGTAGACTAGTTCAGACTCAGATGAACCAAAGGAGAGGCCAATGGACATCGTACAAAAAAGCCACGTCGTGTGGAGACCCGACGAGATCGCCCGCTTTTCGCTCAGCGTCCCCCTCTGGGCTGAGCTCGCCACTTCGCCGTACAACCAGGGACTGGTCCGCCACAACGGTGTGACCAGGGCCGAAGACCATGTCGGGCCCCAGCTGAAACCGCGCTACTGGGAACATGCCGATCTCTACCTTCAAGAGCAAGGCGATCCCCAGGGGAATACTCCCCGGCCCTTATTCGCGTTTGGCACGAGGAACACCTTTCAGAACCTCGGCTTGCCCGGGTTTCGCCGCGACGGCGCTCCTGCTCTGCTCGGGTGCCCTGATGAGCCGTGGACAACGTGGGTATATCACGCGCTCTGTAAGTTCGAAGATGGAGACGCCAGGGTCGGCATCCGCAAGGTGAACTTCAAGAGCGGCCAACCGGGCGGCGAACCGGATCGCCTGGAGGTCCTCGACGCGCGAAGCGGGGATCGCGAGGTCGAATGGGCGATAGTCGGGCAGCCCGTCCTCTGGGACGGCGAGGTGCCCCCGCTGGCCCTGCTGGCGGCCTGCACCTACGACCTGAGGCACATCTGGCATCTGTGCTGGGAGGCGTGGCAGGGTTGCCCGGCGGACTATACGCTCCACACCGAGCTGATGCGGGCGTTCATGGAGCACCTGCACAGCCCGATCCAGGAGCGGGCGGCGGCACTGTCGGCGATAGCGATCCGCGCGGGCCTTCCCATCACTGACGGGTACCTGCACAGCTCCATCGGCATCACTGAGGCCGGCGACCGCCTGAACCTGTTAATGATGAACGGATCATTGACCGACCTGGGCTACGCCCATAAGGCGCTCGGCTCGCACCGGGCTATCCTCCTGGACAACGGTGGTTCCGTCGGCATGGCCTGCTGGCACAAGCGGGGGTGGGCGAAGGAGGGCTGGGGCAAGTTCAAACAACAGCCGGTGTTCGTGGGGAACGGCCCGTACTTCCGCCCGCGCGGGCACGCAGTCCTGTTGGTTGAGCTAAAAGAGGACCACCAAGACCCTCCATTCCGAGAGCGCCCGTCTGGCCTTGCTCCCTGGACCATTTAGCCGCTTGCCAGGAACGCAACAACATCCGCCTGGCCAGGCAAGGAAGGGTCGTTCGTGGATGACCAGCAGAAGTGAGGTTGGGCATGTGCCGCATCTGTGTAAGTGCGGCACATGCCCAGGGTTACCGGTGGCGAAGTCAGTGTTCGCGGTATACCACCAAAAGATGAAGGGGAGGGTGTTTCTGGGGCTTTGATTTTGCTACTCATATTCAAGGGATAAAGCACAGAGTTTGTAAGAGTAACTCATGTGGCTGTGGAGGGCGACGCGACAGAGCGCCAAAATCGGGCGTTTCTGAGGCTTCCGCTATTTTGTCCCGTGGCCGGGGCCGGAGGGCGCGCGCCACAGTCCACGGGCACGATGCCGTACTCCCGACGACCCCGCCGCTCGCGGCGATGGTGAGCCTATTTGTCCTGGAGCTGGGTAGTGGCGTGGAGGCGCGGCTCGTGGGGTGGGACAGGTGCGTGCCGGTGGCCGCCAGCCCCCTGCTCATCCTGATCGGCCTCTGTCAGCTCGTGCGACAAGTGCTGGCGGGCGGGCTAGGGATGATGGTGCGCGGCGGCCTCGGGGTGCGACTCGTGCGACTGGGGTTGCGTATCTTCCGTGCGTTCTTCTCCGGTGGTGTGGTGACGGCCGCCTGACGGCGCGATCGCCGGCAGACCCGGTGTTATTTATCACACATTTGCCAGGCAGGCCGCGTCAGGAGCCAGTTAGACTTCGCGGCGTGCCTGTGGCCGCCGCACCATAGTCGCCTTCCCGCCGCTGGGGGCCAAGGCCGCGAATCCGTGCCGCCGGTACCAGGCCTCAAGCGCCTCGTCGCTCAGGAATCCCGGCTCCCGGCCGGACAGGCCGTAGACGGTCAGGTACAGGTGTACGCCGTGGGCGTCGGCGAGCGCGCAGAGCCAGCGCAGGGCGCGCCCGCTGTAGCCCTTGCCGGAGTCGCGGCAGCCAACAAAGTCCAGCCACACCCGCCCGTCATGGCGGCGCAGGTTGAAGAAGACCAGCGGGTTCTCGCGCCAGGTGCGGTTGCCCGGGAAGTACGGGGCCGGCAGGGTGGCCAGGCCGTAGGCGGCGAGGAACGTCGAGACCGCGTCCGCCGAGTCCCGGGGGGCACCGCCGCCCGCTTCTGTCTTCGCACTCGCCTCACGCGGTCACCCCGGGGGCCGTCCGTCAGGCTGGAGGTACCAGGGGATGTTGGTGACGACGACGCGCCGGAGGCCGGACAGCAGCAGGGCGGCCTTGAGCGCCGTCGCCAGGTGGTTGTGCAGCAGCACCTCCCAGGCGCGCGTCTCCACCAGCTCGGGCACGACGACCGTGACGATGCGCCCCTCGTACTGCTCTTGCAGCTTGCGGATGAACTCAATCAGGGGCCGGCTGACGCGCCGGAACGGCGACGGGAGGATCTCCAGTTTCGGGACGGGCAGGCCCGCCTGCCGGACCGGCACCTCCACCTCGCGCGCCCACAGCCGCCGCAGTTCGTCCTCCTCCTGCTTCTGCTTCTGGTCGGCGTCTTCGTTCTGCCCCGGCGGGGCGTCCCCGGTCACGCTGACGTGGACGCCGAGCACGTCGGGCGACAGGCGCAGGGCGAAGCGCAGCGCGCGCTCGGTCTGCACGTCCCAGCCGGAGAACGGCACCACCACGACCGGCGGGCGGTTGTCGCTCAGGTCCAGCGGGTGCGGGCAGCGGGTCTGCTCCGTCACCTGAGCGTAGTGGCGCTTGATCGCCAGGAACAGCCCGAACAGCGCCGGGATGATCAGCACCGTGATCCAGGCCCCCTCCTTGAACTTGGCGATCAGAATAACGCCCAGCGCGATGGCCGTGGCGACGACTCCCACGGCGTTGATCGCCAGCGCCGCGCCGGCCCTGCCCTTCTCCTTGCCCCCCTCCCCCGCGTTCCGGCGCCAGTGCTGGACCATGCCGGCCTGCGAGAGCGTGAAGGCCAGGAACGCGCCGACCGCGAACAGCGGGATCAGCTTGTCGGTGATGCCCCGGAACGCGATCAGCAGCAGGCCGGCCAGGCCCGTCAGGAACACGATG
>JAFAZD010000195.1 GCA_019239955.1 Armatimonadota bacterium | reverse complement strand
AGAACCCCCTCCTAAATCTCCACTAGCCCGATGTCCAGCACCACCTGGCCGGACACGTTCTCGGGGGCGGCGATGAACGTCTCCAGCTTCGTGCCGGACATCAGGTCCTCCACGACGGCCAGGGCGACGTGGACATCGCCCCGCGCGCCGATGGGGAAGAGGCGCATCGGGTTGCCGTCGCGCATCAAAGAGACGTAGACCATCTCGGCGGCGGAGTTGCCGGCCCGGAAGTAGATGAACTGGGTCCGCTTGCCGACCGGGACGGTGTAGGTCAGCTCCGGCGACAGCAGGTGCGGATTGGTCAGGCCCTGGCCCGCGAACGGGTAGACGCCTTGCAGGAATTGCGGCTTGGAATACATGAGTGTCCTTTCTATGAGAGGGTAGGGGCATGGCGCGTCATGCCCCTACGGCATTGAGAACGTTACGCCGGCTCCAGGTCCGCGCCGTCGGGGCCGACCACGATGCGCTCGCGGCGCGGCTCGTGGCGCGGGTGCGCCACGCCGCCCTCGCCCAGCCAGGACTGAGTCCAGGCCGGAGCCGACAGCCGCAGCGTGATCAGGGCGACCACGGCGATCCCCGCGAAGGCGAGGAAGCCGGAGGCGTAGTTATTGGTGAGTCCATACAGATTGCCCATCGCCACGTTCAGGTAGTACCCGCCGACGCCGCCCGCCGCGCCGACCAGGCCGGTCATCACGCCGATCTCCTTCTTGAACCGCTGCGGCACGAGCTGGAACACCGAGCCATTGCCCATGCCCAGGCAGCCCATCAGGAGGAAAAGGAGGGCGCAGACGACGGCGAAGTGGGTGATGCACAGGCCGACGCCGACGGCGCAGGCGATGGCGACGCCGTAGAGCGCCGTCAGCATCCGAATCCCGCCGAACCGGTCCGCCAGCGCGCCGCCCACGGGCCGCAGGAACGAGCCGGCGAGGATGAACGGCCAGGTCCACAGGCCGACGGCCGCTTTTGGGGCGTCGTACTGGTCCACGAAGAACGTGTTGAAGAAGTACGACAGGCCGACGAAGCCGCCGAAGGTGACGAAGTACAGCAGGCAGAACCGCCAGGCGTCAGATTGCCCCAGCACGGCGGCGTAGTCGGCGACGCGGTTCGGGCGGGCCTGCGTCGGCGGGTCTTTCGCCAGAAGGGCGAAGACCACAAGGGTGAGGGCGACCGGGATCATCAGCAGACCCATGACGCCGTGCCAGCCGATGGCCTTGGCGATCAGGGGGGCGAAGATGGTCGCCATGATCGTGCCGGAGTTGCCCGCGCCGGCGATGCCCATCGCCACCCCCTGCAGGTGCGGCGGATACCAGCGCGAGGCCAGCGGCAGGGCGACGGCGAACGACGCGCCCGCCAGCCCCAGGAAGAAGCCGATGAAGATCAGCGAGCCGACCGAGTTACCCATCTGCCAGCCCACGAACAGGGGCAGCAGGGTGAAGGCCATGGAGGCGACGCCGACGCGCTTGGAGCCGAACCGGTCCGCCAGCACGCCGAGCAGGATGCGCCAGAACCCGGCCGCCAGCAGCGGGATGGCGAGCAGGGTCAGCTTGAACGCGGTCGGGATGCCGTTGGCGACCGGCTGGAACGTCTCACCCTTCTTTTCCAGCGCGGCCAGCGGCTGGAGGGCGATGACGTTC
This sequence comes from Armatimonadota bacterium, assembly GCA_019239955.1. GTDB lineage: Bacteria > Armatimonadota > Armatimonadia > Armatimonadales > Capsulimonadaceae > JAFAZD01. The sequence goes on along the minus strand of JAFAZD010000195.1, from coordinate 9,298 downwards.
TCGTTCGGGTTGCCCTGCGCGCCGGGCGCGGGGATGATCTGAATCAACTGGGAGTCCGCGTTGACGGCGGCGATGGTCGCCGGGTCCGCGTTGTTCACAACGTACTTCTCAACGGGCTTGACGCTGTTGCGCGTCGCCGTCGACGGGTCTCCTGGCTTGATCAGCAGGTTGTAGACCGTCTTCGGCTGATGCTTTTTGGCATCCGGCCCCTTGATGACCAGGGTATACTGTCCGGCCCTCTGCACCAGCGCCGTCGGCGTGACGCGCAGGTTCTGCCCGGTCAGCAGGGCGTCAGTGGTGATGAAGGGGGCGATGGCGCCCAGAATCACCCAGACCATGAACGAGATGTCAAAGTGCAGGAACGCACTGAACAGCGACGGCGCATGGCCGCTCTGTTTGAGGTCGGCAAGTTTCATCGGTTTCGATCCTTTCGCAAAAGTGCGTCATTTCAGAGCGTGAGTGAAAGGCGCATCTTCGCGCGAGGGGACCCCCACCCCGGCCTTCGGCCACCCCTGCCCCCGCAAGCGGGAGAGGGGCCAATCACTACGGGGCTGTGCCACTGGACAAGAGCCGGCTGACTCCAAGTCACTGGCCCCTCTCCCATTCCGATGGGGGAGGGGTGGGCTTTAGCCCGGGGTGGGGGCCTCCGGTGGCGAGGAACGAGCCGGGGCGGGGGCTTACCCCTTCTCCACCCGCACCGCGCAGACCTTGAACTCCGGCATCCGCGAGGTCGGGTCGAGGGCCGGGTTGGTCAGCAGGTTCGCGCGGGCCACGCCGGCCCAGTGGAAGGGCACGAACAGCGTGTCCTGCCGGATCGTAGGGGTGAAGCGGGCCAGCACCTGGGCCGACCCCCGCCGGGTCGTCAGCGTCACCGGGTCGCCGTCGGCGATGCCGAAGCGGCGGGCGAGGGCCGGGTGAATCTCCACGTAGGCCTCCGGCACGGCATCCCGCAGCGCCTTCACCCGGCGCGTCTGCGCGCCGGACTGGTAGTGGTTCATCACCCGGCCGGTTGTCAGGTACAGCGGGTACTCGTCGTCCGGCTCCTCCGCGGCGCTGCGGTGGTGGACGGGATGGAACGTCGCCCGCCCGTCCTCGGTGGCGAATCGGTCCAGAAACAAACGCGGTGTGCCGGGGCGGTCCTCGGACGGGCAGGGCCAGAACACGCCGTCCTCAGACTCGATGCGCTCGTAGGTGATGCCGGCGTAGTCGGCGGCCCCGCCCGCGCTCGCCAGGCGCAGCTCGTCAAAAATCACGCGCGGCTCTGAGGACGGGAAGAGCCGCCCCGCCCCCAGCCGCCCGGCCAGCGCCGTCAGTATCTGCGTGTCGGACCAGACGCCCGGCGGCGGGGCCTGCGCGCGCCGTCGCCGCAGGACGCGGCCCTCCAGGTTGGTCATCGTGCCCTCCTCCTCCGCCCATTGCGTGATGGGGAGCACGACGTCCGCCCGCTGCGCCGTCTCGGACAGGAAGATGTCGGCGACGGCCAAAAAGTCCAGGGCATCCAGGCGCTGCTCGACATGACCAGCGCGTGGCGCGGAGACGACGAGGTTGGAGGCGAACACCAGCAGGGCGCGCGCGCCGCCGTCCGTGCCCAGCGAGTCCAGCAGCTCATAGGCCGAGCGGCCCGGCCCCGGCAGGTCGTCCGGGTTCACGCCCCAGACGGCGGCGACGTGCGCCCGGTGCTGGGGGTCGGCGATCTTCCGGTAGCCCGGCAACTGATCCGCCTTCTGCCCGTGCTCGCGCCCGCCCTGGCCGTTCCCCTGGCCCGTGATACAGCCGTAGCCGCAGCGGGGCCGTCCCGCCTTGCCGAGCGCGAGCGCCAGATTAATAAACGCCAGCGTGTTGTCCACGCCCTTGCTCTGCTGGCCCGCCCCGCGCGCCGTCAGCACCATGCCCGTCGCCGCCTCGCCCAGCAGGTGCGCTGCCTTCGTGAGCTGCGCGGTCGGCACGCCGGTGATTCGCTCCACCCGGTCCGGCCAGTAGGAGGCGACGATGCGGCGGACGGCCTCATACCCATTTGTCCGAGCAGTGATGAAATCGTGGTCCAGCAGGCCGTCGGAGGCGGCGATGTGGAGCAGGCCGTTGGCGAGGGCGGCGTCCGTGCCGGGCGTCAGCTGTAGGTGCAACGTCGCCGCCTGCGCCGTCGCCGTTTTGCGCGGGTCCGCCACGATCAGCGCCCCGCCGGTCTGGCGCTGGCGGTCGAAATACTGCATGATCGGCGGCATGGTCTCGGCGGGGTTGCCGCCGATCAGCAGGATCGCCTCGGTCGCCGCGATGTCTTCCAGCGGGAACGGCAGGCCCCGGTCCACGCCAAAGGCTTTGATGCCCGCCGCCGCCTCCGACGCCATGCAGAAGCGCCCATTGTAGTCAATGTGGGGCGTCCGCAGCGCCACCCGTGCGAACTTGCCCAGCAGGTACGCCTTCTCGTTGGTCAGCCCCCCGCCGCCGAACACGCCCACGGCGTCGCGCCCGTGCTGCGTCTGCACCGCCGTGATCTCGTAGGCGACCCGATCCAGCGCCTCGTCCCAGGAGACCGGGCGCAGGGTGCCGCCCTTGCCGCCTAGGCGCATCAGCGGCGTCGTCAGCCGGTCGGGGTGCGACAGCAATTCCGTGGAGGTCCAGCCCTTCTGGCACAGGCCGCCCTTGTTGGTCGGGAAGTCAGGGCGGGGCGCGACCGTCAGCAGGCCGCCGCCTCCTGCGACCAGATTCATGCCGCATTGCATGGCGCAGTAGGGGCAGTGAGTCGGTGTGCTCATGGCGTCAGCCTCACTTCGACGATGCCCACGTCCACCACGACCGTGCCCGTCAGCCCGCGCGGCGCGGCCACGCAGATTTCAACGCGAGAGCCGGCGGGATAGGACTCGACAATGGCGAGGGGGACGTGGAAGTCCGACTTGGGGCCGACGGGGAAATAGCGCACCGGCGTGCCGTTGACGGACAGGGCCAGATAGAGGAGGTCGTCGGAGAGGTTGCCGGCGCGTACGTAGACGACCTCCGCCGCCGCGCCAGGGGGGACGGCGTAGCAGAGATCGTCGTGCAGCGGCCCCAGGTCGAAGGCGCCGCGACCGGCAAACGGGTAGACGCCCTGCAAAAAACGCGGCGCGGCACCGCCGGTGCGGATCAGCCGCTGGAGGCGTGTCTCGGTGATGACGGTCTCCGTCTGCGCGACGGAGAACGGGATGGGATGACTCATGGCAAGCGAACGCCTTTCCCAGAGAAGGACCATGTGAAAGGCGTCATCGCCGGGCAGAGCCGCGGTGCGGGGCGGGAGAACGGGGGGCGCGGCCTCACCGCCGCGCAACGGCATTGTGATAACATCATACCGCCCGGATGTTTCCGATGTGTTTCCGCGAAATCTTTTCTGCCGGGTATTGACTACAGGAGTAATATGTGCTATGATGTGACTACTGCGGTAGTTAAACCGCCGCCTCTGAAGGAGGGACTGACCCATGCCCGCATTTCCGTTCCGCCGGCTGCTGCCCTGTCTCGCCCTGGCCTGCTTGCCGCTTCTGCCCGCGCTGGGCCAGCGGCCGGGCGACGGCCCCCCGGCACTCAACGTCTACACCGAGTCGCCGTGGCGGCAGCTGCCGCTCAAGGAGGTCAACAGCCGCACCGTCGTGGACGGCCCGCTCGCCCAGACCCGCATCACCTATCTCATTGAGAACAAGATGGCCGAGCGCAACGAGGTCGGCCTCAATCTCCACGTGCCGCCCGGGGCCGTGCTGCACGCCTTCGGCTACTTCTACCAGGGCCGCTTCATCCGGGGCCGGATGTACGACAACGACGAGGCGTGGCGCATCTACCAGGCCGTCACCAGCCGGGGCCGCGACCCCGGCATCATGGACCGGCCCGGCGCGCAGGACTACCACGTCCAGGTCTACCCGGTCGAGGCGCGGCACGACCTGCGCCTCATCATCGAGCTGTCGCAGCTGCTCCCCACCGACGAGTCCGGCGCGCACTTTGAACTGCCGCTGACCCAGGTGTCCGAGATCAACCGGCCCGTGGAGGTGCAGTCGGAGGTGATCGTCAGGAACCATCCGGCGCGCGAGGTGACGGACAACCTCGGCGCGGCGTCCTCCACGCGGGGCGGAAACGCCGTGCTGCGCCTGCGGAGCCGGGCGAAGCCGACCCGGAACTGGCGGGTGACGATCCGGCGGCGGTCCGCCGGGCCGGCCCGGTCCGTCTACTCGGCGCTCTCTGGGAACCGGGGCGGCTACTACGCCGTCACCGTGACAGCGCCCTACCCGCTGGTGCGCCCGCGCGTCGCGCTCTCGTCCTCGCCGGGCACCGACCTGACGCTGCCGACGCGCTTCGGAACCATCCCCGCCTGCCACAACCTCTCGTTCGCCGGCACATACCGCCGGCCCGAGGCCGTCCGGGTGACGGTCGCCAGTGCGGGCCATGCGCCCCTGCGCTTCCGTGTGCATCTGGGCGCGCGGAGCGTCCCGGAGGCCGAGAACCCGGCGGGCACGGTCTGGGCGGACAAGCGCATCGCCGCCCTGCAGGACGGCGGGCGGCCCCAGGAGCGCGCCGAGGTGGTGCGCCTGAGCAAAGAGTTCACCGTCGTCAGCCGCTTCACCGCCCTGCTCGCCATCCCGCGCGAGGAGCTGGACTACTACAAGAAGGTGCTGGCCCGGCGGAATGTCAGCACCAACACGCGCTACACGGGCGGCGGCGGGGGAGACCCGTACATCGCCGTCAAGGCCCCCGCCGACGCGCGGCAGGTGGTCGCCGTCTTTCCGAACTGCGACGTGAAGGACCTGACCTATGATACGCCCCGTCATGTCTGGGACGGGCGGTTTGACATCCCTCTCGGCACGCCCGCTGGCGATTACCGCGTCACGGTCATCGTGGTACATCGGGACGGGACACGCTCGCGGTTTGTGCTGGTGTACCAGAATCTGCTCTCCGGCCCGCAGGTCAAGGACCTGACCGCCCTGCATGCCGCGCCCGGCGCGACCGTGCCGGTGCGCGTCTCCGGAACCGGCATCGCCCGCGCCGTCGCCGTCGCCCCCTGGGGCGAGCGGGTGGAGTTGGGCCTGGACGGGGGTGACTGGGGGGCGGCGCTGCACGTCCCGGCGTCCTGGCCGAGCGGCGCATCGCAGGTGACGCTGGTGTTGCTGGACGGCGCGCACAACCGGACGGAGGTGACTCTTGACCTGGACGTGGAGTAAGAAGAATCCTCTCCAGCGGAGGAACCCCCTCCGGCTCGCCGAGGCTCGCCACCTCCCCCGAAGCGGGAGAGGAAGAGTGGCAACGGCCCCCGGCCTCTTCTTCGGCTCCCCCAGAATCGGGGGCTGGGGGGCGATCTTCGGCTTCCCCGGAATTGGGGGCGGGGGAAGTCTCCTCCGGCTGGCCCTGGCCGGCTGGCTGATGACCGCGCCGCTGGTGGGCTGCCGCTCCCAGGCCCCCGCGCTCCCCGTTGCGCCCCCGGCCAAGCCCGTTCATCCGATGCCGGTGCAGTACACGACGACGGAGAACATTCGAATGCTGGCGGTCGGCCCTGACGGCGCGCTATGGGCTGCGACGCACGGGGGGGTGCTGTGCTGGCTGGCGGGGGCGTCCACCCCCCGCCGCTGGACGGCGGCGGACGGCCTGTGGAGCAACGATGTCCGTGCCGTGAGGCCTTCAACAGAAGGCGCAGAGGTGAAGACGACCAATAGATCTTTTCACATTGGGATGGACGGAACGATTATCCCGGAACCAGGCGACATAAACCCCGATATCCGAGGGGACTGGAGTCTCGCGCCGTACGGCCTGGGTCGGGATCGCCCCATGGTCCCCTGGCCCATGCCCCAGGAGGCGCTGGGGGCCGTCACCGCCGTCGCCGAGACGCCGAAGGCCCTGTACCTGGCGACGGCCCTGGACCTGTGGCGGCGCGCGGACGGGCACTGGCGTCGGGTCGCGCTGCCGCCCGGCTCCCCCGCCAGCCACGTCAGCGCCCTGGGGGTGCGCGGCGCGGACCTGATCGCCGGACTCTACGGCGACGGCCTTTACCGCCTAGACGGAACGCGCTGGGAGCGGCTGACCGGGACGCCGCTGGCCAGCCGCTTTGCGACGGCCATCGCGTTCCCGCCAGCGGGGATAGCGGTCGGGACCCGCTCCGAGGGCGTCTGGCAGCGCGCCGGGGGCCGGTGGCGTCCGCTCCCCGCTCCGCTCTCCCTGCCCGCCTCCGACTTCCAAGCCATCGCGGAGTACGGCGGCATGGTCTGGGCCGCCACGCTGGACGGCGGGCTGCTCCAGTGTCAGGGTGCGCGGGTGCGCCGCTGGACGCGGGCCGACGGCCTCAGCGCCGACAGCCCGCGCGGACTGGCCGTCTTCGGCAATCAACTCTATGTCCGCCATGCCACCGGGGAGACGGACCGCTACGATGGGACGGCCTGGCATCCCGCCTTCACCAAGGCCGACCTGCCCCGGCCCGAAGTCTACGCGCTGGCGACCGACGGCGCGCGCCTGTGCGTGGGCGGCTGGGCCGGCTGGGCGGCGACGGACGGGCGGACGTGGGAGCAACACTATCACGACCCCCAACTGGCCGGGCAGGTGGTCACGGCCATCGCGCCCGCCCCGGACGGCGCGGTCTGGCTCGGCACACAGAAGCAGGGATTGCTCCGCTACCAGAACTGCCATTACACGCGCTTTCAGGAGGTGCAGGGGCTGACCGACGACTGGATCACCTGCCTGGCGGTGCGGGGGACGCGGGTGCTGGCCGGCACCTACACCGGCGGCCTGCTGGAGCGGCGGGGCGACCGCTTCGCCCGCCTCCTGGACCCGCAGGGCTACGCCGTCCGCGCCGTCGCCTTCGCCCCCGATGGCCGCGCCCTCGCCGCCACGCCGCTGGGCGTCTACCGTGAGGCCGCGTCAGGAAAATGGCCTCTGCTCGCGCCGGACCTGACCGGCGGCGCGGAGTCCCAGTCCTTGCTCTCCCTCCCCGACGGCCTCTGGGTCGGCACCCGCACCGCCCTCGCCTTCGTCCCCCACGCCGACACCTGCGGTTGCGGCGGTTGAGGGCGTGTCGGCAAAGAGCGGGCGCGGGAGATGCCTCCCGCGCCCGCCCGTACTTATAGCCGCCACCAGGGATTCAAATGAGAAGCGCGCCCGGAGGGACTCGAACCCCCACCCAGCCGGGTAGAAGCCGGCGGCTCCATCCAATTGAGCTACGGGCGCAGATGGAAACGAAGCAGAGATAGAAAACAGAAGCGGACGACGAGACTCGAACTCGCGCAAACAGCTTGGAAGGCTGGTATGCTACCACTACATCACGTCCGCACATTACTACTCAACTACTTTGTTGTCTGAACTACCGACACCTCCTGATTTATTCAGTACAATGAGAGCAACATGGAACGGCTATCTCGGAGGAGACTCGATGTCCCTAACCTGCCTCAAGTGCGGCTCCCGCTTCCCGCTGTCCATTACGATTGATGGCAAGAAACGCAACCTCAGCAAGAGGAAGTTCTGTCTGAATTGCTCTCCCTTTGGCTCCCTGAACCGTAAAGACCTGACACTGCCTCAGCCACCACCAGGCTTCCGTCAATGTGGGCGGTGCCATGAGGTACTGCCCATCAGCCAATTCTACCCGCGCAAGGGAAGAAACGACACGCTTCCGTACTGCGCCTCCTGCGAACAAAAGCGTGCGTTCCTCCAAGCACGCAAGTTCAAGCAAATGTGTCTCGACTACAAAGGTGCCTATTGCTCACGGTGCGGCTATGACAGATGCCCCGGCGCTCTGGATTTTCACCACCTTGATGCAAGTCAGAAAGAATTACAAATCAACAAGGTGCGCTCCATGGACTTCGAGCGCGTCAAGGCTGAACTCGACAAATGCATCGTCCTCTGCGCGAACTGCCATCGAGAAGAACACTATTACGAGTAGCTGACGTTGCTATTATACGCCGAAGTTTTGCCCGATGTCAAGGCGCAGATGAGTGTCCGCCCTTGTCCGCTACTTGGCAGCGAATGGCGGTGGGAACGCCTGGAAGTAACCCGCGACCATGTTGCTACCGTTAACCTGTTTCCCTTCTTCGGCGCTGTCTTGTTCCATGTCTTCCCAGCCAAGCGTATCCGAGACCCGGATCAGTTCTTCCGCCGAGCGGCAGCCTCGCAGCTTTTCCTTCAACTCTTCGTGGGTGACGAATTGGTCATAGACATCATCCGGGTCGTTGTCTATGACTTCGCAGACCTTCTTGATGATGGAACTCAAGGATGCTTGTTGCGGCGGGCCGATGTCCAATTGAATGGAGATGCGTCGGCCCAGCAGACGATCCAGGAACGAGGGCGCATGAACAGGCGCGGCGTCCTTGACAACCCAGAAAATTCCCGCCGAGTCCAGAAGGATCAGACCGCGGTAGTAGCCGTTCTCAAGCGCAAACCTCGTGCATGTGCTGAGTTCGGACAACTGCTTGAACACAATGAAACTATCAGAAGACACAGCAAGGACGGGAAAACGAAGCGCCTCTGACATGACGCCCCTCCGTTCATCGGAAAAAAGATGCCGCGCCCGCAGATTAGCGAAGGGGGAGGGGCGTCAGCAGGAAGGCGTGGGTGTGGCCGTCGGGGGCGAGGCCGCGGCCGACGATCTGGCCCCGCGCGTTGATGCCGGTGGCGTCCTGCAACGTCCAGCCGGAGTCGGCGGGGACGAGGCGGTTCAGGTCCGCGACCTGGCCGGCCTGCCACAAGACCGCCGCGTCGTCCGACGCGCCCACGACCTGGCCCCGGTCGTTCAGCGCGTGGGCCTCGCTTGTCGCGCCGCTGGGGAGGGTCCCCAGGTCGCGCATGGTCCCGTCCTGCCACAGGAAGGCGTGTGTCGTGTTGCCCGTCTCGGAGTAGCCGACCACCTGGCCCGCGTCATTGACGCGGAGTGCCAAGCTGTTCGCCCCGCCCAGCGTCCCCAGGTCCGCCATGCGCCCGTTCTGCCACAGGAACGCATGGGTGCTGCCGAAGGAGGCCGTGTCCGCCTTGCCGACGATCTGGCCCCGGCCGTTGATGCCGTAGGCCGCGCTGTAGTCGCCGCCCAGCGTCCCCAGATCGGTCGGCACCTTGCCGTCGCTCCACAGGGCGGCACGGGCGACCAGCTCACGGTTGTCGTCATAGTCCCCCGTCTGCGCGTAGCCGACCACCTGCCCGGCGTCGTTAACGCTCAGGGCCTTGGAGTGGGGGAACCCGCCCAACCCGGCCAACTCGGTCTTCTGGCCACCCTGCCAGACGAAGGCGCGGTTGTGGTCAAAGGCGTTGTAGGACGATGCGATCACCTGCGCGGCGTTGTTGATCCCATTGGCCCGGCAGTAGGTATCCCCCGGTAGTG
>JAFAZD010000184.1 GCA_019239955.1 Armatimonadota bacterium | reverse complement strand
GGGGGCGGGGGGGGTATGTCTGGCTCCCCCAGAAGTGGGGGCAAGGAGGGGCTTAGGGGCAAGCGTCACGGGCAGGGCCGGCGACAGGCGGGCCAGCAGCACCGGCGGCGCCTGGGGCGCGCGGGGCAGGACCCGCAGGGTAATGGGCGTGACGCAGAGCAGGCCGACGGCCAGCTTCAGGCAGGCCAGCCACCAGAGCCAGGCGCGCCCCGCCGCCGGCATCCGGGACCACAGCCGGCAGACCGCCCAGACGCCGAGGACGCACAGCGCGCCCTGGCCGCAGGCGCGCCCGACCGCGCCCCCCCAGGCCGCCGCGCCTCCATTCCAAAGCAGCACCCATGCCGTCGCGTGCATCGGGACCTACCTTCGCTCCGAGTCCATCTCCCGCACCAGGCGTTTCAGGGCTTCCAGTTCGGAGGGCGAGAGGTCCTTGTTGTCAGCAAGATAGGCGACGAACGGCGACAGCGACCCCGCCAGGGTCTTCTCGACGAAATTCTGCACCAACCCGCGCAGCACGTCGGTCTTGGCGATCACCGGCGTGTACGCGAAGGCCCCGCCGGCCTTGTGGCGCGCCAGGTACCCCTTCTTACGCAGCCGCTCCATCACCGTGAGGATGGTGGTCCTTGCCAGCCCGCGCGGCTCGCCCCACTGCTCCGCCGCCGCGCGCACCGTGATCGGCGCATGGTCGGCGACGTACCGCAGCACCTCCAGCTCCTGGTCTCCCAGGTCGGGTTGCTTGTTCATCATATGTCCATTATAGCATGGACTATGAAAGTAGTCAAGCGGGGGCTTCCTAAGCCGCCCTCTTCTGCTCATGCGCCAGGCGCTGCTGCAAGAGGGCCATCACGGCGGCCTCCTCCGGGCGCAGGTCGTGCAGGTGTTCCGTGAGCTCCTGCTCCGCCCGTTGCTTCAAGCTCTCCACCATCGTCCCGTCCAGATAGGAGTCCAGCACCGCCGGGTGGACGTAGCACTTGCGGCAGACGGCGGGCGTGTTGCCCAGGCGCTCGGCAACGCTCTTGATCGCCGCCACCACGTTCTTCTTGGCCTGCGTCTTGGTGTCGAACGCCTCCAGCTCCTGTAGCGCCAGCGAGGCCAGCACGGTCCCGGCCCAGGTGCGGAAGTCCTTGGCGCTGAACTCCTCCCCGGCGATCTCGTGGAGGTACTCGTTCACGTCGTGCGAGCTGATGGTGTGCAGGCCGCCCTCTCCGTCCTTGTATTCGAACAGTTCCTCACCCGGCAGGTCGCGCAGGCGGGCAACGATGCGCGCCAGCCGCTTGTCGCGCAGCGCGATGTCGTGCTCCTTGCCGCTCTTGCCGACGAAGTGGAACTCCACGGTCGCGCCGGACACGTCCACGTGCTCATTGTGCAGGGTCGTCAGCCCGTAGTGCTGGTTTTCCTCGGCGTACTGCTCATTGCCGACCCGGATCAGCGTCGTCTCCAGCAGCCGCACGAGGGTCGCCAGTACCTTCTCGCGCGGCATGCCGGGGCGGGCCAGGTCCTGCTCCGCGCGCTCCCGAATCTTCGGCAGCGCCGCGCCGAAGGCCATCATCCGGTCGTACTTGTTCTCGTCGCGGAAGGCGCGCCATTTTGGGTGATATCGGTACTGCTTGCGTCCTTTGGCGTCGCGCCCCGTCGCCTGCAAATGGCCGTTGGCGAGGGGCGAAATCCAGACGTCCGTGTAGGCCGGCGGGATCGCCAGCGACCGGATCCGCGTCAGCGTGGCCTCGTCTTCAATCACCTGTCCGTCCACGCCGATGTAGCGGAATTCGTCCCCCTGCTTTTCGCGCCGGATGCCCGGCCGGGCGTCGGAGGTGTAGCGCAGCCCGGCGGCCCGTGCCGCCTGCCTTGCCTCCTGGGATGTGTCTGTGGTGTTTATCGTGGCCGCTCCGCAGGGCTGAAAGGCCCATGGATCTAGGGCCAGTATACCCGCAAATATCTCCTATGACGGGAGCCATCCCTCCGACTCGAAAAAGGGCATGGCGGCGGCCTCGGGGCAGGCCAGGTCGGCGGCGAGCAGGGCGACGCCGATGTCGCCTTTGTAGAGGCTGTCGTGGAGCAGGGCGGTGGGGATACAGCGGGCGGCCTGCACCCCCAGGTCCTGCGCGCGGCGACGCCAGAGGGCGTCCCCGGTGTGCTTGTAGAGGGCGAGCATCGCATACGACCGCCCGGCCAGGCCGCAGCACAGGTCGCCGATGGGTTCGGCGGCCTCCCAGCTATGCCGGGCGGCCTGCTCGGCCAGATTCAGATAAGCCTCGTCCCTGAAGACGCGGTGGGCCCGCGTCCACAGATGGACAAAGCCCGCCGTGCCGTTGCACCAGCCGGACCAGTAATCCCGATGACCCGACCCCGTGGTGCGCTTCCAGCGCGCTCCCGCCCCGACCGGCTCGGCCAGGGCCGCCAACTGCCCCAGGCGCGCGGGCACGGACGCCGGCAGGGCCGCCCCCGCCGCCTCGTGCCAGCGTAGTGCGGCGTACAGCAGACCCGCCCATCCGTGCGCGACCCCCAGGAACGTCAGCTCCGTGCAGTCCGGGATCGCCCGGTAGGTCTCCACCTCGGCCCAGATTTCGGACAGTACCATGTTGCCGAAGTCCGTGAGGGCGCGGCGATTCATCAATGGGTTGTCCGGCAGCGCCTCCAGCAGCAGGGCGCAGCCCAGCAGTACGCCCGACCGGCCCAGGGTCACGTCCAAGTTGGCGCAGGGGGTGCCCGCCGTTCGGAGAAAGGCGTCCACGGCATTCTGGGCGGTGACGAAGTCGCCCATCGAGTGCCCGATCAGCGCCCGGACGGCGTGGACGCCGCTCAGGGTGTGGAAGGGGGTGACAGGCCCGGTGACGTCCGTGGTCAGTTCCAAAGAGGGGTTGTCGAACGCCCCCTCACGAGTTGACTCGCGCAGCGCCCGCGCGGCCCACAGGTCGGCCGCCGACAGCAGGCCGGCCTCGTCCCGCACCATGGCGATCCGGTACAGCGCGTAGGCAATCCCCGCCGCGCCGTTGTTGACCGAGCAGAAGGGGGCCGTGGACAGCCCGGCCGTCGTCAGGGATCCTCCCAGTTTCACCCGCTCCAGAACCTGGTCCAGCAGTCCGGTCGCCGGGGTCAGGTCAATCGGCGGCAGGCCGGCCGCATCGGTCGCGGCGTCCGCCGCGCAGACCTCCTCCCACTGCGCGGCCCATGCCGCCACCGAGGGGAAGCGTACGGAGGGGTTTTTGGACAGCGCGCGGGCCAGCAGGGCCTCCGCCTCCGGCCAGGGCGTCCGCCCGCGCGCGGCGAAGGGCCGGGGGGAATCCTCCACGATCTGGCGCATCATCTCGTGCTTCTCCACCGAGAAATCCAAATAGTGCGCCCCGGTCAGCAGCAGGTACAGCAGCGCGCCCAGCGCGTACTGCTCGCCGGCGAAAGAAGAGAGGGGCGTATGTCCGTGCCCCCGCCGCGCCTGCGCCAGTTCCGGCTCGTAGAAGAAGCCGACCCCTGCGCGCTCAACCCGGCCCAGCTCGCCCGGCCGACCGTCCAGCCTTGCCCAGCCGAAGTCAATGATCTTGACGCCCCCATCGTCGGCGGCCAGCACGTTGCGCGGGTGGATGTCCGAGTGGACCACCCCCTGCGCGTGCAGCCGGGTGTAGGCCGCGAGGACATCCCCGCAGAGACGCCGCAGCGCCGCCTCGCCCTCGCCGCCCTGCCGGCGCAGCCGCTCGGCGGAGGCGTCCGCGGGCATACCGGGACACCACTCCATCACCAGGAACGCCCGGCCCTCCCACTGCCCCTCGTCCAGCAGGCGGGGGCTGACGCTACCGTCGAGGTGGCGCAGGACGGCCGCCTCGCGCCGCAGCGTCCGCGCGACCGCCTCGCCGGAGGCGGGGCGCAGGATTTTCAGCGCGGCCTCGCTGTCCCCCTCCCGGCCCACCTGGTACAGCTCCGTGTCTTCCAGTACCTGGACGCACCGCAGCACGTCCCACCCCGCCACTGCGTCGCCCTCTTGGAACTGGGCCGCGATCTGGCTGGCTTCCTCGGACCCGGCGGGCACGAGCAGGCGCGCGCCGAGCAGGCGCTGGATCAGGGGAAAGGCGTCCTCCAACGTTTGGGCGGGGTCGGCATCGTGACTCCGGCTGTAGCCGATGACGGCCTCCACCACGGTGGTCGGCTCGCGGAACCGCTCCAGCAGGGCGGCGGCCCCGGAGTCAATGATGCTGGACGGCGTCCGTGAGCGGGGCCGCGTGATCGCGTAGTCGCCCTCATCGTAGGTGATCTGCTCCCGGACGGGTGCCGGCAGGTCCGCCACCGGCGTCAGCACGATATCGTCCGGCAGCACGAGGCTGTCTGTGATGGCCATGGCTATCCGTTCCCCCTGTTCACCTGAGCGGCCTGGTGTTCCTGATCGACTTCCGGTTTCGGACGGAAGGCGATGTGACGCTCTGCGACACGGACGGGATTCTCCGCGCCCTGCACCGGGTCGTCCGGGGCGGGGGCGTCCGCCGCTGGCTCCGCATCTTCCCACAGCGCCCAGAAGTGTTGCTGATAGAGGTGGCCCACATCCAGGCTTCTCTTAAACGACAGGATGATGTTGCGGCCGCCCTGGCCGGAGTACAGATAGTGTTCCACGAAGACGCGCTCGTCCGTGATGATCATGAAACAGGCTGGCGGCGCGACATGGAATCGCACTTCGACCTTGCGCGGATTGTTCTTCGCCAAGTCGCGGAAGTGCGGCCCTTGCTGCTTAACGCCTTTATAGGCCTCCGTCTCCTCGTAGGGCGTTCTCGGCTGCTCGAACTTGGCGCGCGTTCTCAGGCCGGGGCCATCGAGGTCCGGGAGGAGGAACTGGAACTGCGCCAGGTCTTGCGGGTCGGCGATCTTGCTCTGGATCGTCTGCTTGACCGAGAGGAATCGTCCGTCCGGTATTCCACCGACCAGAGCCAATGACGTGCCCACGATCTGCACCTGACCCTTGGCGCTCCTGATGGCCTCCTGGACATCCCTCTCCCAATCGCTGTCGCTCCGGTTCTTGTAGACGGCGTCGATGCCCATCTCGGTCGCGTTCTTGAGCATCCCCGTCGCGCCCAGAATCTCCTTGTTCAGCTTCTCGGTGATGGAGACGACTTCCTTACCCGCTTTTTCCGTCCCCAACTCTACCTCCCGCAGATTTTCCGAAATGCGTTGCAGCGAGCCGCCGAACAAGTTGTTGAACGCCCCGATCTCGAATACCATGCCCACCGTCCCGGCGACGATGGCTCCCATGCCAAGTTCTCTCACCGTCGTGACGAAATCGTGCAGGTAGGGATTCTGAGATTCGCTGATGCTCGGCAGTATGATATTGGCCGATAAGATCAGGATAAACCCGATGGCGATGCCCAACAGCATCAAGAGCCATGTTTCTCTGTGCCGGGAGCTCTCCTGCCCTCCATCTTTCTGAGGGGCACTTGATTGTTGAGTGACAGTAGACATTGGAACTCTCCTTCCGCAAGAGTGCTGATGCGGTGAGTCAACATAAAGGCATCACTTGCCCCCACTATCCTGCCAGAGCGTGGTGCGGGGCGTCCATGTGTGGGTGTCCACGCCTTCCAGCGCCAGGCGCTCCACGGCGAATTGCCAGGGCTGCCGGTCGGGTGGGGGGGCGGCGCGGGCCGCCAGCAGGGCGGTCGCTAGCCGGTTCGTCACCCACAGCCGCCAGCTCTCCCGCTCCTGCCAGCCGAGCGCCTGCTGCGCGCGCGGCGGGTCCATGCCCCAGGACAGCAGGCCGTCGCCGCCGATCTCGGCGGTGAAGGGGACGCCGTGCGCCGGGCAGCCGGCCAGCGCCCGCTCCAGCCGGTGGGCCGCCTCCTCCACAACCTGAAAGTCAGTGAAGTAAGCGACCACCTTGTCTGGGCGCAGCAGCCCGTAGACATCCTTGCCGATCTTGAAGCGGGACACGCCCAGGTCCGAAAGGGTGTCCACTGTCTCCCAGAAGGCGTCTCGCAGGCTTTCAGGGCGCGGGCTGACGTACAGCTTGTACGTGCAGGGGGCGTCCTCCCGCGCGGCGTCGCGCGCCTGCCACATCAGCCAGCCGTCGTAGGGCGGCGGCAGGGGCGTCTCCGCCCAGCGCCGTCCCCGCCGGACGAGCTCGCTCCCCGGCGGGTTGAGGCCCAGGAAGGCGCGCACGGCATCGGGGGTGGCGAACTGGCGCTGCCAGGCGGGGGACACCGGCAGGCGGTTGTAGAAGTAGAGCCGCGCCGAGAGCATCTGGGGGTCATCTACGTCCAGCGTCTGTGCGTAGCGGAGCGCGTCCTCCGAGAGCCGAGCGATGACGCCCGACTCGGCGGGCGGCGGCGCGGCCTCGTAGATCAGCGCGCTCGCCTCCGCGCCGGACACGAAGGCTTCCCCCTGGGCGATCTCCAGCACCCCGTCCAGCACCAGTTCGGCGATCTCCTGACCGGCCTCGGCCCCGAACAGCGTCTGGACGTAGCCCGGCAGCGGCCCCGGCTCCTGCAGAGTGAAAAAGAGCAGAGCGGTCTCGCGGCAGACCGCCTTGATGCTGCGCCCTATGCCTTCCGCCGGCAGCAGCACACCGTAGTGGTCAGGGTCGTTCCGCAGGTCGCGCAGCCACTCCTGCTGCTCCGGCGGCAGACGGTCAAACAGCGTCAGCCGGTACTGGGGGTTAGCGCGAAACTGCGCCCCCGCGATGTTGTTGAGTTGCGTTCCCTGCATGATATCCTGCTCGTTATCATGGATGAGTTGGGACGGGCGGCACTCGTCTCCTGTGCCGCCCGCCCCGTAAGCGGTCAGCGAGGATCAGGCCCCCGGCTTCTCGCTCGCGCCCTGGGCGGCGGTGTCGCCTCCGCCTTGCCCGGCGGCCTTCTGCTGCAGCTCGGTGCGGCGGCTCGCCAGTTCGTCCAGCGCGCCCTTGAGCTGCTGTTCCAGCTGGTCCACCTGTTCGAGCGTCTGGGGCTTGAGGGCCTCGTTCGCCGTCTGCTGCTGGGCCTCCACCTGGGCCAGCGCCTGCTGCAACTGCGCCTTCAATTGATCCAGCTCGACGGGGTCGCCGGGATTGACCGGCGCGGGGATGCTGGCCGCGGCGCTACAGCCGCAGGGGCGGAGGCTGATGACATGGCTGCACGCGCCGCAGATGGTCGCGCCGACGTTGTCGCAGATGTGGGTGATACCGACGCTGCACGCGCCGCAGACGGTAGCGGCATGGCTGCACGCGCCGCAGACGGTGACGGCGGCTCCGTGGCAGACGGTAGCCCCGCCGACATGGCAGACCGACACGTCGAGGCTGCAACCGCCGCAGTTGGTGATGCCGGGGTGGCCGCAGAAGGTGGCGGCGTGGCTGCACGCGGCACAGATGGTGGCGGCGTGGCTGCACGCGCCGCAGACGGTCAGGCCGCCGACGCCGCAGTGGGTGAGGCCGACGGGGCCGCAATGGCCCTGGGTGATGCCGACGACGGCGCAGGTGTCCACGCAGGTGATGCCGCCGAGGCCGCAGTGGGTGACGCCGAATCCGCCGAAGCCGCAGCCTCCGACGCTGAGCCCCGGAGCGCCGCAGGTGTCCACGCCGCACAGGCCGCCCGGCCCGCCGGCTCCGCCCGCACCGGCCTGGCCGGGCAGTTGAATCATCAGGTCGTTGACTTTGAATGCCATGGTACTTCCTCTTTCTGATTAAGGATTGCCGGGATCAGGCCCCCGGCTTCTTCTCGCTCGTGCCCTGATTGGTGTCGCCGCCGCCCTGCCCGGCGGTCTTCTGCTGCAGCTCGGCGCGACGATTGCTGAGCTCGTCCAGCGCGCCCTTGATTTGCTGCTCCAACTGGTCCACCTGTTCGAGCGTCTGGGGCTTGAGGGCCTCATTCGTAGCCTGCTGCTGCTTCTCCACATTCGCCAGGGCCTGCTGCAACTGTGCCTTCAATTGATCCAGTTCGACGGGGTCGCCGGGATTGACCGGGGCGGGGATGCTGGCAACGACGCTGCAGCCGCAGGGGCGGATGCTGGCGATCACGCTACAGCCGCCACAGACGCTGGCGAGATGGCTGCACGCACCGCAGACGCTCACGGCCACGCTGCACCCGCCGCAATGGCTGGCACCGACGATGCCGCAGTGGGTGACGGCGTGGCTGCAAGCATTGCACAGGCTGGCCGCGCAGACACTGATGATGATGCTGCACCCGCCGCAGTGGCTCACGGCGGCCGGATGGCAGGCACTGATGGCCGCGCTGCAGCCGGCGCAGGTGACGGCGTGGCTGCAAGGGCCGCAGACTGAGGCGGCGAAGCTGCAAGGGCCGCAGTTGGTGAGGCCGGCGACGGCGCAAGTGGCCCCGCACGTGACGCCGACATCGCCCCCGCAGTGGGTGAGGCCGACGCCGACGTCGCAGGCGATAGTGAGGCCCACACGATTGCAGGTGTCAATGCCGCAGGTGTCGAGGCCGCACCCTCCGCCGCCCCCGCCGGGCTGGCCCGGCAGTTGGATCATGAGATCGTTGACTTTGAATGCCATTCTACTTTCCCTCCTTTGGGAATTCTCCGTAAGTCTTGCCGGATGAGACGGACAGCCTCCGGCCGGGTTTGTCCCTGGGACGGCCGGGGGCTGTTTTCGGACTGCCATTCAACCGACTCTAGTTGAAGGTCTTTGTCAGAGTGGCGACGGAGATGTGCGGCCAGCCCAGGTTGACCGGCGAAACTCCGGGCGGAGCCGTCGGCGGAAGCGTCGTCAGAATCTCGAAATCCAGCACGACCAGTTGCGCGTACTGTAGCTGCATGAAGGACGGCCGATCTTTGTGCGACACCTTTTCGAGCCAGAAAGTGGCGTAGACCAGCGCGGTGTCGGCGTTCGGCCCTTTGGCTCCCACCGGATCGCCGCCCTCCAAAAAGAGAATGTTTTCGGTGCCGCCCGCGCCGTTGGGCGGTTTCACCGCCACCGGCGGGGCGGCGGGGGTGTTGTTGGCGTTGGGGGAAAACGCAATGCTCGCCTGGGTGGCGATGTTGAGCGCGGTCCCCTCAAAGGTGTGCCCATCGGCCACTTGTTGGTGGATGACCGCTTGGAGGAGCGTGATGGGGTCGTTGACCACGTCCTGCATCGGGACGCCGTTGATGTTCACGGGCAGGGGCGGCTCGACCGGACTCGTCTTGTAAGGCGTCCTGGTGTTGGGGGAACCTGCGGTCGGGATGCCCGCGTTAGGGACAATCGCGCCTGCGGCATTGGCGATGTCGTATTGCGGGAATGACGGTACCCCCGCCGCCAGCGCGGTCGCCTTCTCGGATGATCCGGCCGCACTGATGACCGGCGGCGCCGTGGGAAGTGTCGCAAACGGAGTGCTGTTGAACGACGGGAACGCCGAGCCGTTGTATTCCGCCGTCGCCGTCTTCAGGGTGGGAGCGCCTTTGAAGCTTTCGCAGATGCCCTGCGCGAGCAGGGAGTTGCCGTGGGGGATGGTCCCCATCCGGGCGATGAGCTGATCGCCCTTAGGCGCCGCTTCGGGGGGATAGCTCGTCGTCGGCTGCGTGATCCAGATGCCCGGCTCGATGTGGAGCGCGCCCCCGGTGGCGGCGTCGGAAATCTTCTGGAGGTAAGTCAGGCCGAACAACTCGATGTCATCCTGGCCGAACCCGCGATTCGGGATCGCAGACCCGATGGGATCGATCTTCAAGGTCTCACGGGTCTGATTGAGTTGAAGATAAAGGTTGCTTTTATCTTCGAAGTCGGGCCGGGCGATGAGGTTGAACCCCCGGCCGCGCCACGAACCGGCAAGTTCTTGAAGGCCGCCCAGACTTTTGAGGACTGATGCGTTGTCCGGGCTGATTCGGACCGTAGGGATTCTCTCGTTAGGCATTGTTTTCCCTTTCTCGTACTGGATCAACAGAGGCATCGTGCAGCGGGCTGAGGCGCTGCAATCGTTGAGAAATCAGTGGGTCTTGCCGAACAAAGGTCTTGCAGGATGGGGCGGACAGCGCGCCGAGAGATCAGGGCCACCGGACACGAAGGTCGGGCGACAGAAGGGCAGGCGCGGCTGTCTTCTCGGAGTGGACGCGGCGCGTGGGACGCGCCGGGTCATCCGACGATGTTGGTGAAGTAACGGACTGCGGGCGCTAAGGACCGACGGGAACGGCGGGCAGATGGCAGCGCATGGCAGGCTCCGTTTCTCCTGTCCGGGGACAGGCTGACAGGTGGTAGTACGGCTGGCTTAACTTGGTCGGACTTGCCTGTTCCCATCCCCCACGAGGCTGGCAACTGCCGGTAACTCTTCCACCTCTGGATCGGGAACGCCCCATCTTATCACAGTAGGGGCGGCTTGTCAACAGAATCGCAGAAATATTCCCTCCTTCCCCATCTCTGGGATTGAAGCCGCGCCACAACCCCATTGTCCCCCGGCTGACGCTGTTCGACTGTGAAAACCGTCACAGGTCGGGCGTGAAATAACCCCGTCACCGCAGGATGACGAACTGCATCGGGGCCAGCGGCAGCTGGATGAACCGGGACGGGTTGCCGGGGTCGGGATGATCCTGCACCGTCACCGTGCCGCGGCCGCCGTACAGGAAGGTCATGGTGTCCCCGCCTCGGTGCAGCGTGTCGTCCACGAGCACGAAGTCGGCGCGCTGGTCGGTGGTGGAGGTGTTGTAGGCGACCAGCACCTCGTCGTTCGCCAGTATCCGCGAGAAGGCCAGGGTGCAGGGGTGGCCCTCCGGGAGACCGAAATCGCGGCCGTTGCCGGAGATCTCGCGGAAGTACATGCGGCCAAAGCGCAGGGCCGGCTGGGTGTGGAAGACGCCCGCGATCCGGGCGATCTCCTGGTAGATGCGACAGTTCGGGTTGAGCCGATCAAGGCCCGCCGCGTCCAGATCGAACATCGCCTCCCGGATGAACA
>JAFAZD010000164.1 GCA_019239955.1 Armatimonadota bacterium | reverse complement strand
AGTCGGGGCGGGCGCGGCAGCCGCGCGCCGCGGCGGTCAGGTCATCGCGCCACTGGTCAGGGCCGAGCTGGTGCCGGGCGGCGTCAATCACGGCGTCGGCCAGGCGCGGGTCAAAGCCGATGGCCTCGGCGACGAGGAAGGTCACGTCGGGGTAGCCGACGTGCGCCCGGGCGATGTGCTCCGGCAGGGACTGGGTCACGAAGTAGCCGGGGACCAGGAAAAAGGGCAGGACAATGATCCTGGTCGCGCCGGCGGCCTGGCAGCGGGCAATCGCCTCGTCGAAGGTCGGCTCGGAGTAGTTCATGTAGCCGACCTCCACCACCGGCCAGCGCCCCCCGGCGCGCAGGCGGGCGGCGTGAGCGTCGAGCGCCTCACCCGCGCCGCAGAGTAGGGAGCCGTGCGAGAAGAGAATCAGGGCGTCCATGGCAGCGTCATTGTACCCGCTGGGGCTGAGAAGATGGCTTTCTCCCCCCTCTTAAACGTAAGTGGCGACCGTCAGCCCCTCCTGGCGCGCCCACTGCGCCAGCCAGTGCGGTGCTGCACCGAGGCGGGCACTGGCGCGGCGATCCCCGGGGGCCTTGTTGCAGCGGCCCCGCGCCTGCACGACCAGGCGGCGGGCGTTGTGGACCTCCACCGTCAGCACGCGCCGCCGCAGCCCCGTCCGGGCGTCCTCCACCCCCAGCGACCAGATGGACTTCTGGCCCTTGGCGCAGGAGCGCGCGTAGGAGCCGACGCAGTGGTGCATCGCCTTGCCTTCGGCAGTGAGTTCGGCGGCGGTCCGCAGCTCCGTGACCGTCCAGACCCATGCCTCGCCCTCCTCATCGGGCGCGGGCGGTGAGCGGAAGCCGCCGATGCCGGAGGGCGCCCATTCCAGCGGGGGGCGGCGCGTCTCGCGCGCCAGCTCCCGGTGCCACTCGTCCACACGCCGCCCCAGCGCCAGCGGGCTGCGGCCCTTCATCGAGAGGTCCGGCTCCGCTGGCTGGCCGGTGTCGTCGCGCGGCACGAACTTGACATGATGAATGTAGTCCACCATCGGGCCGACGCAGGCCGGGTCGAGCATCGGGTGATTCAGGAAGAAGTGCAGCACGGAGGTCCAGAACTCCTCGTGCCCGAACGTGTGGCCCAGGCGGGTGCCGAGCAGGGCGCGGATCAGCGACTCGTCGCCGCCCAGCGCCTTGACCTGCGCCCAACGCAGGGCGGCCTCGATGGGCAGGGCGGCGGGGGCGGACGGCAACAGGTGCGCCGCGCGCTTGGACAGCGCGAGCGGCAGGCCGGGCGCGGTGCGGATGTTCCGTCCCTGGCCGATGTGGATAAACCAGGCGCGATGCGTGTCTCCCTCCGGCGTGTCACCCTCGCACCAGGCGGCGTCGAAGAATGCGGGGACGGCGTAGCGGGCCAGCAGGTGCCGGGCGAGCGCGCCGAACTGCCGGTGCGCGTTGTGGCTGTCGGGCCGCCAGTCTTCGGGGGCCTGCCGCCAGTCCCGGTGATGCCGCGCCAGCGCCGCCAGGCCCTCGATGAACGTGTTGCCCGGCTGCGGCCCCAGGTGCGGGAAGGCCGGCTCCAGGCGCAGCAGCCCGGCACGGCGGTGCGCGCATAGAAGCAGCCGCAACAGGGCGTCGCGGACGCCCGGGTCCGGCGTCGCCGCGAACGTGGCCGCGATATTCTGCAAGTAGGGCGTCTTCAGCGCGCCGACATCTGCGGTGCCGTCGTGGAGGGCCTGCAAGGCATATTCGGGCCGCCGGTGCTGCTGCCGCGCGCCCGCCAGCGCCGCCCCCGCGCGCTCCCCCGCCGCCATCTCGCGTTCCTTGCGCCGCTGCGCCTGGCTCCTGTGGGCCGTGGCGTGCAGGCCGCGCGCCCGGCACCACGCCTCGTACTCCGCCGCCGACCCGAGCCCCAGCGCCCGCCAGTGCGTCTCCTGCGCCGCTCGCGCCTTCTCCTCCTGCCGGGCCTTCTCGGCCGCCTGCCGCTCGGCGCGGCGCTCCTGCCAGGTCTTAGTCAGGGCCTCGCCGAAGCCGTGCTGGCGACACCAAGCGCGGTACGCCTCTGCCGTGTCCAGTCCCAGCGCGCGCAGGTGGCGGCGCAGGTCAGGGCCCGCCGTGGAGACGGTGGCTGGCGGCTGCGAGGCATCGCCGGGGCGCACGGATTTGGTGTAGGCGTGGGACATCTGATCTCCCTATCGCATCATGCCCCTCCTTTGCTCAGAGCGCGGGATGGGCCTGTTTCTCAAATGAGGCACTCAGAGGGTGGGGAGCCCATGAGACAAAGCTCCCGCTACAAGATACCCCAGCGGACGCCGCAGTACCCCACAGGGGTGAATTGCAGGTGATTTTCCGGCGGCGAGCATCACCGCATGGTCATGCCGGGCATCATCGGCATCGTCCCAGGAGCCGGGCGCGCCGGCAGACGGAAGTGCGGCACGCGCCAGGGGTGCGCCACCGGGTCCCCCTCCCGCACCCGGTAGAACTGGCCCATCCGAACGCCCCGCACCACCTGCGCCGCCCCCGACCCCGGCCACTGAATGGTGACGGCGGTAATCGCCGTCGCGTCCCCCAGCCCCACCTCCTGGCGCAACGGGTTGCACCCGAAACTCCCCCCGTGCTCACCGTCCGGTACACCGCCCGCTCCCCCTCCGGGGTCGAAGCCCGCACGCAGACCTGCGCCCCCAGCGCGATCCGGTTGCAGCGCACCCCCTCCAGCTTCAGCGTCACCCAGTGGTTCGCGCTGCCCGGGTTGACGTAGAGGCAGTCGTGGGCGGTGTCGCCCTCGTAGGCCCCGCCCATGACCTCGAAGACGTCCTGCTGGCCGCTGTTGTCCAGGTCCCCGAAGGCGATGCCGTGCCCCTT
>JAFAZD010000142.1 GCA_019239955.1 Armatimonadota bacterium | reverse complement strand
CTCGCGGATGGTGTTGCCCTCAACGGTCACGTTCTGCACGTAGTCCGCCTCGCCCCAGTAATACTCGGGCCCCAGGCTGATGGCGGCCTGGCCGCAGCCCTCAATCACGTTGTCCCTGACCAGCCCGTTGTCGCCCTTGAGCAGCATCCCCCGCGAGCGCGTATTGCCCAGGTGGTTGCCGACGATCTTGTAGCCCGCCCCGTCCCGGCGCGGGTTGCTCAGTTTCGCGCCCGCCGGCACGTCCAGCGCCCGATCCAGCGTCACCGAGGCGGTCTTGTCCCCATTGTCCTTGAGGGCGGTAACGGTCGCCTGGGCGAAAAACCCGTGTTCATTGGAAATGCGCGCCGGCTGACCGACTTGCAGCCCGCCGTATCCGTCCGCCACCGTCAGCGTATTGCCCGACACGATCTTGACGGTCTGGAACCCGCCGTGGATGGCGATGCAGTCGTCCAGGAATACGCCCCGGAAGACGCAGTTCTCGATGTCCAGGCCGGGGTCGGCCCCGGTCGAGTGCAGGCCGTCGGCGGCGTTGGTGACCAGCGGGTCCTCGGTCGCCCCCGCCGGGCGCGGCCCCAGCGCCCAGACGCAGTGCAGGAGGCGGTTGCCGCCGCCGCCGTCCTCGCGCACGTTGGCGAAGCCGTTGCGCATCATCGTCACGTCCTTGACCGTGCAGTTACGGCTGTTGTTGAGAAATACTTTGAACGGCGCGTCGCCGTAGCGCCCGACCAGCCAATCCCCCACCCCGAAGTTCCCGCCCATATGGACTCGGAAGATGCCGCCCCCCAGGGCCTCCATGGCCACGCCATAGAAGTCGCCGTTGCCGAGCTTGAGCAGGCGGGTGCGGGCGTCCACGACGTTGGCGTCCCCGCCGGGGAACTTGGCGGAGCCGGCGGGCGGAGTCGGGTAGCCGGTGTCGGGCCGCCAGTCGCAGTAGGGCTTGCCGGCCGCGTCCTTGCCGACGGCCACCACGCGCCCCTGGTAGGAGGTGATCTGATTCTGCGAAAGCGTCGGGCCTTCCAGGGTGACGTTGGTGCAGTTGTTGAGGTCAAAGGCATCGTGCATCCAGGCCAGGTCGGTCAGGATGAGGGTGACGTGGTAGGCGCTGAGGGTGGCGTCCTTCCAGCCATTCAGGGTGATGGCGGTGCGGCCGACGTTGGGCAGCACATACGTGCCGGGGCGGATGACGATGTGCCGTGCGCCGTTTTCGTAGGCGGCCTGAATCGCCGGAGCCAGCGCGCCGGGGTCGTGCGGGTCGCCCACGGTCACGGCGGCGGCCCGTAGGGCGGCCGGGCAGGCGAGTGCGGCGGTCGCCGCCAGCAAGGACAGAATGTTTTTCAAGGCGATTGCCTCCTGATGTCTCTCAACGGCTCACCGCCCGGTCAGCAGCGGTGTCAGGAGCGGAGCCAGACGCTGGACGATCTTGACCTGACCGGCCGGATTGGGGTGGATGCCGTCCACGTAGTCGCCCTTGTCCAGCCAGCCCGTCGTGTCGATGTAGCTCACCCGCCGGTCCCCCGCCACGTTGAGCGCCTCGACGGCCTGACGGATCGGCGTCTCGTAGGGGCCGCCGAACGGGCGCAGGGCCACGATCTGAGCCTTGGGGAACTTTGCCCGGAGATGATGGACGAAGCTCACGTAGCTCGACCGCATCGTCGCGTCCGGCTCGCCGCCGCACTGGTCGTTCTGGCCGAGGTTGATGACAATCATGCGCGGCGTGTACGAGAAGTTCCACGGCACGGGCGGGTTATCGCTCATGTGGTTGTAGTTCTTCAGCCGGAAGTACTGCACGTCCTGGCCCACCTTGCTGGAACAGCCGTAGCCGCTGGTGAGCGCGACCCCGCTGAAGGCGATCTGGGTGTGGTCACAGCCCAGCGCGGCCCCCGTGAGCCAGGAATAGTTGCCGGGGCCATCAATGACGGTGATGGAGTCGCCGACGAACTCGATGAGCGGGTGCGGGAGGGCCGGCAGTGTCTTCGCGCCGGGGTCCAGCATCAGCCCCTGAAAGCTGACCTCGTAATTCTGGCCCGCCGACCCCACTAGCAGCGTGTGGACGCCAGGCTTCAGGGGGACGGCGTTCAGCGCGACCACGCCCGACCCGGCATTGATGGTACGGACCGGCTCCCCGTCGATGCTGGCGATCAGCTGCGTACCGCCATCCAGCCTGATGCCCACGGAGGTGCCGGTGAAGCGGGCGCGGAGATAGACGTTGCTCCAGTAGCCGTGGTAGACGGCGGGGTCGCTCTTGTCCCAGCGACCGATGTAGAGGATGTCCGGGTCGCGGGGTGAGCCGTCGTGGGCGGGCCGGAGCGACGCGGCGGCGCAGACGCCGAGGGCGAGCGTATAGGCCGCAAGGGCGGCGACCGCGTGACGGAACATATCGCGCCTTTCCGTGCTTCAGTGCGACACTCGGTGGGCCGGTGGTCGGCGTGATTTGTCCCAGGCCGCCTGCGCGGACACTCGGCGGGAAGCGCCACCCAGCGGCGAATTCCATTCGCTGGCTCCGACGTCTGTCGTCAGTGCTGGACGACGTTCGCCAGGCCCATGTCAAAGCCCTGGCCGCCCTCGGTCTGGTGGACGTGCGCCGCCAGGGTGATCCGCGCCCCCGGCGTCAGCAGCGCCCGCGCCTGCGGGCTGATCTCCAGAGGCTGGAAGGCGGTGTTGAAGCCCGCCTCACGGGCCGCGAGGACGCCGTTGACGTAGATATCCACGTCCTCGTCGTGGTAGACCATGAATTGCAGGTTCGGGTACTTGCCGGCCGGCATAGCGAACGTGCGCCGCAGCCAGAGGTCGCCCGGCGTATCCGTCCAGGGGGTGCGGACCTTGGTCCAGCCCACCGGCGTGCCGAACGCGGCCGGCCCGGTCTGCCAGCCGGAGTCGTCGAAGCCGGGCTGGTACCAGTCGGCCGGCGGCGGGTTCTTCGTCGTCGTGTAGCGCCAGAGCACGGGCGCGCCCGCCGCGGTCGGCACGACGTAGGTGACGGTCGGGGGCTTGGGGAACGGCGCCCAAGAGTCCGGCACGTCCGCGCCTGCCTTAAACCACTTGTGCCACATCGCCGGGTCGTCCAGCATCTTGATGAACAGGCCGCCGATCACCGGGCGCGCGTGCATGCCGCCGCTGTGGACGTTGTCGGTCACATAAGAGTCGGCGACCGGATCACGGGTGGTGGTCTGGTCCAGGTAGTCGTAGATGGGCGAGACCATCGCCTCGAAGTCGGCCCGGTTGTCGGCCATGCTGGCGCTCCACAGCGTCCAGTCGGTCTTGGTCAGGTGGGTGCGCGAGTCCAGCGGCACGCCGTAGGGCTGCATCACGCCCTTGTAATAGGCGATCTCCTTCTGCGCGACTTCCGGCGGGAACACGTTCAGGCCGAGGATCCGGTCCCAGACCAGGTTGTACTTCTGGCTCCAGGTGTTGGGGCGGTCGAAGGCGAGGCGGTAATGGTCGCCGTCGTTCGCCGCCTCCATCCAGTGCCGGGCGAAGCCTTTGGCCATCGTCTCGTACTTGGCGGCGGTCGCCGAGTCGCCGTGCAACCGGCACAGGTCGCCGTAGGCGGCCAGGGCGACGATGGCCTTGACCGAGAGGTTGGCGTTGTGGGCCAGATGCCCCATGAAGTCATCGGTGCAGAGCTGATCCTCCGGGTCCTCGCCGTAGTTCTGCAGGTACTTGGCCCACTGGGTCAGCTGCGGCCACCACTTGGCGACGAAGTGGGCGTTCCCCTCCTGCCGGCAGATGGCGTCGCAGAGGATCAGCATGTTGCCGCTCTCCTCCACCGGCATCCCCTCGCCGCCGTCGTCCCGGCCGAACGCCTGCGGGTACTCCCCCAGGTCATGCGGGGCGTTGGGAAACTTCCAGTGCGGCGAGGCGGCGTAGTCCAGAACGGAGACCAGCGACGCCTTGGCGAGCGCGGGGTTGAGCAGCACCCACATCGGTTCCCCCGGGAAGATGACGTCCACCGTGGCGAGGTTGCCGTCGCTGGTACTCTCCTTGGAGAACATCAGCGGCTGCCCCTTGGCGTCGGCGGCGATGCCGTTGCCGGCCAGGCATTCCCGGTAGGACAGCGCCGCGATCTGCGCGTAGCGCGCCCCGCCCTCTTTGGTCAGGTCGGCGGTCAGGTCCTGGTCAAACTGGGTGCAGCGCCTCACCAGAGTTGGATAGTCCCGCTCGGCGGTCTGGAACATCTGCGCGGGCGTCGTGCCGCCGCGCCGCCAGTAGGGCCGCAGCCTTTGCCCGAAGTACTTGATGGCGTAGACCTCATCGTAGCCGACCATCAGATGACGCGAGACCGGCGCGGCCCCGACATCACCCAGGTTGAAGGCGAAGGCGAGCACGGGCTGGTCGTCGGAGACGGCGCGCGGCATGCGCGCATCGTCCTGCGCGGGGAGCGTCCCCTGGGAGACGAACTGGCCGAGCAGCGTCGCGTCCGCACCGGCGGCCGCCGTGGACACTGCCGACGGGGCGACGGCGTAGGCGTAGCCCCAGTCAATGCGGGTGTCATCGCCCGCCGGATCGAAGTAAGGCTGGTCGGCGGTCCCCACCCTCAGGGCCGTCAGCGGCCCCATCGCCTCGCGCCCCCACGTCACCTTCTGATCGGGCGTGTTGACGGCCAGCTCGGAGCTGACGCTGTCATAGACTGAAACGCTGTGCGCCTTGCCGTCAACGGAGCGCACGTCCCAGGTCAGGTAAGTGACGGGGCGGGCCAGCGTGGTCAGGTCGCTCGGCAAGGCCGGCGTCATGAAGGTCAGAGTGACGTGGACGCTGGGGTTCTCAAACTGATAGATGCTGCGGGTCGGCGTCACCTGGAGGCCGGTCTGCGGCAGGGCGGGCACGGCGTCGGGGTCATCGCCCATGAGGCGGAACGCCCGGCCGTCCACCCGGATCAGGCTGACCAGGGAGTGTTCCCGGTGCGTCCAGTGCTGGGTGTTCTTATCGGTGAGGTGGTCGGCCTCGGACCAGACGCTCAGGTACGGGTCAAAAGTCACCAGCGGCACCGCCGGCGGGCGGAAGGCCGCATCGTCGGCCGCCCGCACGGACGGGGCGACGGCCAGCGCCAGCGCCGCCGTCACGAGAAAACGAGGCTTGTGGTTCATGTTGCTCCTGTGAAAAAAAGATCAAGCCGCCCCTGACCCGGATGACGGCAGACGGGAGGGGCATGAAGCCGTGCCCGTACACTGCCGGCCTATCCGCCAGACGACGGGCCGGGACGAGCGGCGGGGCCTGCCTGTCATGCCCTTTCCCAGCGTCCTGCCCTCGCGCCGCTGTCTCGCACGACGGCGAGGCCATCGTACCGAAATCCCGCCGCCTCTGTCAAGTACGCAACGGAAAACAAAAAAGTGGCCGGCGCGGGGCCGGCCACGGGAACGTTGGGAAAGATCGGGAAAGGGGACGCACAGCGCCCATGGGGCGTCACGCCCGCGCGTCAACCTGTAATCCCTGCTGCGGCATCAGGCTGACCAGCAGAATCATGGCCAGGCACGCCTCGCTGCTGAACACAGGGGGGTCCTGGGTCAGTGACGACGAGCCGCCCTGACCCGACGCGGCGGGCGGCGGGGACGGCTGCGGGCGGGATATGGGCGCGGCAGGCGGTGGCGCGGTAATGGACATGGTGACTCTCTCCATGGGGCAACTCGTCGGGGCGTCAGGCGCGCAGGTCCACGTTCTGGCCCAGATTCGGTGTCAGGCCGGACAGCAACTGGCTGGTCTCCAGCGCCTGCGTACTCGTCGCGCCGAGCAGGCCGCCAAAGGCGGCGTCACCCGTTTGCAGTCCCGCGACAATAGCGCTCTTCGTCTGCGCGGAGGCCACCGCGACGCCGACCGTCGGGTTGGTCGCCGCCACCTGGCTGACGGTATCCGAAATTGACATGGCTTCTCCTTTTTCCGCCGTGATTATCGGCCCGGCGCGAGCCTTCCCATATCCCGACTTCTGCCGGCTTTGTTGACTTTCCGCCGCCCGATGTGCTACCATGACAGGCACATTTTTCGGTTTTCGCCTTTGAGAGACAGGAGACCCCCGCCATGCTGCTCGGCACCCAGCGCGTCAACGCGCACGGGCATCTGGAGATCGGCGGCTGCGACGCCGTGGAGCTTGCGCGTCAGTTCGGTACGCCGCTGTACGTGATGGACGAGCAGTGCATCCGCGACAACTGCCGCCGCTACAAGGCCGCCTTCGACGCCCGCTACCCCAAGAACGAAATCTCCTTCGCCTCCAAGGCCTATCTCAACATGGCGATCTGCAAACTGATGCAGCAGGAGGGGATCGGGCTGGACGTGGCCTCGGCGGGCGAATTGTATACGGCCGTCAGGGCCGGCTACCCGATGGAGCGCGCGCTGCTGCACGGCAACAACAAGTCCGAGGCCGAGCTGCAGATGGCGCTGGATCACGGCGTCGGGCGCGTCGTGGTGGACAACTTTCTGGAGCTGCGCCTGCTGGCGGAGCGGGCGAAGGCGCAGGGCAAGACGCAGAAGATATTCCTGCGGGTGACGCCCGGCATTGACCCTCACACGCACCGCCGGATACGGACGGGGCAGGAGGACACCAAGTTCGGCCTGAGCATCGCCACCGGCGCGGCGCTGGACGCCGTCACCGAGGCGCTGGGCGCCGCGCCGCACATCCAGATCACCGGAATCCACTGCCACATCGGCTCGCAGCTGCTGGACGCCCACACGCACGAGCAGGCGATTGAGGTCATGGTCGGCTTCCTGCGCCGCATCGCCGACGTGACCGGCTGGGTGCCCGAGGATTTAGACATCGGAGGCGGGCTGGGCATCCGGTATCTGGAGGGCCAGCGCCCGCCGACCTATGACGAGTTCGCCGACTCCGTGATTGGCGCGCTGCGGGCGGCGCTGGATCGGCACGCCGTCCCCGAACCCACGCTCTGGCAGGAACCGGGCCGGTCGCTGGTCGGCGAGGCGGGCGTCACGCTCTACACGGTCGGCGTCATCAAGAGGGTCGCCATCCCGGAGGCGCCGGGGACCCGCACCTATGTCGCCATTGACGGCGGCCTGTCCGACAACCCGCGCCCGCAGCTCTATGATGCCGTCTATGAGGCGCTGGTCGCGGGCAAGATGGGCGAGCCGAAGGATCAGACCGTGACCGTCGCCGGCAAGCACTGCGAGACGGACATCCTGATCCCGTCCGTCCAGATCGGGAATGTGGAGACCGGCGACATCCTGGCCGTGCAGTCCACCGGCGCGTACAACTACGCGATGGCCTCCAACTACAACCGCTTCACGAAGCCCGCCTGCGTGTTCGTGCGGGACGGGCAAGCCGACCTGGTCTCGCGCCGGGAGACGCTGGACGATGTCGTCCGCCTGGACGAGATTCCCGCCCGGCTGGCCTGACGCCGGCCCCGGACCACCTCCATGCCCGACTCGCGGAACTTTCCCCGGCAGCAGCCGGGGGGCGCGGACTGGTTCATGCAGGCCCCCCTGCTGACCTGGCTGCTCTGCGCCGCCAGCGTCGTCACGACGGGGCTGTTCTGGCTGGCGCAGCAGCCGGGACACACGATCGCCTACTCCAGCCTGGGCCCGGTCGCGGCCCCGGACATTTGGGGCGGGCAGTACTGGGGCCTGGTGACCGGTGTATTCCTGCACGGCGGCCTGCTTCACCTGCTCTTCAACATGATCTGGCTTTACCAGCTCGGCGGCATGCTGGAGCGGTCGCTGAACACGCTGACGTACCTGGTGTTTGTCGTGGCCGCCGCCGCCATCGGCTCCGGGTGCGAGCTGGCCTTCGATGGGACGACGGGTATCGGCATGTCGGGCGTCGTCTACGCCATCTTCGGGCTGATGTGGGCGGGCCGGGGCCGCTACCCGCAGTGGGGCGCTTACGCCACCAACGACAACCTGCGGCTGTTCCTCGGCTGGGGCATCTTCTGCTTCGTCGCCACCTACTTCGGCTGGATGTCCATCGCCAACTGGGCGCACGCCGGCGGCCTTCTATTCGGCCTGTCGGTCGGCTGGCTGTTTCTGTCCGCGCGCCCGCACCGCTGGCTCTGGGCGATCCCGCTGGCCGGCCTGATCGCGCTCACCGTCCTATCCGTGACCTGGATGCCCTGGTCGCCCTCTTGGAAGCTCTGGAAATCCGCGCGCCAGTCGGTGAGCCTCACCGTCCCCGGCGCAGACAACACGATGCCATGACCACGAAAAAACGCCTCCTCTCCGGGATGCAGCCGACCGGCGGCGGCCGGTTGCACCTGGGCAATCTTGAGGGCGCGCTGCGCCCCTGGGTCCAGTTGCAGGACCAGTACGAGATGTTCTGCTTCATCGCCGACTGGCACTCGCTCACCACCGTCGCCGAGCAACAGATGGACATCGCCGAGGCATCCCGCCAAACGGCCATGGACTACCTCGCCGCCGGACTGGACCCGGACAAGTGCGCCATCTTCCGGCAGTCGGACGTGAAGGAGCACGCCGAGCTGCACCTGCTGCTCTCCATGGTCACGCCCGTTGGCTGGCTGGAGCGCGTCCCGACGTACAAGGACAAACGGGACCTGGTCAGGGAGAATGAGCTCCAGGTTTCCTACGGCCTGCTCGGCTACCCCGTCTTGCAGACGGCGGACATCATCGTCTACCGCGCCCACCTCGTCCCCGTCGGGAAGGATCAGGAGGCCCACCTGGAAATCTCTCGGGACATCGCCCGCCGCTTCAACCGCCTCACGGGCGAGGACATCTTCCCCGAACCCGAAGGCCTCATCAGTGAGACCACAGGCGAGCTGCCCGGCACGGACGGCCGCAAGATGAGCAAGTCCTACGGCAACGCCATCTATCTCTCCGACACGCCCAAGCAGACGCAGAAAAAGATTAACTCCGCCTTCACGACGCCGACCAAGATTCACATCACCGACCCCGGCATCCCGGAAGGCTGCGCCGCCTGCCGCCTGCGCCGCATCTACGACCCCGACGGCTATCGGACGCAGTGGGATGAGTGCCGGGCCGGCCTGCGCGGCTGCGGCCAGAGCAAAAAAGAACTGGCCGAGATCATCAACGCCACCCTGGAGCCGATCCGCGCCCGCCGCGCCGAGCTGGAGGCCGATCCCCCCTTCGTGGACCAGGTGCTGAAGCAGGGAGCCGAGCGCGCCCGCGCCGCCGCCGCCGAGACCCTAACCCTGGTGCGCCGCGCCCTGAAATTGTGACTGAATCCTTGACCCACACGAGCGGGCCACTGTCGGACGCGACGTGAAGGGGCCGGTTGAGAAACATGGTGCAGGAAGCGGGCTTGGAAGTCCTCAGCGCTCTTTCTCTTCTTGTTGCGGCAGCGGGTCGTTTTGTTACCGCCTTTGTCATGGCCGAACTGGATTGGCGGAATGGAACTGACAGGGGGAGCCAGCGACGGGCCGCCATCGGTGCGGGGATCGGCGCGCTTGCGTTAGGGCTGTGGACGTTACTCAATTAATATCAAGGAGGCTTGCCTCGCTGATGCGGGAGCGCCTGGGAACTTCGTCCTTCACCTTCTTGTTCTCCCGTTGGCCCTAGAATCTTGGCGGGGCCTTTTCGCTTGCTTCCAGGTAATTTTGGGTACAATGCGTCCCAATCACGGGTATAATCTGCGGATATAGAAGGAGACTTGTTCTTTCTCTCCTAGCTCTGACTCCCGTCCTGCTCCCTTCAGAAGCGGGGGCTGGGGGACAGCGGGAAGCGCCGCCCGACGCGCGAAGACGGGCACTGGTATGGACCCTCTCTTAAAACTGGGGCTGACCCTGCTGCTGGTCGCCCTGAACGGCTTCTTTGTCGCGGCGGAGTTCGCCTTCGTGCGCGTCCGCCAGACTCGCATCGCCGAGCTGGCCGAGCGCGGCCTGCCGCAAGCGCGGGTCGCGCAGGGGCTGCTTGCGCGCCTCGACACTTACCTCTCCGCCACCCAACTCGGCGTCACCCTGGCCTCGCTCGCCCTCGGCGCGGTCGGCGAGCCGGCGATGGCTCAGCTGCTCTCCCG
The DNA here is from genome assembly GCA_019239955.1 of Armatimonadota bacterium. GTDB lineage: Bacteria > Armatimonadota > Armatimonadia > Armatimonadales > Capsulimonadaceae > JAFAZD01. The sequence continues at coordinate 1,902 of JAFAZD010000142.1, read as the reverse complement.
CGCCTTCCACGCCGCCGGACTGGACCCCGACCGCCGCAGCCTCGCCGCCCTCGCCGTCGCCCTCGGCTTCGTGCTCATCACCTTCTTCCACATCGTCTTCGGCGAGCTGCTGCCCAAGTGGTGGGTCATCGCCCACACGGAGCGCACCGCGCTGGGCGTCTCCCGCCCGATGCGGCTGTTCCTGATTGTCGGGTACCCGCTGATCAAGATTTTGCAGGGGGCGGCCACCGTGATCGCCCGGCGGCTGCGCATCGAGCCGGGCAAAGCCCACGAGCAGGCGCACTCCGAGGACGAGATCGAGGCGATCATCAACCACTCCCATGAGCAGGGCCAGCTGCGCCCCTCGGAGGTGGAGATCGTCGAGCGTGTCTTTGACTTCGCGCACACTCAGGCGCGCGAGATCATGGTGCCGCGCGTGGACATCGTGTACCTGTCCACCACCTGGCCCATCGCCAAGAACGTGGAGGTGGCCGTCGAGAACGGCTTCACGCGCTACCCGCTGGCCGAGGGGGACCGGGACCACCTAATCGGCATGGTCCACATCAAGGACCTGCTCGCCCTCGCCGGCGACCCGCAGGCCGACATCCGCAAGGTCCGGCGCGAGGTGCCCTACATCCCCGAGACCAAGATGATTGACGAGCTGCTCAAGGAGCTGCAGAAGAGCCACGCGCACCAGGCGGTCGTGCTGGACGAATACGGCGGCACGGCGGGGTTGGTGACGCTGGAGGACATCATCGAGGAACTGATCGGCGAGATCCAGGACGAGCACGACGAGCCGCCGCCGCTGCTGCCGCTGGACGAGAAGGGCCACCGCTATTCGGTCGCCGGCACGGTCGCGCTGGACGAGGTCTCGGAGACGCTCAACGTCCCCATTGACAACCCGGAGGAATACGACACCATCGGCGGCTACGCCCTGCACCAATTGCGGCTGGCCCCGCGCTCCGGCGCGACGGCGCGGCTGGACGGGTTCGACGTCTCCGTCGCCGAGGCCACGGGCCGGCGCATCCGCCGCCTGCTCTTCACCCGGCACGACGCCCCCTTGGCGCAGAGCAGCGCGCCGTCCGAAAGCGCCGCGCCGTGACGCCGCCTCCGCTCGTCATACGCCCGGCGACCGAGCGGGACCTGCCCGGCCTGATGAGCGTCCGGCCCGACCGGGACGTCCACTGCGAGCGCCTTGCCCGCCAGGAAGACGGCGAGTGGGTCTACCTGATTGCCGCCGCCTCTGGCCCCCCCAGAATTGGGGGCGGGGGGGCCGTCTACGGCTTCGTCGTGCTGATCTGGGCTGGCGACGAGCACCACGTCGGCCATCCCATCCTGGCCGACCTGCGCGTCCGCGTCGGCCATCGTGGCCGGGGCCTGGGTACGCGCCTGATGGAGCGCGCCGAATGGCTCTGCCGCGAGCGCGGCCTGCCTCGGATCGGTCTCAGCGTCAACCCCACCGACAACCCCCGCGCCCACGCCCTTTACCTCCGTCGCGGCTACCGCCCCACCCCCCAGCCCCCCCACTGCGACATCTACACCGTCCTCGATGGACACGGTCCCCCCCGCTTTTACGAAGACTGGTGCATCTGCCTCGTCAAAGACTTGACGTTGTCTGATTGACGAACCTTCTCGCCGAGGCTATACTGATATACTGACAGGTGCGTGCGAGCCTCGTGTTCACCCCGCCGCCTGCCGAGGAAAGCCACCATGCTGCAACACAAGCCGACAGCCGCCGAACGAATGCCCCCTCCCGTCCAAGCCCGCGTCACGCCGGAAGAACTAGTGGGTCACTTGTCACGGGCGTGGCCTTTCCGGGGCAGAACGGGTAGACTGAGGAATCTCCTGTCCGGAGGCCCGTAATGCCACGAAAACAGAAGGAGCCTCTCCGGCCGCTCGCGCCCGAGGAGCGGACACAACTCG
>JAFAZD010000119.1 GCA_019239955.1 Armatimonadota bacterium | reverse complement strand
CGAGTTGTGTCCGCTCCTCGGGCGCGAGCGGCCGGAGAGGCTCCTTCTGTTTTCGTGGCATTACGGGCCTCCGGACAGGAGATTCCTCAGTCTACCCGTTCTGCCCCGGAAAGGCCACGCCCGTGACAAGTGACCCACTAGTTCTTCGTAATGGTTGGGCTCAGTGATTTGGAGACGGTGCGATCCGTCGCCGAGGAGGTGGATGGATTCTGTTGGCATTGTCGGAACCTTCCCAGGCACGAGCACCTGGCCGAAGAGGCCCGGCGAATGAATTCGCGGGATTGCATAACACAAAGTCGGCTGCGCCGACTAATGCCTAGGGGCAGGGCCGATGGGTCGGGGCGACCCACCGGGTCGCCCGTACAAATGGGCACGTGCAGGGTAGGGGGACGAACACAGCGATAAGTACGGGCATGGCGCGCCATGCCCATCCAGTCCCGGAGGGACTTCACATTAACCAAGCCCGCGAATTCATTCGCCGGGCCCCCTTTATCCACCTGGCCGCCGCGGCCAGTTGAAACCTGCTTACTCGCGCATCTTCCGCGATGGCCCGCGCAGCTGCTCCTCCACATCGCGCAGCATCAGCTCGATGACTAGGGCGGGGCCGTCGGTACCGACGTCGTCGCCGTAACGCTCCCGGTCCACGGCCAGGGCGGCCTCCCATGTCGCGCGGAGCTTCTCGGCGTAGCGACGGTTCGTAGGCGTGTTCAGCGGGCGGGGCGGGGGGTCCAGGCCCGGCAGGAGGTCGGGGCGGATGGCATCGGCCCGGTCCATCAGGACGGCAAGCCGCGTCACCTCCTCCTGCGCCCGCTCCAGCCGCCGCTCGACCACGCCATGATGCCCTGTGCGGACGCCCGACAGGGCGGTGAGGATGAGGGTACGCAGGCGCTCCACGGTGTCGCGCCACCCGTCCAGAGCCGGCTCCGGGACATTCACGCGGGGCACTCCGGCGGCGCGGCTGCGCGCCTCCTGGTCCAGCGCGTCGGCCAGCACGGCGTCGGCCAGTTCGTGCGGGTCGCGGCCCTCACGCCTAGCCCGGTCTCGTAGTTTGGCTTCCGTTTCGGGCGTCAGAACGATGCTCATGGCGGGCGGCTCCTTTTTCCGAGATTATACCATCTCGGCGGGGTCGTCCAGGGAGAGGTCGCGCAGGATCAGGCCGGAGAGCAGCTTCGGGAAGAAGAAGGTGGACTTCTGGGGCATCTTGTCGCCGGCCAGGGAGACGGCGCGCACGTCCTCGGCAGAGGGGCGGCCCAGCAGGAGGGCGGCTTGATACTCGCCGTCCCGGACGCGCCGGACGGCCTCGGCGGCGTCGCGGGTGTAGGCGACCCGATCCCCGGCGGCGAGGGCGGCGGCGTCCACGCCCAGGCGCTGGTCCAGAATCAGGCTCTGCAGGAGCGTGACCGGCAGGCGCTTGGCCGCGGGGGACTGGCCGCCGGGGACGAGGGCGGGGATGTCGGCGTCGGCGACGGTCAGGGTGGCGAGGCAGGAGCCTGCGGGCAGGACCAGCCCGAAGGCGGCGCGGCCCAGTTGGGCCTCTTTGGCGATGGCGGCCTCCAAAGCGTCCGGCGCGGCGTCCGTGACGGTGAAGTGCGGCGTCAGTGAGCGCGGCAGGGCGGCGATGCGGTCGGGGTCTACGCCTTTGACCAGGCGGTGCGTCGGGAGGACCAGCAGGCCCTCGTCCTCAAAGGCGGTCAGGGTGATCAGGATGTAGTCGGCGGCGACGGGCGTGTCTTCCGAGATTTCGGGGTGGGCGGCGCGCCACTCGCGGCGGTAGTTCAAGGCAGTCTCGTAGCGGTGGTGGCCGTCGGCGATAAAGATCGGCTCGTCGCGCAGCATCTCGCGCAGGACGGTGGCGGCGTTGGGGTCGGCGATGCGCTCGATGCAGTGGCTGGAGCCGATCATGTCGTCCACGCGCTCCAGGACGGGCTCGCGGTCGTCGTACTCGTCAATGAAGCTCTGCACGGCGCGGTCGGGGTCGCTGTAGAGGCCGTAGATGGACTCGAACTGGGCGTGGGTGGCGCGCAGCAACTCCAGCCGGTCGGCCTTGGCGGCGGTGAGGGTGTTTTCGTGGGGCAGGACGCCGCCGCTGGCGTAGTCCTCCAACCTCAGCAGGCAAATCAGGCCCATGCGCTCCGGGGCGGTCTTGCCGGTCGTCGGGTCGGCGAAGGTCTGATGGTAGACGTAGAGGGACGGGTCCTCATCGGAGACGAGGACATCGCCCGCCCGCCACTCGCGGAACAGCGCGGCGGCACGGGCGTACCTGTCGGTCTCGCGGCCCAGGATGAGGCGAACGACATTATGGGGGCTGCGCTCGTAGAGGGCGGCCTGTTCCTCGGGCGAGATCACGTCATAGGGGGGCGCGGCGACGGCACTGAGGTCGCCGCCAATCGCGTCCGTGTTATAGTGGATGCCGCGGAACGGCAGAATATCGGCCATGCGAAAGTCTCCTGGAGCGTGGTTGGGGGAACGGGCGAGCGCCACGCGCCGCCCATTGTCCGCAGAGAGGTTCGGCGGCGGAACCCGAATCTCCTTTGGCGGGTCCCGAATTGGGGTATACTTTTGCCGTTGCAGATAGGGAGAGTTTTCATGCCGCTTTCGTCAACCGAACCGTCCATGCTGACCATGCTGGAGGCCGTGCGCGCCCAATTCCCCGGCATCCCGTTCCTGGCGCTGGGGCAGACGGCGCTCTGGGACGAGCCGACCAAAGCCGTCTGGCGGCGGCTGCTGGACGCGCACCTGCCCGACGCGAAACTCATTGCGGGCGTGCATGACACGGACTACTTCGCCAAGACGACGGCGCACCTGGGCGACGATCAGCCCTACGTGATGCTGCCGCACAACGATGGGCGCACGCGGGATCTGTGGAGCGCGGCGGGGGAGCTGTCATGCCTGTTCGGCAGCGAGAGCGTGCCGACGCGGCACATGTTCCTGCAGCACGGCGTCCCGTTCGACTGGCTGGCACAGGGTTATTCCGGCGGCAAGGATGCGCTTTATGCCGACGCGACCGTGGCCTGGGGCTGGCGCGGCATTGTCCACACCGAGTCGCACAACGTCGTCGCCCGCGACGTGCCGACGACGCAGATCGGGCCGGCCCTGCTGGAGCAGCTGGACTGGGGCTTCGCCGAGAGCCTGGCCTGTCTGGCGGACCCGGGAACGCGCGAGGCAGGTGAGCGGACGGCGCGGACGATACGCAGTTGGGTGACGGAGTTTCTGGAGACGTGCAGCGATGACTGTCGCCTCGGCGACCTATATCAAACCCTGCTGCCGAAGTTTTATGAGCTGCTGCTGGGCGCGCCGCCCGCTCATTTCGAGACCACCTCCTCCACCGAGTTATTCCGTTTCAGCCGCGAGACCTGTTCCCTTCCCCGCTTCGAGATCGTGAACACCTTTCTTGACCCGGCGACGCGGGCGGCGGCACGGCGGGCCTATGACCGCGCGGTCGCCGGGTCGGGCATCTACACGCTGGACGAGTTCGGGGAGGGCGCGATCCCCTTTGACCTGGTCGTTCCGGGGCACGGGCGGGGGACGGTGCGCCTGACGCCGCGGGGGCTGATCGTCCAGACCGCACCCAACCCGACCGATCTCACCCAGGCCGGGCCGGTGCGGACGCTGGCGGAGATGGCGGAAGTCATTGAGTCGCGCTTCGGGCCGGAGTGCGCGCTGGTCGGCAAGGCGGTGACGCTGGTGGACATGCTGGCGGCGGAGTTCCTGGTCGTCTTCCACGAGACGGCATCCGGCTACACGACGCTGACGCAGACATTCAACACGGGACTGCGGGAGGCGGGCCTTCCACTCTCCCTCTACCCGCTGGTGCGGCTGCGCTACCCGACCTGGGACGCGCTGGCCGCAGCGCCCCCGACGGCGGCGCTGCGGCTCCCGGCGCATCTGGCGCAGGCGTTCAGGCAGGAGACGGTCGGCGCGGCGGAATTCGGCGCGCGCTGGCGGGGCGTGGTCGAGGACCAGCGGCGGCGGCTGCGCGAGAGCCGCGCGCCGCGCAAGGTGCGCGAGCTGCTGCGCTTCCTGGACTCCCAGGGCGAAGGGTGCTGGTGCGACCGCCTGGAAGAGTACGAGTCGGCGCTGAACACTCTGAAGGAGCTCGCAGGCCAGAGCGGCGTATTGGGAGACCGGATCGCCGAGCACCGCCGCCAACTGGCGATCTGGCGGCAGGAGCGGCTGGCGCTGGAGGCGCGCAAGGGCGAGGACTGGCGCGCGAACATCCAGCCGCTGCGGGAACGCATCCGGCAGGCGGAGGCGGCGGGGCAGGATTCGGCGCGGCTGCAGCGGGACGTGGACCGACAGCTGGCAATTCGGGCGACGGCCTTTGACGTGCCGCTGGCCGAGGCGCGGGAGCGGATCACGGCGACGCGGCACCTCATCGCCGAGTTCCGCCGCCAGCGCCGTCTTTTGGAGCGCGGCCCGGAGGCGCGGCAGGCGCGGGCGCGGATTGAGGCGATCACACGGGAGGCGCAGATGGCGCGGCTGCGCCTGGTCCGGGACGCCTTCCTGACCGTGGAGGGCCTGGAACACACGAACTACCGCCCGACGGCCTGGTGGCTGCCGATGGTCACGCCGGGCGGTGAGTGGCTGTCCGCGATGGCGGCGGGGACGCAGGCGCGCTTGGAGGAGCTGTAGCCCGCCGCCGGTTCAGCGCCGGGCTGCTACTCCGGGTCGTAGTTGAGGACGGGCGAGAGCCACCGTTCCAACGTCGGCAGGTCCATGCCCTTGCGGCGGGCGTAGTCCAGCGCCTGGTCGCGCTCGATCTTGCCGACGCTGAAGTATTGCGCCTGCGGGTGGGAGAAGTAGAGGCCGCAGACGGCGGCGGCGGGGAACATCGCCATGCTCTCGGTCAGGTGGATGCCGGCGTTCCGCTCGGCGTCCAGCAGGTCAAAGAGGATCGGCTTCTCCGTATGATCGGGGCAGGCGGGGTAGCCGGGGGCCGGGCGGATGCCGCGGTAGCGTTCTTTGATCAGGTCCTCGTTGGTCAGGTTCTCGCCGACGCCGTAGCCACAGTCCGCGCGGGCCTTCTTGTGCAGGTACTCGGCGCAGGCCTCGGCGAGACGGTCCGCCAGCGCGGAGGCCATGATGGCGTTATAGTCGTCGAGGTCGCCCTTGAAGTGCTCGACCAACGTTTCCGTGCCGATGCCCGCCGTCACGGCGAAGCCGCCCAGGTAGTCCGGGATGCCGGTTTCTTTCGGGGCGACGTAGTCGGCGAGGGCCTTGTTGGCGTGCTCGCCCGTCTTCTCGCCCTGCTGGCGCAGGGTGTGCAGAACGGTACGCACCTCAGAGCGCGTCTCGTCCGTGTAAAGCTCAATGTCGTCGCCGACGGCGTTGGCGGGCCAGAAGCCGTAGACGGCGCGGGCGGTCAGCGACCTCTCGCACACAATGCGCCGGAGCAGGGCCTGGGCATCGTCGAAGAGGCGGCGGGCCTGCTCGCCGACGCTGGGGTCGCGGAGGATGTCCGGGTAGCGGCCGTGCAGTTCCCAGGCGCGGAAGAAGGGGGACCAGTCAATGAACGGGACCAGCTCCTCCAGCGGCACGGGATTCAGGGCGCGGATGCCGGTGAACGACGGCACGGCGATCTCGCCGCCGGCACGGGACGCGGCCCAGTCAATGGGAGTCCGCCGGGCGCGGGCCTCGGCCAGCGTCAGCACCTTCTTGTCGGCGCGCTTGCCGGCATGCTGCTGGCGCGCGGCCTCCTGCTCGCGGAGATTGGCGGTGGCGAAGTCCGGCTTCTGCTCGTCGCTGAGGAGGCTGCTCACCACGCCGACGGCGCGGGAGGCGTCCAGAACGTGGACGACCGGGTTCTTGTAGGCGGGCGCGATCTTGACGGCCGTGTGGGTGCGGCTGGTGGTCGCGCCGCCGATGAGCAGTGGCAGCGCGAAGCCCTCCCGCTGCATCTCGCGGGCGACATGGATCATCTCGTCGAGCGAGGGCGTGATCAGGCCGCTCAGGCCGATGATGTCCACGTTGCGTTCACGGGCGGTCTGCAAAATCTTCTCGGTGGGGACCATGACGCCCAGGTCAATCACTTCATAATTGTTGCAGCCCAGCACGACGCCGACGATGTTCTTGCCAATGTCATGGACATCGCCCTTAACGGTCGCCATCAGCACCTTGCCCTGCGCCTGATGATTGCCGGACGCCTCCTTCTCGGCCTCCATGTACGGCAGCAGGTAGGCGACGGCCTTTTTCATGACGCGGGCGCTTTTGACGACCTGCGGCAGAAACATCTTGCCGGAGCCGAACAGATCCCCGACGATGTTCATGCCATCCATCAGCGGCCCTTCAATGACGTGCAGGGGCTTGTCAAACTTCTGCCGAGCCTCCTCCACGTCGGCTTCTATGTAGTCCGTGATGCCCTTGACGAGCGCGTGGGACAGCCGCTCCTCCACCGAGGCGCTGCGCCAGGCCTCGTCCTTGACCTCCTTCTTCCCGCTGCCCTTGACGGTCTCGGCGAAGGCCAGCAGGCGCTCGGTGGCGTCGGCACGCCGGTTTAACAAGACATCTTCGACCAACCCCAACAGGTCCTTGGGGATCTCCTCGTAGACGGCCAGCTGGCCGGCGTTGACGATGCCCATGTCCATGCCGGCCTTGATCGCGTGATACAAAAAGGCCGAGTGCATTGCCTCGCGCACCACGCTGTTGCCCCGGAACGAGAACGAGATGTTGCTGACGCCGCCGCTGACCTTGCAGCCGGGCAGGGTCTGCTTGATGATCCGGGTCGCCTCAATGAAGTCCACCGCGTAGTTGCGGTGCTCCTCCATGCCGGTGGCAACGATGAGGATGTTGGGGTCGAAGATGATGTCTTCGGGCGGGAAGCCGACCTCTTCCGTCAGAATCTTGTAGGAACGGGTGCAGATCTCGACGCGCCTCTCCAGCGTGTCCGCCTGGCCCTGAAGGTCGAAGGCCATGACGACGGCGGCCGCCCCGTAGCGACGGACCAGACGCGCCTGCTCTTTAAATTTCTCCTCACCTTCCTTGAGGCTGATGGAGTTGACGACGCTCTTGCCCTGCGTACATTTCAATCCCGCCTCAATGATCTCCCACTTGGAGCTGTCGATCATGACGGGGACGCGGGCGATGTCCGGCTCGGAGGCAATCAAATTCAGGAACGTGGTCATCGCCTGGACGCCGTCCAGCATCCCCTCGTCCATGTTGACGTCGATGATCTGCGCGCCGTTCTCGACCTGCTGGCGGGCGACGCCAAGGGCGGCCTCATACTGGCCCCCCAGGATAAATTTTTTGAACTGGGGCGAGCCGGTGATGTTGGCGCGCTCGCCGACGTTGACGAAGTTGGTCTCCGGGCGAATCGTGAAGGCTTCCAGGCCGCTTAAGCGGGTGTACGGCTCGACGACCGGCGGCTGCCGCGGGGGCAAGTCCCTGACGGCTTCTGCAAAGGCCTTGATGTGAGTCGGCGTCGTGCCACAGCAACCGCCGACGATGTTGAGCCAGCCGTTCTCCGCCCACTCCCGCAGCAGGGGAGCCATCATCTCCGGGGTCTGGTCATATCCCGTTTCGGACAGCGGATTGGGCAGCCCAGCATTGGGATAGCAGCTCACGAAGATGGGCGCGACCCGCGCGATCTCCTCAATGTAGGGACGCATGAGATCCGGGCCGAAGCCGCAGTTAACGCCGACGGAAAGCAGGGGGACGTGCGCGATGGAGTTCCAGAAGGCCTCAATGGTCTGGCCGGACAGGTTGCGCCCGGACTGCTCCATCGTGACCGAGGCCATGACGGGGACGCGCCGTCCGCCCTCGTCGAAGAATTTCTGGATGGCGAACAGCATGGCCTTGAGATTCAGTGTGTCAATCACCGTCTCGCACAGCAGCAGGTCCACGCCGCCCTCGACCAGTGCGCGCACCTGCTCCCCGATGGCAGCGGCGATCAGGTCAAAGGTCGCCGAGCGCGCGCCCGGATTATTGGTGTCGGGCGACATGGAGGCCATCCGAGTCAGCGATCCGATGGAGCCGGCGACGTAACGCGGCTTGGAAGGATCGCGTGTCGTCGCGGCGTCGGCGGCACGGCGCGCGATTCGGGCTGCAGCGACATTCATCTCAGGGACGAGCGGTTCCAGGTTGAAGTGGGCCTGGTCTATGGCATTGGCCTGAAAGGTCGCCGTCTCAATGATGTCCGCGCCCGCATCCAGGTAGGCGGCATGGATGCTCTCAATGATGTCGGGCCGAACCAAGGACAGAACATCATTGTTGTTCTTCAGGTCAATGGGGTGATCTCGAAAGCGCTCACCACGATAGTCAGCGTCTTGCAACTTGTGCCGCTGAATCATGGTGCCCATCGCGCCGTCAATGACGAGGATGCGCTGCTGAAGTTGCGTTCGGATGTCCGGCCGATTGGTGTCGTTCATGGCTGTTTATTATACCCAAAAACGCGGCGGGCGGCCGGCGAGTTCCCCAGAGGAACCCCCTCCGGCTCGGCGAGCCTCGCCACCTCCCCCGAATCGGCAGAGGAAGGAGATACGGGGGCGGCCCCGACCCCTCAGGCGAGTCCTTCTTTGGCGGCGAGCAGGGCGGCCTCGGCGCGGGAGTTGACTTGCAACTTCCAGAGGATGGCGCTGACGTGGTTCTTGACGGTCTTCTCGGAGATAAACAGCGCGTCGGCGATCTGTTTGTTGCGCTTGCCGGAGGCGAGGGTCTTGAGGACTTCCAACTCGCGCTCGCTGAGCTCGGCGAACTTCTCGCTCTTGGCGGGCGTCTGCGGGCGGACCTTGTTGAACTCGGCGATGACGCGGGCGGCGATGGAGGGGTGCAGCAGGGCCTCGCCGCGCGCGACGGCGCGGACAGCGGCCAGGGTGTCGTCGAGCGGACCGTCCTTGAGCACGTAGCCCATCGCGCCGGCCTTGATGGCGGCGAAGACGTTGGCATCGTCGTGGTAGATGGTCAGCACAACGATGCCCAGGTCCGGCATCTCCGGCTTGAGAATCTGCGTGACTTCAATGCCGGTCTTACGGGGCATCTGAATGTCGGTGAGCAGGACGTGGGGCGCGCGGGTGCGGGCGAGGCCAACGGCCTCCTCGCCGTCGGCGGCGGTCCCGACGATCTCGATGTCGTCTTCTAAGGCGAGCAGACGGGCGAGGTTCTCGCGGGTCAGCCGCTCGTCCTCGGCGAGCAGCAGGCGGATGGCGTTGGACATGAGCGTGTCTCCTGTGATGGAAGAATCCCTTTCGACTTGTGGGGTAAGGCAGGCGCTGCCCTTCCGCCATGCCATTGACGCATTTGGGCATTCCCTGCCCTTCTACACGGAAGGCATCCGCAGGATGACGGTGGTTCCCTGGCCGGGCTGGCTGGCGACATCCAGCGTGCCGCCGAGGTCCTGGGCGCGCTCGCGCATGGAGGGCAGGCCAATACCAGATTTTACCAAAGTCTGTAATTTTGAAAAACCCACGCCATTGTCGGCGACGGTCGCAGCGAGCACCATACCGTCCCGATATACGCGGATCGTGACCTCGGTGGCCTGGGCGTGCTTGGCGACGTTGTTCAGGGCCTCCTGGACGATCCGCAGCAGGCCGAAGGCGGTCTGCGGACTCAGGGCCGCGTCGCCCATGTCGCACTGTACCTCAACGGCGAGGCCGGTGCGGTCGGCGAACTGGCGGGCGTAGCGCTCCAGGCGCTCGGCAAAGGCCGCGCCGCCGTCACCTTCGAGCGTCCACGGGCGAGTCTGGAAGATCAGGTCGCGTGTGTCGTTCATGGCGACGCGCAGCAGGGCGAGGTTTTCCTCAAGCAAAGCCGGCACCTGCTCCGGCTTCCTGTCGGCGGCGCGGCGGGCGACCTCCAAGCCCAGAATCACGTTGACGATCTCCCGGCCCAGGCCGTCGTGCAATTCGCGGGCGACGCGGCTTTTCTCCTCAGCGACGCCCAACTGCTCGCGCAGGACGGCGAGCTGGCGGCTGCGCTCCTCGGCATTGAGATACAAACGACGGGCGATGGCACTGATGACGAAGAGAAAGAACAGGCGCGTCAGAAAGGCGCTGTCGTCGGCGATGGGCCAGACGGAGACCGTGTAGCCGGCGAAGGTCAGCGCGAGCAGCAGGAGCTCGTCCTTGACGGAGACGCTCAAGGTCTCCGTCACGCTGAGCAGGATGTACAGGAGCCACAGGTCGGAGCGGATGCCGCCGGTGTAGCGGACGGCGACGGCGATGAGGGCGATGTCGGCGATGCTGAAGGCCCACCCCCACTGGCCGGTCGTGCCGGCGGGACTGCGGAAGGCGATCCAGGAGCGCAGGCCGAGGTTGGCGCAGCCGGCGGCGAGCGTCCAGGCGAGGCAGGTCTGTGCGGTCGGGTCAAACTGCTCATGCCGCGCCCAGAGCCAGACGAAGACGAAGGCGAGGCTGAGCCAGATGTACTTGTTGACGCGCCACATCTCCCGCTGCTTGGGGGTCAGCATGGTTCACCTCGGAGGCGGGGGCAGGAAGCGGGCGATCCAGGCGGCGGAGCGTTCAGCCATGTCGTCGGTGTAGAGGTGGCCGAGGCCGGGATAGATGACAAACTCCAGGCGGTCGGGGACAGCGTGATAGACGGGCCGCAGCCGGTCGTAGAGGGCGCGGTCACCCGCGATGGAGACGACGTCGTCCTGATCTCCGTGCAGCAGCAGCAGGGGGCGCGGCGGGTAGAGTTCGGCGGCGCGCTCCAGGGGGCTGCGGGCGGCAATGGCGTCGTAGACGGGGTGGCCGGGGGCGAGGCCCATCCCGCGCAGCGGCTCCAGCCAGTCGGGGCTGCCCATCGCCATCGCGCCGACGGCCAGGCGCGGATCGGCGGCGAGCGCGGCGTAGGCGACGTAGCCGCCCAGGGAGACGCCGTGGACGGCGGCCTGCGTCACGCCCTGGGCGTCCAGAAGAAGGGACAGGTCCTGCGCCGTGCCCTCCACGATCTCGGCCATCGTGAATACGTAGTCGGTCTGCAGCCGCGCCTCGCGCCCCTCAGCGCCTGGCCGGGCGCCGTGCAGTCGGGCGTCGAAGGCCAGGGCGCGCAGGCCGCACCGGGCGAACAGGTAGAGAGTCGTCAGGGCCGACTCCTTGTGACGGCCCAAGCCATGCAGCACGACGGCCAGGGGCGCGTCCGGCACGTCCTGCGGGGCCAGCGTCAGGCAGGGCAGGTCGGCAATGGTTTCGGCAACGAGTGCGTAGGATTCGGACACGGCTGCCTCCTTACGATTGGGCGGCGAGAGCGAGCAGGACGAGCAGGACGCGGCGGCCCCGGTCGGTGAGGACGTAACGGTTGCGAGCGGACTGGCCGATCAGACCGGCGTGCATCAGGTCGTGCAGGTGATGGTAGAGGCTGCCGGTGCTCAATGCGGCCGTTTCCCCCAGAGCGGCGGCGCTTTCGGCCGGGCGCGCGAGCAGGGCGCGCAGCAGGGCGACCTTCTGGGGCGACGAAAGCGCGTAGCCGAGCGTGGCGGCCGCGTCGTCGGTGACGCGCATCAGCTGGGCCTCGATGAAGGACTGGACGCCGGTTTTCAGCACGCCCTCGCCCCCGGCCGGGCGGTGATGCACGGCATACTGGACCGCCCACTCGGCCTTGTCGCCTTTTTCCTTATGTGCCGCGGGGTCGTCCTCGGCGGTCGCCGGAGCGTCCGTTCTCTGCAAGGCATTGACAGTTGCTTGCAGCTGACGCAGCTCGGACTGCAACTGCTTGAGGACATCCTTGGTTTTGACGGCTTCTTTGGATTTACTATCCACCTAACTCTCCGGGATGTTTTGGAATATTGTAACAGCAAATTGAGAAAAAATCAACCGGACTGGACAAGCGGGGCAGAGCATGGTATACTGGGGGCGGATTGCAACCGAGTACGCTCGATGACCGGCGCGGGGGACAGCATGACCAAAATCCTGGTGGTGGACGACGAGTCGCCCATCGTTGACGCCATCTCCTACAATCTTAGAAGAGAAGGCTACGAAGTCGGCACGGCGGCGGACGCCGACGAGTGCCTGGAGCGAGTCGGCCAAGAGCCGCCCGATCTGGTCATCCTGGATGTGATGCTGCCGTCCGGGAGCGGGCTGGACATCTGCCGGCGACTGCGCAGCGACACGCGCGGCCTGCCCGTGCTGTTGCTGACGGCCCGCGCGGCGGAGGCCGACCGCCTGCGCGGGTTCGAGGCCGGCGCGGACGACTACGTCGTCAAGCCGTTCTCCATGCGCGAGCTGATGGCGCGGGTGCAGGCGCTCCTGCGCCGGCGGGACGTCCCGCCCCAAAATGCGGCGGGCGAAGGGCGGCGCGCCCTCGACGGCGAATACCCCCTGGGCAACCAGCGCCTGATGGTAAACCCGGACCGGCGCGAGGTGATCAAGGACGGCACCCCGATCAGCCTGTCCCGCAAGGAATTCGATCTGCTCTCGTTCCTGGCGGCGAATCGGGGACGGGTCTTTGACCGGCAGACGCTGCTCTCGCGGGTCTGGGGCGAGGACTGCTACGTGGACGACCGCACGGTGGACGTGCATATCCGCTGGCTGCGCGAGAAACTGGAAGCGACGCCTGGACGACCGGAGATGTTGCTGACGGTGCGTGGCGTCGGCTACAAATTTCAGGGCTGATGCGGATGCGTCTCACCCCCTGGTCCCGTCCGCCCAAGCCCGACTCGCCGACCCCCTCGGATGGCGCGCCCAGTGCCGCGCTGTGGCAGGCGCTGCTTCGGACGACCGAGGATGTAATTCTGCTGGCCGACTCATCGGGCCAGGT
>JAFAZD010000404.1 GCA_019239955.1 Armatimonadota bacterium | reverse complement strand
TGTCAAGCACCACCAGTTGACACGCCGCAGTTACGCCCTATTGGGGGAGCTGAAACGGGCCGTAGACGCCGCCCTGCGGGGCAAGGCAGGATTGCTGCGAGACGCCCGCGCCAGAACTGAACACTTACTTGAGCAGGCTACTTAGTGACGTTCTCGTGAAGTTCTCAAGGTGGCCGACTTGCTGGGAGCAGGCCCGGATGATGTCCGGCCTCCGGCGCAGGCGCTGCTCGGCGGCGGTGAACTCCCGGCGCAGGTGCGGCAGGCCGCGGCAGCAGACGCTGCCCCGCTGCACGTGCTTGAGGTGGTGCCAGACCCCCTCGCCCGGGATCAGGCCCGGCGCGTGGCCGGGCAGACTTATGGCCGGGCAGGTGCTCCAGGTGCAGGCGCGCAGGCGGCGGCCCTCGCGCCCGTCCTGCGCCTCCGGAGAGGGAAGGGCTTCGGCCTCTCCATGCCCTCTTCCTCGGCAGCCGGGGCCGCCAACTTTAGACCTGTATGCAGTCCATCGTCACTTCGTCCATCGTCACCTCGCGTCCCGTCCGCGCCGCCTCATACGCCGCAAGAACCACCCGCAGATTTTCGCGCCCGGCCTCGCCCGGGGAAGGGCTGGGCGCCCCGCCCAAGACGGTGTCCAGATACTGCCCGATCATTGCGGCGAAGGGGTCGCCACGCTGCTCCTGCAGCACCTCGCGCCGATCCGGCAGATCGGGACGGTGCAGGACAAGAGCGCCCAGCGGCCCGCCGAGCGTCACCGCCCCCTCGGTCCCGTAGGCGACGAGACTTGGCTGGGGGACCCAGGTGCCGGCGGCCTGCGAGCAGAACAGCGTCCCCAGATGGCCGCCCTCAAAGCGGACGCTCAGGGCGCAGGTGTCCTCGCCCCCCAGTTCCTCCCGGAACCGGGCGGCCAGGCAGGCGACGGTGCGGATCGGCCCGCCGATCTTCAGCATCAGGGCGAGGGCATGCACGCCGCTGTCGAGCAGCTGCCCGCCGCCCGTCACACCGGGGTCATACCGCCATGCCGTCGACAGGTACTTTCCCCCCTGCCAGAAGGCGAGGGTCGCCTGCACCCCGACGAGCCGCCCGATGCGGCCCTCCGCGATGACCCGCGCCGCCTCAACGGCGGCCGGCTGGGTGAGGCTCGTCTCGCCGTAGAAGAGGGTGACGCCCGCGCCCGCCGCCGCGGCGATCATGGCGTCACACTCCGCGAGCGTCTTCGCCAGGGGCTTCTGGCAGAGGACGTGCTTGCCGGCCCGCGCGGCGGCGATCACCGCCTCCGCGTGGAGGTGATGCGGCGTGCAGACCTCCACCGCGTCCACCTCGGGGTCGGCCAGGACCTCCTCGAGCGTGGTGACGGCGCGGGCGTCCCCCACCAGGGTAGCCCGCTGGGCGGCCTTGTTGGGGTCAATGTCGCAGCAGACAATGATCCGCGCCCGGTCCGCCTGTTTCTGATAGGCGCGGATGTGTTCCTCGCTGATCAGGCCGCAGCCGACCAGGGCAACATTCAGAAATTTCATTTCCCGACCACCAGAATCGAAAACGAACCCGGCAGCATCGGGGGCCGTCCGCCCCGTCCTCCCGCCGGGGGCGGAGTCCCCGTCGCCCCGTACTCCGCGGCAATGAGGAACACTTTGCCCGTCTTGCTGTCGAGGGTCAGCGTCTTGACGCCGGGCATGGTCGTGACGGTTTGTTCCACCACAACGTTCGCCGACTTGTTGTTTGTCGTGTTTTCCTTACGGTAAGGGCCTCGGGCCGGGGGCTGCTGGGCCAGGGCTGAGCCGGTTGCCGCCAAGATCGCCAGGCCAACGGCCATTGACGGAAAAGACCGTCGCAAAGATCGTCGCATCGTTGATACCTCCGCCAATCACTATATCACGATTGTGACACTCCTCGGCGCTCAACGGCCAGGCCATTTGAAGGAAGCCCTGCATCAGTGCGACCGTGAGGGCCTCGGCGTCGGCGAAGTCAGGGGCGCGGCGGTGGGAGCGTCGCCACTGGGCCAGGGCCGGGTGGGCCTTGAGGAAGTCGTCCGCGAACACATGAACTTGGGAACTTGGGCCACCTGGTCGGTCACGGAAAGTGCTATAAGTGCTATACTGGACATGGAGGGCATCGCCCTTTGGGGTGGAACGTGTTTGGTGATTTCATTCTACACCGCAACGGGGCGATGGCCCTCTCGCTGCTTCAATGCAAGACTTAGATTCACTTCATCATATTTCCTTCCCGTATTTCCTTGATGGAGGCACCCGCATGTCGGAAGAACAGCAACTGCAAGTCAATGGGAGCGCCCGGTCCGTCTCCGGCTGCCCGGGTCGGAGCCTCCTCGGCGTCCTGCGCGACGAATTGAACCTGACGGGCGCGAAGTACGGGTGCGGGGAAGCCCAGTGCGGCGCGTGCGTCGTTCTGCTCGACGGCCGGCCCGTCCCCTCCTGCATCACCTCCGTCGGCTCGGTTGGGGCCGCCGCGGTTCTTACCATCGAGGGGCTGGAACGGGACGGCACACTTCGCCCGGTTCAGGAAGCCTTCCTGGAGGCCGACGCCCTCCAGTGCGGGTACTGCACGCCGGGCATGATCTTGGCCGTCGTCGCCCTGCTGGAACAAAATGCCGACCCGTCGGAGGGCGAGGTGATTCAGGCGCTTCAGAAGCACGTCTGCCGATGCGGGGTCTACCGTCGAATTCTGAAGGCCGTCCGGCTCGCGGCCGCCAAACAGGCGGGCGCGCCCGAAGCGATCCGCGCGCGGACGGCGGGGGATGATCGGTGATGAACACGGAACGCCTGAATGCCGCCGTTGACGCCCCCGAACGCTACGAGCTGGAAGAGGAGCCGTTCCCGCACCCCCTGCCCATCCGCCCGGACCTCTTCCGCCTGTTCGGCGCCGGGCTTGTGGTCTTGGCCGGGCCGGAGCCGGAGACACAGGAGCCGGGTACGCCGAACTTCGACGTCTGGCTCCATGTCGGGGAAAACGGCCGGGTCACGGTCGGCACCGGCAAGGCGGAAGTCGGCCAGAACATCCGCACGTCGCTGGCGCAGGCCGTCGCGGACGAACTGCCCCTGCCGCCGGACGCGATCCGCGTGGTCCTCGCCGACACCGACCTCACGCCCTTCGACATCGGGACGTTCGGCAGCCGCACCACGCCGCTGATGGTCCCTCAGGTCCGCCGGGCCGCCGCCGCCGCCCGTGAAACGCTGCTCGGCCTGGCCGCCGAGCGGTGGCAGGTGGATCAGGCCCTGCTGAGGGCCGGTCGGGGCAAAATCGTCCGAGCTTCGGTTCAGGCTTCGCTCGATTACGGGCAGTTACTTCAGGGGCGGAGGATCGTGCGGACCGTCGGCCCGGACGTCGCCACGAGGCCCGCCGCTCAGTGGACTGTGGCGGGAACCTCGCCCCCCAAAGTGGACGGCCGCGCTTTTGTGACGGGCCGTCATCACTACACGTCCGATCTCGCCACCGAAGGGATGCTTCACGGCAAGGTCCTGCGTCCCCCCGTCTGGGGTGCGACCCTCAAGGACGTGGACGTGAGCCGCGCCCGGCAATGGCCGGGCGTCACGGTGGTGCAAGACAGCGCGTTCGTTGGGGTTGCCGCCCCCACCGTCGCGGACGCCGAGGGTGCCCTCGCCGCGACGACCGCCGAATGGGATGTTCCGACCAAAGGCGGCGATCAGGACCTGGTCGCGTTGCTGCGCCCCATCCCGACGCCCTTGAGCATTCCGTCGGAAAGCGGCGTCACGCACTCATTGAAGGCGACTTACACGCTCGCCTACATCGCCCACGTGCCGCTGGAGCCGCGCGCCGCGCTGGCCGTGTGGTCGGGCGACCGGCTGACGGTCTGGACGGGCACGCAGCGGCCCTTCGGGGTCCGGGAGGAGCTGGCCGTTGCCTTGGGCCTGCCGGAAGACCGTGTGCGCGTGGTCGTCCCCGACACCGGCTCCGGCTACGGCGGGAAGCACACGGGGGAGGCGGCCGTGGAGGCGGCGCGGCTCGCCCGCGCGGCTGGTCGGCCCGTCAAGATCGTCTGGACGCGCGAGGAGGAGTTCACCGCCGGCTACCTGCGTCCCGCCGGGGTGATTGACGTGTGCGCCGCCGCGCGCGGGGACGCAACGATCTCGCACTGGGAGTTCCACAACTACAACTCGGGCGGGGCCGGCCTCCGCTCGCCGTATCATGTCCCCCAGCAGCACGTCGAGTTCCACGAGACGTCTTCGCCACTCCGCCAGGGTTCTTACCGCGCCCTGGCGGCGACCGGGAACCACTTCGCGCGCGAGTGCCACATGGACGACCTCGCCCGCGCCTGCAGGATGGACCCGCTGGCGTTCCGGCTCCGCAACCTCCAGGACGACCGGCTCCGCGCCGTGCTCGAGGCCGCGGCCGAGCGGTTCGGCTGGAGCGGCCGCCGGGCGGTCCCCGGACACGGCTTCGGGATCGCGGGCGGCACGGAGAAAGGAAGTTACGTGGCGAACTGCGTCGAGGTCGCTGTTGAGGGCCCGCGCAACGCGGTGAGAATCACTCGCATCGTGGCGGCCTTTGAGTGCGGAGCGATTGTCAACCCGATGCACCTCGAGAGCCAGGTGGAGGGCGCGACGGTGATGGGGATCGGGGGCGCTCTGTTCGAGGCGATCCGGTTCGCGGGGGGCCGCATCCTGAATCCCCGCTTATCCGAATATCGTGTCCCCCGCTTCGGCGACATTTCCGAAATTGACGTAGTGCTGCTGGACCGCAAGGACCTGCCCTCCGCGGGGGCGGGAGAGACGCCCATCATCGCCGTGGCCGGAGCCATTGGGAATGCGATCTTTGACGCCACCGGCATCCGGCTGCGCGCCCTGCCTCTGGCTCCGGACGGAATGATCCCCTGACCTTCGGGGATGACGTACACCCTGGGGCAAGCCCAGGGTGTCACCACTCGTCCGGGTCCGCGTCCTTGTTGTGAACAGAAGCCGGGGGTTGATCGCCTGCGGCGTCTGCTCCTGGTTCTCGGTGTAGCGCACCAACCTCTCCCACCGACGCGTCGGCCCGGCGTTGAAGACGAAGCAACCCTCCGACCAGAACCTGTCGCCCCACGGTTCTTTCCTGAGGTCGGGGAAGGGTTTGAACATCTGGATGGCCGTGATGCTCTTGTAGATGGGGGCGATGTCCCCGGCGCGATCGTCGGGTGGGCCGTGCAGAGCAGGTGGATGTGGCTGCGGTCGGTGCCCAGGCTCTCGCCTTGATCTCAGAGCGCTCGACGATCTCATGGCTGAGGCGCACCAGCTCGGCCACGACCTGCGGTCGCATGGGCGCGCCGGTCGCGGACGCCGAAGACGAAGTGGTAGTGCAGGTCGTAGGCGCAATGGTGGACCCTGCGCAGTCCAGGGGATGGTGTATCACGCGGGCATCTTCCCGGACCTGACCGCCTCGACCAGCGCCTGCGGCGTCGAGGCAGCTGTACAGTTGGTCCCGACGCAGACGTAGGCGCGCGGGCTGCCGTCCGGCGCGGCGGGGTAGCCCCGCTCGCCGCCGTCCGCCAACCACTCCACCGCCTTGCCGGGGACGGTGATCTGCCACGCCGCCTGCTGCAAGGGCCACATCTGCGGATGATTTCTGGCCCCTACGATGACGATGTGCAGGGGCGGGCGCGTGGCGGCGTCCACCGCGCGGGCGTAGGCGGCGGCATGGTAGCCGTACTGGGCGTACTCGCCCACGAACACCTTCAGCGCCCGCTCGGCGGCCTGCTGGTATCTGACGTCTTCCGTCATGGCCGACAGGCGGATCAGGGCAAGCGCGGCCTCAGCGTTCTCGCCCATGTCCTTCTTGGGCCGCGCCAGTTCCCCGATGGCGTCGGGAGTGGGGCGTAAATCATGGAAGCCGCCAGCCTCCTTGTCATCCGACGCCGCCAACAGGAAAGCGGCGGCCTGAATTGACGGAGAGAAATAGTCACGGCGGTCTCCCGTGACTTCGCTCAGGTCTAGCCCGGCGTTGATAAATGCTACTTGGTCACTCAACAGGCCGGAACTTCCCTGGGCTCGGCCATCTGACAGAAAGTGCCGCAACAGCAGAATGCTCGTATCATCCTCATGCCCGCTTAAGTTGCTACGCAGATACAGGAACGCCTTCTCCGCCGCTGCCAGTATCTCCGGTTCTGCCGTCAGTTTGTAACGCTCTACCAACGCCGAGACCATGAGGGCGTTCCAGCCGGCGTAGACGGTGCGGTCAATGTAGGGGGTGGGGAGGGTGGTGCGGGCTTCCAAGGGCTGGCCGTAGTAGCGCTCCTCGCCGTCGGCGTCCTGGCTGCCGGCGAAGGCCCCCGTCTCCGGGTCGCGCATGTCGGAGAGCAGCCAGCCGTGGGCTGATTTCACCACGTCCAGCCAGCGGGGGTCGTTCAGGACGGTAGCGGCGAGGGCGTAGACACTGGTGAGCTTCGCGTTGTCCTCCAGCATCTTCTCAAAGTGGGGGATGGACCAGTCGCGGGTGGTGCTGTAGCGGAAGAAGCCGCCCGCGTAATGATCGTACATGCCGCCGCCGGCCATGCCTGCCAATGTCTTCTCGGCAACCTCGCGCAGTCCGGCGTCGCCGGTGCGGGCGTACTGCTCCAGGGCCAGTTGGAGCGCGGCGGGGTGGGGGAACTTGGGCTGGGTGCCGAAGCCGCCGTAGACGGAGTCGAACTGGCGCGCGAGGTGGCGCAGGACGGTGGGGACGGTATCGGGGTCTAAACTCGTCGCGGCGGGGGCGGCGGCCTCGGCGCGGGCGCGCTGGGCGCGCACCTCGGCGGTCTGGGCGGCGATCTGCTCCCGCCCGTTCTTCCAGAGGTCGGCGATGTAGTCCAGCAGGGCGGCCATGCGTGGGGGCGGCACGTAGGTCTCGCCGTAGAGCGTGTCGCCGTCTGGGGTCAGAAACACGGTGGTCGGCCAGCCGCCCATGTTGTAGCGGGCGTTGATGTCCGGCCTTCGGTCGTTGTCCACCTTGATGGGGATGAAGTGGTCCCGGATGCGCTGCTGGACGTGCGGATTGCTATAGGTTCCGGTGTGGACGGGGTCGCCGGGGATGCCGTCGTCCATGACGTGACACCAGTGGCACCAGACCGCGCCGATATCCAGCAGGATCGGCCTGTTCTGCGCCTTCGCCTCGGCAAAGGCCTCCTCGCCCCACTCCCGCCAGCCGACTCCCTCGTGATGTTCGGACATGAGTTGTATTCCCCCGTCTGGACGGGCAGGAGGAAAAGCCCGCCGCAGCGAAAGTGTACCCGTTTTGGAGAAAGGTTTCATGCACACTCGCGCTCCCCGCCGTGTCCTCGTGTCCACACTGCTGGCCCTCGGCCTTCTGTTCGACGCTGTCCCCCGGCTAGGCGCGCAGGCCCCAGCCGTTATCGTGAAGATGGATCGCCCCTTCCTGTTCGCCTACGGGACCTGGGAGGGAAAGGCGCGCGTCGAGAACGGCGTGGCGCTGCTGGGCGCCGACGGCATCACGCCGAAGGGCGGCGCGGGCGTGAATCTGAACCCCGCGCTTGACCTGCGCTTACATGCCTACGACAGCCCGGCCCTACGCGTCCGGGTCGGCCCGCGCAACACGCTGAAGGTGTTGAGGCTGATGCTGCAAGACGCCGACGGCCGTTCCGGCGCCTGGCAGTTCCCGTTGCCCGCCGCCACCGGCGCGGACTTCGTGGTCGTCACGCCAGTGGACGGCGCGCCCTTCTCCCAGCCCAACGACCGGGGAAAAACCGGCGGCCCCGACCTGGGTCGGATCATGCAGTGGCAGATGATGGGCGACTGGGGCGGCGACGGCCCGGTGGACGTGCGGGTGGGGGCGATCCTGGCCGTCGCGCCCGACGCCGCTATCCGGCAGGCGCGACAGGCGCGAGCGCAGCGGGACGCCGAGGCGCTCGCCCAGGCGTGGCGGGACCGCGAGGCTTTGCGCGCGAAGTATGGCCGGCGCACGGCCCTGTCCCCGGTCGTCCAGGCCGTCTACGCCGCCGGGCCGGACGTGCTGGCGCTGCAAATCCATACGGGCCGGGTGACGCCCAGCCGCCTGATCCCCTACGCGCCTCGGCCCGGCGAATCGCGGAAGGCCGCCGACGGCGCGACAGTCCTGGTGCGCGGCGGCCAGGAGGTCGGCTGGCTGATCGGGCCGAAGAAGGACAGTCTCGTCACCTATGAGGGGTTCGTCGGCGACCCTCTCTTGGAGACCGAGGCGGATGATCCGGCCAACTATCGGGTCAGCTCTCCCAATGATCCCGCCTTCGCCCGGGGGGTGACGCCGCTCTCGGTGGCGCGCAAGTCCAAGCCGGACGACTGGCAGCAGCCGGGCCACGCCCTCCCCATGCGGCACGTCGTCTATCTCAAGTTGCCCCACGCCCTGACGCCGGGCCGGACCTATACCGTCTCGCTGGGGCAGATCAACACCCAACAGCCGCAGGCGGCGTTGACGTTCGACCCGGCAAAGGTGTGGAGCGAGTCGGTCCACGTCAACCAGGTCGGCTTCCGGCCCGACGACCCGCTGAAGCGCGCCTACCTGTCGCTCTGGATGGGGAGCGGGGGCGCGTATACGTTCCCGAACGGTCTGCGCTTCCGGCTGGTGGAGGCGTCCGCCGCGAAGACCGTCTACACGGGCCGCGTCGGCCCGGCCTGGGCGGCGGACAGGCCCGAGAAGATGCACACCACGCGCAACTTCAACGGGACCGCCGTGGCCCCGCTGGACTTCTCAGGCTTTCACAGGCCGGGCCGCTATCGGGTGGTCGTGGACGGCGTCGGCTGCTCCTGCCCGTTCGAGATCGGGCCGAAGGCGTGGGAGAAGGCGTTCCGGGTGCAGATGAAGGGCTTCTACAATCAGCGCAGCGGTATCGCCCTGGGGCCGCCTTACACCTCGTTCCATCGACCCGCCGACTTCCACCCGGGCATCAACGACTGTGTGCCCATCACCCAGTCCACCTACTCGATTTTAGACGGCGGCGACCCGCAGAAGGACCTGGCGAAAGGCGACACGGGCAGGCCCGTCCCGGAGGCGTGGGGCGGCTACCACGACGCCGGGGACTGGAACCCGCGCCGCATCACGCACATGCGGACGACGACGTTCTGGCAGTTGGAACTACTGGACCTGTTCCCGACCTACTTCAAGACCCTCAGCCTGAACATCCCGAAGTCGTCGCCCGCGCCGGACCTGCTGAACGAATGCCGGTTCGAGCTGGACTTGTTCCGCCGCCTGCAAATGCCCGATGGGGGCGTCCGCTTCGGCATTGAGACGAACGGCGATCCGATTGGCGGCGAGGTGAGCTGGAAGCAGTCCATGCCCGCGTATGTTTATGCGCCCGATGTCCAGTCGTCCTACATCTACGCCGCCGTGGCGTCGCGGGCGGCGCGCGTCCTGGCGGCCTACAATCCCCCGGAGGCCAAAGCCTATCGTGAGAGCGCGCTGAAGGCGATGCACTGGGCGGAGGCGGACCGGGCGAGGCGGCAGGCCGCCGGGACGTGGGCCAAACTGGGGGGCGACGTGACGGACGACCGCAATTTGGCCGCCGCCTGCCTGTACGCCCTGACGCATGACCGGCACTGGCACAGCGTCTTTCTGGAAGACACGCCGCTGAAAAGCCCGAACCCGCCGCCGTTCTACGGCAGCCTCCAGCGGCGCGACGCCGCGTTCACCTACGCCCGGCTGCCCCAGAGCCTCGCCGACCCGGCGCTTCGCAAAAACGCCCTGCGCGCTTTAGTTGCCGACGCCGATGGCGCGCTGGCGTACCAGAAGAACAACGCCTGGGGCATCGCCTCCGACGACCCCGGCAAGCCGCAGTTTTTGGGCTTCTACAGCACCCCACACGGCGCGGTCTCGCTGCTGCGGGCCTACCACCTGACCCGCGACCGAAAGTATTTGGCCGGGGCGGTGCAGGCGTGTCTGTTCCCCGCTGGCGCGAATCCCGGCAATCTGGTCTACACATCGGGCGTGGGCGCGAATCCGGTCCGCCACCCGCTGAACCTGGACAGCCGCCGGACGGGGCAGCCTGCGCCGGCGGGCATCACGGTCTACGGCAACGTGGACCTCGCCCGCTGGGGCGACCAGAGCTGGATCACCTGGCCCATCACCTATTACCTCAACGCCGCGTGCAAGCCGTCGCCCTACGACTGGCCGACCACTGAGGCGTATTTCGACATCTTCCTGATGCCCGCGCTCGATGAGCTGACGGTGGACCAGACGATGGGCCCGAACGCTTACGTCTGGGGCTACCTGGCGGCGCGCGGCGCGGTCACGCGGCCTGTACCCGCGTCCGGCCCAGGGCGCGCAGGGAGATCAGCAAGGCCAGGACTTCCAGGGCCGCGCCGAACAGGAACGGCGCTCCGGGGTCCCACCATGGGGCGTCGGGGCGCGTGAACCAGCCGAACAGGTGCGTGGCGAGGAGCGGGCCGGCGATGGCCGTCAGGCTGGTCAGGCTGGACAGTGCGCCTTGCAGCGTCCCCTGTTCGTCCGGTCCCACCTGACGCGACAGCAGCCCCTGGGTGGCGGGTTGGGCAAAGTAGCTCAGGCTGGCGGCGACCATGATGGCGTAGACCATCCAGCCCCGAGTCGCCAGGCCGTAGCCGAGAAACTCCGCCGCGCCGACGGCGAAGCCGAGCAGCACGGCCCGCCGCTCCCCCAGCCGCGGCAGCCAGACCCGCGTCAGGCCCGCCTGGAAGATCAGGGACAGCGCGCCGAAGGCGGCCAGGGACAGTCCGTTCTGCCGGACGCCCCACCCGAACCGGGTCGTCGCCCACAGCACCCAGCAGCTTTGCAGGCACTGCATGGCGAGGCTGCCGGCGGCGAGCGCCCCCGTCAGGCCCCAGACCACCGGATAGCGGCCCAGGACGTGCAGCGCGCCCAGCGGGTTGGCCTCGCGCCAGCGAAACTGGCGGCGATACTCTGGGACAAGGGATTCGGGCAGGATCAGCCAGCCGTAAAAGACGTTGGCAAACGACAGCCCGGCGGCTGCCCAGAAGGGGATGCGCGACCCCCACTGGCCGAGCAGCCCGCCCAGGGCGGGGCCGACGATGAAGCCGAGCCCGAAGGCCGCGCCGATCAGCCCGAAATTCTGCGCCCGCTCCTCCGGCGGGCTGACATCGGCGATGTACGCGGTGGCCGCCGTGAAGCTCGCCCCCGTGATCCCCGCCGCCGTCCGCCCGATGAACAGCCAGGCCACGGTGGGCGCGAGCGCCATGATGACGTAGTCCAGGCCCGTGAACAGCAGGGACAGCAGCAGCACGGGCCGTCGCCCCCACCGGTCGCTCAACATCCCGAGCAGCGGCGAGAACAGGAACTGCATCGCCCCGTACAGCGACAGCAGCCACCCGTACAGGCGCGAGGCCACGTCCACCCCCCCGTGCGCCAAACTCTGGATGAGCCTGGGCATGATGGGGATGATGATGCCGACGCCGAGTACGTCAATGAGCAGTGTGATGAAGATGAATGCCAGCCCGGCGTTGCGCTTCACAGGTCGTCCTTGCTAAACCGGCGGCCCCGGCCCCGCCCTCATCGGGCACCGCTCCTCCATCAGGATGGGAGAGGGGCCAGTCAACGGAAGGCTATGCCTCCGGCCAGGAGGTGAAAGCCTGCAAGTCACTGGCCCCTCTCCCGCTTGCGGGGGGTACCCCCCGGGGCGTCTGTACTTGGGGTGGCGAGGGACGAGCCGGGGTGGGGGCCGTCTCAGTGCATCTCTTTGTCCCCCAGCATGAGCTGGAGGTAGTTGATCTGGCCGGTGTGGTAGACGATGTTCTGGTAGGCGAAAAAAATGATGTCGGCGATGGGCACGTCGCGGCCCCCGCCGAAGGGCAGGCGCACGGTCCGGGTCAAGTCGGCGTCGGAGAGCGATTCAATGCGGGTGTAGAGCCGGGCGTACTGCTCCTGGGCGGCGGCCTCGGCGGCGTCCACGGTGTCCAGCGCGGACATCATCTGCTCGCCGTGCCGGCGGACGGCGGGGTCGCTGAAGTCCATCGGGTGGCCGTCGAGCAGGGACAGATAGACCATCGGCGTCAGGGCGCACTCGGCGACCTGGTTCTGGGCGGCCCGGGCCTCGCCCATCGGCGACCAATGGTACTTGTCGACGGGGACGTGGCGGGCGGTGCGGAACAGGGCGGCGAGCGCCTCCTGCGTCAGATGAACGGCTTGTTGCTGCAAGGTGGGCATCGTTCGGTCTCCTTGGACGGTTGTTTCCCGAAAGCGGGCGGGGTTTCCTGCTGTTCCTGCGCGGCGGATGGGCACTGAGCGGGCCCGGGGCGGGCGGTGGGCATTGACAACTTGGTTTGCCTGTGCTAGTATGGCGACATGAGCGTTCCAGTACTCAGAGGGTTGTCGCTGGCCGCACTGCTCCTGTGGTTTGTCAGTGGTGCCCCGGCCTCTCCGGCTCCCGGGGAGACTCGTACATTCGAGCTGTCCACCGCGGCGGGCATTCACTGGCAGTTCCGGCCTGAAGGCGGCGACTGGAAGGACATCGCCGTTCCCGCAGGAGGCTGGCGCACACAGGGGTACACCTGCGATGCGGGGGCGTACCGTGCGAGGATTCCCATCCCGCCGGGGGTCGCCGGATGGCAAGCACGTCTGGTCTTCGCCGCCGTCAACTTCGGCGCGGCCATCTCCGTCGGCCCGGACGACGCTCACCTCACGCCGGTGGCCTCCCACGTGGACGGGTGGGTCCCCGTTACCGCCGACATCACGCCGTATGCCGTGCCGGGAGCCCCGCTGCGAGTGGTCGTGGAGGTCAAAGGCCGGCGCAAGTTCATGGCGGGCCGCAGGTACACCGTCCCGGAGGGCGCGACCTGGGACCCTTACGTGGAAGAAGGCGTTCTGCGCGGAGTCTCGCTCCAACTGCTGCCGCCGGTCCATGTGGAAGATGTGTTTGTGCGGACGGATGTAGAGCACGCGACGCTCCAGCCCCAGGCGACGATCTCCAATGCGTCGGGCGTGTCCGTCACCGTCACCCTCGCTGCCCGTCTCTGGTCCGCCGCCGGCGCTCATTTCCGCTACCCCGCCATTCCGCCGGCCACCCTCCGGCTCGCGGCCGGGGAGCGCCGGGCGGTCGAGCTGGGGCCGGTCGCCTGGACGCTGGGGCCGCGCAGCTATTGGTGGCCCAACGTGCCGTACCGGCCCGGCTACCGCACGCAGATGCACATTCTGGATGTAGCCCTGAGGGCCAACGGCCGGACGGTCCATCATTACCGCCAACGGTTCGGATTCCGGCAATTTGTGGCACGCGGCGCGCACTATTACCTCAACGGCGTCCGGTGCAACCTGCGCGGAGACAATCAGCAGGAGGCGGACTTCGGCACGGACGCCTACGGCGTTCGCCCCGGCTTCGGCCCGCCCGCGCCGGGCAACGGCGGCTGGCCCCGGGCCGTGGACAACCTGGAGCGCCTCAACTTCACCGTGATGCGCATTCACCAGATTCCCGCGACGCCCTACATGCTGGACGTGTGCGATGAGAAGGGCCTCATGCTCATTGAAGAGTCGCCCCTGCGCGGCTCGGAGGGCGGCGAGGATTTCCAGCACGGGCGTGACGCCATGCTGGCCATGGACCGGGAACTGGCGCTGCGCGACCGCAACCATCCGGCCACCGTGATCTGGAGCGCGGCCAACGAGTGGGGTGAGCCGATCAAGGACGCCGTGCCGGTGATTCAGGCCGTGGACGACACGCGCCCGATCATTGACGACGGGGGCGGCGACCTGGGTCCGCCCTACATCAACACCGAACACTACGTCAACGGGGGCGGCGTTCCCGATACCGGCGGGCATCCGCGTGCGGATCGGCCCTACGGCGAGGGCGAGGCGGTCTGGCCCAACGATAATACCCGGCGCGGCTTCGCCTGGATGGCCACGGGGACGCGACTCCGCCGCCTCAAGAACGACGCCGACATCCGCAACTACGTCCTCAACAACGCCTGGCCGAACTACGTCCCCGGCGAGGGGCCGGAGAACGAGATTCTGGAGATCCGGGTCAAGGGCAGCCCGAATGCGACCATCCCGCCCGCCATCGCCGACCCCTGGCACGACCCCAACATCCGCCTGATGCAGCAGTGTTACAATCCTGTCGCCGTCTGCGACCTGGACTTTGACGAGCGCAATAAGCGCAGCAACGTCCGGGGCGAGTGGCCCGTCACCCGCCCCCGCCTCGCCCCCGGCGCCCGCGTGACCCGGACGCTGGCCGTCTTCAACGACGAGTTTTCCGGCCAGGACGTGCAGGTCGCCTGGGAGCTTCACACTGGTTTCAAGAGCGGGCCGCTCCTGAAACGCGACCGATTCACCGTCCACATCCCTCTGGGCGAATACAAGACCCAGGACATTGCCTTCGATGCTCCGCAGACGCCCGGCGACCTGTTCCTGGCGGTCTCCTCCTCCAAGAACGGCCAGGTGCGGTTCACGGACGACCTGATTTCCTACCGGGTCGCTGCCGATACCGGCCCCGCCGTCCGTGACGGCGACTACGCGCTGGTCAACGCGAACAGCGCCCTCGCCGTCGGGCCGGGCAAGTATCAAGGGGCTTCGGCCATAGTCCAGCGGCCATCAGGCCAACGCGCCGTGTGGCATCTGGCCA
>JAFAZD010000386.1 GCA_019239955.1 Armatimonadota bacterium | reverse complement strand
CTGGCGGGGCGGGATTTCTGGGGTCGCACCTGTGTGACCGGCTGCTGGCGGAGGGCTATGACGTGGTGGCGGTGGATAATCTCGTCACCGGCAGCACCGAGAACATCGCCCACCTGACCGAGAACCCGCATTTTCAGTACGTTCCGCAGGACGTCATCCAGCCCTACTCCGTGGATGGCCCAGTGGACATGGTGTACCACCTCGCCTCCCCTGCCAGCCCGGTGGACTATCTGGAGCTGCCGCTGGAGACCCTGCTGGTCGGCTCGGCGGGCACACACAACACGCTGGAGGTGGCGCGGCAGAAGGGCGCGCGCTTCCTGGTGGCGTCCACGTCCGAGGTCTACGGCGACCCGACCGTCCACCCGCAGCCCGAAGAATACTGGGGCAACGTCAACCCCAACGGCACGCGCGCCGTCTACGATGAGGCCAAGCGCTACGCCGAGGCCGTCACCTTCGCCTACCGCCGCCTCTACAACATGGACGCGAAAATCGTTCGCATCTTCAACACCTACGGCCCGAAAATGCGCATCAACGACGGGCGCGTCGTGCCGGCCTTCATCAGCCAGGCGCTGCGGGGGGAGGACCTGACCGTGTTCGGGGACGGCACGCAGACCCGCTCGTTCTGCTACGTCTCCGACCTGATTGACGGCATTTACCGGCTCTCCATCTCGGAGCAATCCGGGCCGATCAACGTCGGCAATCCATCCGCCGAACTGACCATGATCCGTTTCGCCGAGGAGATCATTCGCCTCACCGGCAGCAAGAGCAAGATCACCCACGTTCCCCTGCCGACGGCCGACGACCCCAAGCAGCGCCGCCCGGACATCACCAAGGCCAGGACCCTGCTGGGCTGGGAGCCGCGGGTGCCGCTGGCCGAGGGCTTGCAGCAGACCATCGCCTACTTTCGTCTGAAGGTGAGTTAGCGCCGACTTCCGAGCGGCGGCCACCGCAGGTCGCCCCTGTGCATCTCTGCCACGTCTGCCGACAATCACAGCGAGGACGGCAAGACACGCAGCACCCCGTGGAGAGGCATCGCAGACCGTGCAGCAACAACAGGAACAGATTCAGCGCCAGGCGCAGACGCATCGCATTGCGCCGCACCAGATTCAGGCGAACCAGTTGCTGCAATACGGCACGCAGGAACTGATCCAGGCCATCGCCCAGGAGCAGCAGGAGAATCCGGCCCTCGACAGCGCCGACACCCTGGACGAGCCGCCCGGCTGCCCCCACTGCCCGCCGTTCGGCCCCTGCCCGCACTGCGCGCAGCGCCGCGACGAGCGCATAGCGGAGCGGGACGCGACGCCGGATGTCGACATCGCCGCCGGGGATGACGCCGTCAGTGGCGACGATGCACCGGACGAGCGGCTGCTGCTCCGCGCGGAGCAGGATCGTCTCCGCATGGACTCGGCGGACGCCGGAATGAGCCTGGGAGGCGGCGACGGGGAATTCGACCCCCTCATGCTCGCCCGCGCGCCGACCCTGCTGGCCGACCAGCTCCTGATGCACCTGCGCGCCACGGCGGCAGATTCGGTGGAGATCTCCATCGCTGAATACCTGGTGGACAGCCTGGACGAGCACGGCTACCTGCGCCTCGACATTGATGAGGCGTGCGCCGTGTTGCGCGTCCCGTGCGCCCGGATCACCGAGGTCCTGCGCCGCCTGCAAAGCTGCGACCCGCCCGGCATCGGCGCGCGTGACCTGCGCGAGTGCCTGCTGCTGCAGATGCGCGCCCGCAGCGAACTGAACGACCCCGCCGAATATGACCCGCTCGCCGAGACGCTGCTGCGCGACCACTGGGACGCATTCGCTCAGCGCCGCCATGCCCTCCTGGCCCGCAGCCTCTACGTCATCCCCGCCCGCCTGGAAGCCGCCGTCGGCTTCATCCTGGAGCGGCTGACCCCCCGCCCCGCTGCCCAGTTCCGCCCACCGTGGGAGCACTGCCCCAACACGCGGAGTATGGCCGTCCGGCCGGACGTCATCATCCGGCGCACTCTCGCCGGCTTCAGCGTCGAGGTGCAAGGGGCCGATGGGCAGGACCTGCGCGTCAACCCGCAGTACCGCCGGCTGTACGATGAGTTCCGGGCCACCCGCGCGGCCGCGACCGGCCTCCGTCGCCAAGTCTCCGACCATGAAAAGCACGTCGTTGCCTACGTGGAGCGGGCGGACCTGTTCCTCAAGAACCTACAGCAGCGCCGACGCACCATCCAGCGGATCGCGGAGGCCATCGTGGAGTCCCAGCAGGGCTTCCTGGAGACGGGGCAGCGGGCGTTCCTGCGCCCCCTGACCCGCACCCGGCTGGCCCAGGAGCTCGACCTGCACGAGTCCACCGTCAGCCGCGCCCTGCTGCACAAATTCGTCCAGCTCCCGTCGCAGGAGGTCGTCTCCTTTGACATCTTCTTCGAGAACGCCGTCTCGGCCAAGGACGCCGTCGCCGCCCTGATCGCCGAGGAGTCCGCCGACGCGCCCCTGAGCGACCAGGCCATCGCGGAAGCGCTGGCCGAGCGCGGCCTTCCCGTCGCCCGCCGCACGGTGGTCAAGTACCGCGAGGAGCTGCGCCTCCCCGCCTCCTATCTCCGCCGCCACCGCTGATCCTCCCAGTCGTGGACCCTGACGGCAACCTGGTCGAATTCGGCCTCGTCAATGACCCTCGCGATCAAGGCGGGACGTAGAGGGGCGGGGGACATGGCGTGCCTGTCCTCACGGAAAGCCAGGGACTGTTTTCGGGTATAATAAAGGCCGTCATTCCAAAGAGGGCCTTATGATCACCGTCACCAACGTTTCCAAGAGCTTCGGCACGCGCACGCTGTTCGATAACGTCTCCGTCAAGTTCACCCCCGGCAACCGCTACGGGCTGACCGGCCCGAACGGGGCGGGCAAGTCCACCTTCCTGAAAATCCTCACCGGCCAGATCGAGCCGACCAACCGGGGCACCGTGACCCGCCCCAAGAAAACCGGCGTACTCAGCCAGGACCAGAACGCCTTCGACGAGGAGCGCATCATCGACACCGTCATGATGGGCAACGCCACACTCTGGAACACGCTGAAGGAGCGCAACGCCCTCTGCGAGTTTGACGACCTCACCGAGTCCCAGATGGAGCGACTGGGCGATCTGGAGACCGTGATTGCCGATGAGAACGGCTACATGGCCGAGATCGAGGCCGCCGAGATTCTGCGCGGCATCGGCCTGCCCGACGAGCGCCACGCGGACCTGATGAAGACGCTCCCCAACGACTTTAAATTTCGGGTGCTGCTCGCCCAGGCCCTCTTCGGCGGCTCCGAGGCGCTGCTGCTGGACGAGCCGACCAACTACATGGACCTGGAGACCATCCACTGGCTGGAAGAGTTCCTGATGGCCTATGAGGGCACCCTGGTCGTCATCTCCCACGACCGTCACTTTCTGAACGCCGTCTGCACCCACATTGCCGACATTGACTACGACACCATCATCGCCTACCCCGGCAACTACGATGACATGGTGGAGCAGAAGATGTCCGCCCGCTCCCGCATCGAGTCCGAGAACAAGGACAAGGCGAAAAAGATCGCGCAGCTGCAGGAGTTCGTCAATCGCTTCGCCGCCGGCCAGCGCTCCTCGCAGGTGCAGTCCCGGCGCAAGGAGATGGCCCGCCTCGCCCCGACCGAGTTGAAGCGCTCCAACATCCAGCGCCCCTACATCCGGTTCGAGCAGACCAAGCCGGCGGGCCGCGAGGTCGTGACGGTCAACGGCCTGTCCAAGTCGTTTGATGGGAAAAGTGTGCTCAAGGACGTGTCCTTTGAAATCCAGCGCGGGGACAAAGTTGCCATCATCGGCCCCAACGGCATCGGCAAGACCACCCTGATCCGCTGCCTGATCGGCGAGCTGGCCCCGGACGCCGGCACGGTGAAGTGGGGCACGGGCATGACCTGGGGCTACTATCCCCAGGACTACCGCGCGGAGATCGAGGACGGCCTGACCGCCTTCGAGTGGCTCAACCAGTTCGACGCCGCCGGTGATGGCATCCAGGCCGTCCGTGGCCTGATGGGCCGGATGCTGTTTTCCGGCGAGGAGGGTGACAAGCCCACCGCCGCCCTCTCCGGCGGCGAGGCCGCCCGCCTGCTGATGGCGAAACTGATGCTGGAGAAACGCCCCGTCCTGATCTTCGACGAGCCGACCAACCACCTGGACCTGGAGTCGGTCAATGCGCTGGGCGAAGGGCTGTCCCAGTTCGCGGGCACGGTGTTCGTCGCCTCCCATGACCGCGACCTGATCTCCGAGGTCGCCACCCGCATCCTCTCCCTCACCCCCGAAGGCGTCATTGACTTCCTCGGCACCTACGACGAGTACCTGGAGACCCACCCTCTGCCCGAGCGGCAGGGGACGGCGAAGTGGTGAGCAACTTGTGTCCGCGCCACTCAGCGGCGAATTCATTCGCTCACTGATAACTGACTAATGAAAGCGGCCACATAGGGTCGTCCCTACCCTCTGCCATTCACCGTGTAAATGAACGCCAGCACCTCCGCGACGGCGCGGAAAAGTTCGGGGGGAATGGTCATGCCGATGTCCAGCGTGGCGAGGGCATCGGCGAGCGCGGGATCGGAGCGCAGCGGCACGTCATGCTCGCGCGCCAGACGCAGAATCTCCTCGGCGGCCGCGCCACGGCCTTTGGCGACCACATGGGGCGCGTCATCGCCCCTTTGAGGATCATAGCGCAGGGCGACGGCGGATTTCGGCTCCTCCGGCGGCATTCTCAGGCTCTCCAATCGACACACGGGCGGGGCCCCGCCAGCGCGTGGCCGCCGTGCCAGAGCGGCGGCCAGTCGGTCTTGGTCCCGCACTGAACGTCGGTCGCGCGCCACCCGCCCAGCGCAGCCAGTGCCGCGGCCAGCGTCCCGGCGCGTCGCTGCAGCAGCCGCGCCGTCGCCGGCCTCTCCGCGCCCAGGCGGCAGGTCAGCGTCCCGGCCAGTGTGCCGGCGATGTCTGCCTGCACGCGACCCAGCCGCGCCGTCGCCAGCCGCAGGGTCGCGCGCAGGAATGGCGTATCGGGCGGCATCTCGTCCGCATCTTTTTCATCGTCCCAGGGCCAGAGGCGCATTTCGGCCAGTGCCGCCGCGCTCCCCAGTTGCAAGGGAACGGCGAGATAAAACGGCGCGTCCGGCGTCTCGCCAGCGCGCCGTGCGGCCTGATTGACAAGCTGCTGCCCCTCGATGTGCGCCGCCAGAGCGTCCGCGCCGCGTCGGATCGCCCGATCCGCCGACCCTTGCGCCAGCCGCAGCAGAGTCGTCCGCGTGTCCCGCACCGTCTCCAATGCTCCCTGATGCCCCGCCGGACGGCTCGCCAAGCGATGCTCCGTGCTTTGCCCCATCCCCTGCGCCATCACGAACAGGTGCGCCGCCAGCGTCTCCGGCTCCATCCCCGCGTCCGCCGTCAGCCCGAGCCAGGACATGAGTTCCGACGGCAGCGCCTGCTCCGGCGCAGCCTGTTCGTCACCGCCCGTCACGGCGGTCAGGGCGCGCAGCACAGCGGGGGTGGCGGGGAGGGACCAGGCGCGGGCCAGGGCGTAGGCGAGTGGCGACGTCTGGGGCGCGCCGGCCAGCGCCATGTGCGCCTGGGCCAGCGACTCACGGGTCAGCGGCAGCCCCAGGTGGGCGAATGCTTCCGCCAGGGCCAGATTCTGCGCGTCGGCGGCGGCCCCCATCTCCAGCAGTGTCGCGCGCAGCATGGCCGTGGTCAGCGTCGTCGGGCCGCCCGCCATGCCAGGGGTCGCCTCGGCGGGGGCCGCACTCTCCTGCGTCAGCCGCGCCGCCAGCCGCTGAAGGAACGTGGCGGTCGTCGGCAGCTTCGGGCCTCCGAACACGGTTGTGGAATGAACGTGCATTATCTCAGGCCAGCGGCGTGCCGCCGGGGGCTGCGTGGTATACTTGGGAAGTATTATCGGCAAATGGGCGGGAGAACGTGAGTGAGGCTTTTTCACATTTGTACGCTGGTGACAAACATGGAGCAGTACCGTGCAATGAAAGAGTCGTTCATCGCCGGGGGGTTCAGTGAGGAACGATGCCGCTATACCATACTGGATAATCGCGGCGAGAACCGTTACGAGGGGTTCGGAGGATTTAACACCGCTCAGGCCGACACGCAGGAGCCGTACCTCATCTACTGCCATCAGGACTTGATCCTCCCCCCCGGCGATGGCTACGGGCGTCTCCTCGGCATCATGGAAGAGATGGACCGGACGGATCCGCGCTGGGCCGTGCTCGGCAATGCGGGCTGGGCCGACCTGACGCACGTGGCGCTCGCCATCTCCGACCCCGTCTGGGTGAACCGGCGGCTGGGCAACCTGCCCCAGCGTGTGCAGTCGCTGGACGAAAACTTCCTGGTGGTGAAAACGGCCTCCGGCCTGCGGTGCTCTCCCGAACTGTCCGGCTATCATATGTACGCCACCGATCTCTGTCTGGTGGCGTCGCAGCGCGGTTATCACTGTTACGTGATTGACTTCCTCCTGACTCACCTCAGCCAGGGGAATAAAAGTCGGGACTTCTATGAGGTCCGGCGCCGGTTCGTCCATCGCTGGAGTCGGGAGTTCGCGTTCCGCTTCGTGCGGACGCCCTCCACGATCCTTTTTCTCAGCCGCTATCGGCCGCTCCGGCTCCTGCTTGACTCGCGGCTCGTTCGCTACGTCGTGTCGCGGCCGATCACGATCCGTCTGCTGAGCCGCCTCTTCCCGCTGCCGTCGTGAGGAGGATGATGTCAGGCACGCTCCCTGGATTAGCTTTCGGCGTCGTCTTGCTCCTGTGGATCAGCTCAGGGCTTGCCGCGGCCGCTCCGGCACAAACCCTCTGGGACACCCGGGCCGGCAAGACGCTCACCGACAGAACCTTCCTAGACAGACTGGCGCAGGCGGATGTCGTCTTTGTCGGCGAGCAGCACGACGACGCGGCAACACACGTTCTGGAGCGGCAGATTTTGGAGGGCCTGCGCCGGCGGGCCGGGGCGCGGCTGACGCTGGCGATGGAGATGTTTGAGCGGGACGTGCAGCCGGCGCTGGACCAGTACCTGAGCGGCCGGTCCGACGAGGCGGCGTTCCGCCGGGCCGCGCGCCCGTGGCCCAACTACGGGACGGACTACCGGCCCCTGATGGAATACGCCAGGGCCGAACACGTCCCGGTGATTGCCTCCAACGCGCCGCAGGCCGTCGTCTCGCGGGTGGGGCGCGAGGGACTGGCCGCCCTGAAAGACACCCCGGCGGGACAAGTGGCAGCGCTCATCCAGGCCCCGCACGACGCCTACTGGGAGCGGTTCCGGCGGGTCATGGCGGACATGGGCGGGGCGCACGGCGGCGCGACGATGGACGACGCGACCGTCGCCCACTTCTACGAGGCCCAGGTGGTGCGCGACGAGACGATGGCGGAGTCGGTCGTGCGGGTGCTGGACAACCGCCCGGACGCGCTGGTGCTGCACGTCAACGGCCAGTTCCACTCCGACTTCGGCGGCGGCATCCCCCAGCGCGTCTTCTGGCGTCGCCCCCTGGCGCGTGTGCTGATCGTCTCCGTCGTACCGGTCAGGGCCTTGCCGTCCGTCCTGCCCGCCGCCGACCGGACACGGGGCGACTTTGTGGTCTACGTCCGGGTACAATAAGGCCCATGCCGTCCATCCGAGCCGTCTTCTTTGACATCGGCGATACGCTGATCTTTGATGACCCGCCCCTGCGGGAGCGGTTTGCGCGGGCGATGCAGGCGGTGGGGATCGACTTTGACCCGGCGGGGCTCGCCCAGGCATTTCGCGTGGGCGAGGATTTTGCGCTGAGGCGCTATCTGGACGGTGTGCCCTGGGAGGACCCGGCGACTCTACGCGGGAGCGCCGCGCGCATCGTCGCCGCCCTGGACGTGCCGCCCATGACTGAGGAGCGGTGGCGGGCGTTGCGGGACGCCTTCGCCAGCATCGGCTTCCAGCGCCGGGTCCATCCGCAGGCAATTCCCTTGCTGGAAGCGCTGCGGCGGCGGGGCTTCACCGTTGGCGCGATCTCCGACTGGGAGGAGACCCTGCCGGAGCTGCTCGCGGAACTCGCCCTCACGCCGCACTTGGACGCGCTCGCAGTCTCCGCGATTGTGGGCGTCACTAAGCCCGCCCCGGCGATCTTTCAGGCGGCCCTGCGCCAAGCAGGGGCCGTCCCCGAAAACTCGTTGCACGTCGGCGACTGGTACGCCCTGGACGTGGCCGGGGCGCGCGCCGTCGGGATGCAGGCGCTGCTGTTCGATCACGCGGGCCGGACGCCTCGTGCCGACTGCCCCCGCGTCCAGACCTTTGAGGAGTTGGAAAGCTATCTGCTGGCGCTGCCAGACCCCTAGGCAACCCAGCCCCTGTACGGGCTTGGCGTGCCAAGCCCCTACCCCCGCAGGGGCGGAAGGGGGGCCAATGGCTTGCAGGCTCTCCCCTGACAAGCAGCACAGCCCGCAAGTCACCGGCCCCCTCTCATTCTTATGGGGGAGGGGTGGCAAGGTACGAGCCAGGGTGGGGGCCTCCGGGAACATCATCATATGCCGTCACAAGTCTTCGCCACCGTGGTCGCCAACGAGACGATCATCCCGAATCACCACGTCCTGACCTGCCGCGCCCCGGAGATCGCGGCGCAGGCGCGGCCCGGCCACTTCGTCAACGCCCTCATCGCCCAGAGCGGGCACGACCCGCTGCTGCGCAAGCCGTTCAGCATCTATACTGTGAATCGGGAGCGGGGCGAGATCAGCATTCTCTTCTCCCTGGTGGGCGCGACCACCCTCGGCATGGCCGGGAAACGGTCCGGCGACACGCTGGACCTCGTCGGCCCGCTCGGCGGCCGGCTGTTCACGCCCGACGCGCGGCCCAGCGCGACACACGTGATGGTCGGCGGCGGCTACGGCGTCCCGCCGCTGGTGTTCCTGTCCCGCGAGCTGCGGCTGTCCGACCCCGGCACCCGGATCATCTTCCTGATCGGGGCGCGGCACAAGGACCTGCTGTTGTGCGAGGAGGAGCTGCGGGACGCGGGAGTGGATGCGCGGCCCAGCACGGAGGACGGCTCCTGGGGGACAATAGGCCGGGTGACAGACGTGCTCGCGCCCCTCCTGGATGAGCAGCGGGGTACGCCGCTGACGGTCTACTGCTGCGGGCCGACCCCGATGATGCAGGCCGTCGCGGAACTCTGCCTCAGTCATGACGTTCCGTGCCAGTTGTCGGTGGAGGTGGGGATGCCCTGCGGCCTCGGCGTGTGCATGGCCTGCGTCATTGACCTCGCCGACGGCCGGCGCGTCCGCTGCTGCACCGACGGCCCCGTGTTCC
>JAFAZD010000375.1 GCA_019239955.1 Armatimonadota bacterium | reverse complement strand
CTCGCTGGTGCCCGATGACCCGACCCTGCTGTTCACGTCGGCGGGCATGGTGCAGTTCAAGCCGTATTTTCTCGGCACGCAGACACCCCCACGGAACAGCGTTGCCACCGCCCAGAAGTGCCTGCGGACCACGGACGTCGAGGACGTGGGCGACACCTCCCACTGCACGTTCTTCGAGATGCTGGGCAACTTCTCGTTCGGTGATTACTTCAAGGCCGAGGCCATCGCCTGGGCGTGGGAGTTCCTGTTTGACGTGCTGAAGCTGGACCTGGAGCGCATCCGCGTCACCATCTACAAGGACGACGAGGAGGCGTTTCGGCTGTGGCGCGAGATGGGGATGCCGGAGCGCAAGATATTCCGCTTTGACGAAGACAGCAATTACTGGCCCGCCTCGGTCATCTCCCAAGGTCCGAACGGCCCCTGCGGCCCCTGCTCGGAGATATTTTTTGATACCCAGGCGCACCTGCCCCCGACGCCCGACGGCGTGTGGGACGTCAATCGCTGGTTGGAGATCTGGAACCTGGTCTTCACTCAGTTCGACAGGGGCGACGGCGGCGCGCTGACCCCGTTGCCCAAGAAGAATATTGACACCGGCATGGGGTTGGAGCGCACCGCCGCCGCCCTCGCCGACCTGCGCGGCCCCTTTGAGACCGACCTGTTCGCCCCTCTCCTGCGGGGACTGGAACGGCTGTCCGGCCTGACATACACCAGCCACGATGACGACAGGAAAGATATCGCCTTCCGGCGCGTCGCCGACCACGTCCGGGCGGCCGCTTTCTGCCTGGCCGACGGCGTGCTGCCCTCCAACATCGGGCGCGGCTATGTCCTGCGCCGCATCATGCGCCGCGCCATCCTGGCGGGCCGCAATACGCTGGGCCTGGAAAAGCCGTTCCTGACCGAGATACTGCCGGTCGTGATTGAGCACCGCAGGGGCGATTATCCCGAACTGGAACAGCAGCGTGATACCATTCTGCGCTATGCCGAGCAGGAGGAGCGCCAGTTCCGGCGCACGCTCGCCTCCGGCACGGCCCGTCTGAACGCCATCCTGGACAGCGGAGCGGTCCGCCAGTCCGGCATTGTCTCCGGGGCAGACGCCGCCGACCTGTTCACCACGCACGGCTTCCCGGTGGAGATGACCACGGAACTGGCCGCCGAGCGCGGCATCGCCGTGGACATGGCCGGTTATGAGCAGGCGTATGCCGCCCATGTGGCCGCCTCCAGCGTCGGCGAGCGCGAAGTGTTCGTGGAGAGCGTTGTCCCAGAGTTGCGCGCACGCGGCATCCGCCCGACGCTGTTCGTCGGCTACTCTGAGCATCGGACAAGCGCCGAGGTCGCCGCCATCGTCAAAGATGGGCGGCTAGTGGAGAGCGCGGACGAGGGCGAGACGGTGCAGGTCGTCCTCGACCAGACGCCATTCTACGCCGAGGCGGGCGGTCAGGTCGGCGACACCGGCTGGCTTTCCCCACCTGGCTCCCCCAGCATTGGGGGCGGGGGGGGCTTCACCGTTTCCGACACCCAGAAGGACAGCGGCTACTGGTTCCACAGCGGCACGGTCACGGGCGGCGCGCTGCGCGTCGGCGACCCCGTGGACGCCGTCATTGATGCGGGCCGCCGGGCCAACATCCAGCGCAACCACACGGTCACGCACCTGCTGCACAAGGCGCTGCAGGACGTGCTCGGCCCCCACGTCCAGCAGCGCGGCTCCCTGGTCGCCCCCGATCGCCTGCGCTTCGACTTCTCCCATGACAGGGCCATGACCGGCGACCAGATACGCCAGGTGGAGGGCCAGGTCAACGAGAAGATACTGGATGACCTTCCCGTGTCCGTCTTTGAGAAGCCCATTGACGAGGCCAGGAACATGGGCGCGATGATGCTGTTCGGCGAGAAGTACGGCGATGTGGTCCGCGTCGTCCAGATCGGCGACTACAGCCTGGAGTTCTGCGGCGGGACGCACCTGCGCCACGCCTCCCAGGCCGGGCTGTTCAAGATCGTCTCCGAGAGCAGCAGCCAGGCCGGCGTCCGCCGCATCGAGGCCGTCACCGGCAAAAGCGCGCTGGTCCGCACGCTGGACCAGGAGCGCATCCTACAGGAGATCGCCGGCACACTCAAGACCTCGCCGGTCAACGCCCTCGCGTCCGTGGAGAAGCTGCAAGGCGAGCTGAAGGCGCGGGAGCGCGAGCTGGCGGCATTGCAGCGGGCGGCGGCGGGCGGCCAGGTGGAGAGGCTGGCCGCCGAGGCGCGGCAAGCGGACGGCTTCCGGCTGGTCCGCCACGCCCTCGGCGAGGGCGCGGACGCCGACGCCCTGCGGACATTGGCCGACGAGCTGCTCAACCGTCTGGGGAGCGGCGTCGTGATCCTCGGTGGTACGGGCGGCGGCAAGGTCTCCTTCGCCGTCAAGGTCAGCAAGGACCTGGTCGGGCGTGGCCTGAAGGCGGGCGACATCGTCAAGGAGGCCGCGCGGGTGGCCGGCGGCGGCGGCGGCGGACGCCCCGACTTCGCCCAGGCTGGCGGCCGGGATCCCGCCAAGCTCGCCGAGGCTCTGGAAGCCGCCGAACAGCGCGCCATCGAGATGGGCGGGGGGTGAGGATGGCCCCCCCCGCCCCCAATAATGGGGGAGCCGGACAGGACGGGGCGGCTCCGGGCCGGGAGACAGCGAATGAATTCGCCGCTCGGTGGCGCAGGCGCCGAGTCTCGGCAAAGGCGGAGACAGGACGACCCTTCTTCTGTCCGCGAAGGCGGGCGATCGGCCGTAGGCCACTCAGCGGCGAATCCATTCGCTGGTCTTGGTGGATCTATGTATGCTTCCTATTGCTCCTAACCGCCCCCGCCCAGGCCCGCCCCAAGGTCCTCGTCGTCCTCGCCGACCATCTCACCCTGGGCGATGTCACCCGCCCCGGCCTGTCCGGCTTCGCGGCCCTCGCCGGCGCGGGGCACGTCGCCCTGATGTCTCCCGGCCTCGCCCACGGCCCCGACCCCGTCGCCAACGTCTACGCCACGCTCGGCGCGGGCGACAGCATCGCCGCCGGGGACATCGCGCAGGGGCGAATGGCGGATGCTGTGCGCGTCGCCGGCCTCCAGACGGCACTGATCGGCCACGCTGACGGCGACGACACCGGCCCCTACCGCCCCGCCGAGGTGCTGCTGCCCTTCCCAGACATGACGTATGACCCGACCGTCCCCGCCCCTGCGTCCCCCGGCGGTCGCCGCACCGACCCCGCCCGGCTCTGGGTGCAGACGGAGGCGGCCCTGGACCTGTCGGACCTGGTACTGGTCCATTTCGGCGACTTTGACCGCCTGGAGCGCGAGAATCAGGACGGCGACCTATTGCCCGCCGCCTACGCTGCCCATCGCCGGCGCTTCCTGCGCGCACTGGACCGCTACCTGGTTCTGGCGCTGACGCATCCCTGGCGGAACGCCCCCGATGGCCGCCGATTGTTTTTCATCGTCCCCGCCCCGCCGTTCGCCGCCCGCGCCGCGTGGGACCGGCTCACGCCGCTGATCGACGCCGATCTCGCCGGCCGGGCCGTCCGCCCCGCCTCGCTCACCTCCGACACCACGCAGACGCCCGGCCTGGTCGCCGCCCGCGACCTCGCGCCGACTCTGCTGGATGTCCTGCAGATCCCTCGGC
Organism: Armatimonadota bacterium; assembly: GCA_019239955.1. Classification (GTDB taxonomy): domain Bacteria; phylum Armatimonadota; class Armatimonadia; order Armatimonadales; family Capsulimonadaceae; genus JAFAZD01. The sequence goes on along the minus strand of JAFAZD010000375.1, from coordinate 11,696 downwards.
CCTTGCAGATGACCGGCGCGCCGTGGCGGCCCTCCGGCCCGGAGAAGATGGACGATGCCGTGGCCGCCCTGCGCCGCCTGGACCGGCAGACGCGGCTCAATCAGCAGGCGCAGAACCCCCTATTCTGGGGCATCGGCCTGATCGCCCCCCTCATCATCTTCCCGTGTCTGGCGCTTTATCTGACGGGCCGCCTTGCCCGCTCCCCGCACGCCCGCCGCCTCGCGCTGTACGGCGTCCGTCTGTTGGCCGCCTGGCCCCTCGCCCTGCTGCTGGCCCCGCTGACCGGCCCCGCGACAGTCGGCCTCTATCTGGCTGTCATCGCCCTGCTGACCGCCCTGATCGCCTTGCTCACGCCGCCCGCATTGATCTTCTCCGTCACCTCCCTCGTCCTCGTCGCCGACGGCCTGGCCGGGACCCGGCTGGTCTCCCAGTCCGTCCTCAGCGCCTACGCCCTGGCCGGCATCCGCTTCTACGGCATCGGCAACGAGTACATGGGCCTGCTCCTCGGCGGCGCCCTGCTGGCCGCCGCCACGACACGGCTGACCTCTCCGGCCCGCCCCTCTCCCCGGCGGCAAGCCGCCGACCCTCTCCCCCGCGTGGGAGAGGGTGGCGAGCCTCGACGAGCCGGGAGAGGGGGCGCGGGGACCCTCCTCTGGTTCGCTCTCGTCACCGTCGTCCTCTCCTGCCCCGCCTTCGGCGCGAAGGCCGGCGGCGCGGTCACGGCGGTTGCCACCTTCGCCCTCGCGTGGCTGCGCCTGCGCGGCGTTCGCCTGCGGTGGTATCATCTGGCCGCCGGAGTCATCGCCGGATTTGCCCTGGTCTTCCTCTGGGCGGCGCTCGGCGACTGGCTGCACCTGCGCCGGACGCACCTGGAAACCGCCGTCGGCGCGCTGGAAGGCGGGCGTTTCGGGTATATTGTCGGCGTGTCCGCGCGCAAGGTCGGCCTGGCCGTCCGCGTCTTCGGGCATCCGGGGACGCTGCTCGGCATCCTGGGCCTGGGACTCCTCGGACTGGCCGCCCGCACTGTCCTGTGGCCGCAGGTCGCGGCCTATTACGCGCTCCACCCGCGCCTGGCCGCCGTCTCCGAGGCCGGCCTGTGGGGCTGCGGGGTCTGCGTCCTGTTCAACGATTCGGGCATCGTTGCGGCGATTCTGCTGCTGATGTGCCTGATCCTGCCCGTGCTGCACGGCCTCTGGGAACGCCCATGCGCCTTCTCGCCCTCGACGTCGGCGACGTCCGCATCGGCGTCGCCATCTGCGACGCCTTAGAGATCGCCGCCTACCCGCTGGTGACCCTGACGCGCGCCGGCGGCCTGCGGCGAGATGTGGCCGCCGTCGCCGCCGTCGCCGCCGAGCAGGAGGCCGACGCCGTCCTCGTCGGCCTGCCGCTGTCGCTGGACGGCGGGATCGGCCCGCAGGCGCAAAAGACGCAGGGATTCGCCCGCGCCCTGGCGAATAGGGTCGCCGTGCCGGTGGTCTTCTGGGACGAGAGCCTCTCCAGCGTGGAGGCCTCGGATCGCCTGATCGCCCAGGGCGTCTCGCGCGAGAAGCGCCGCGCCCTGATTGACCAGACCGCCGCCGCGCTGACTTTGGAGAGTTATCTGGAGCACCGCCGTCGCACCCACGCCCCGCGCGACGCGCTCGGCCCCGACGCGCAGATCATTCGGTGAGACAGAGTTTTGGGATCAGTCCCGGAAGAATGGCCCGGCAATTCATTGCCGGGTCTCGGTTGAGCAATGCCTTCTTCAACCACGCGCCGTCTGCCGAAGACGCCACGGCGCACCATCCGCAGCGCGGCCTGGGCCGTCACTCTGCTCCTGGTCGCCGCCGCCGTCCTGGGCGCGATGAGCATGGTGACCAAGGCGCTGTCACCCGTCACTGCGGACAGGAACGCCCCGGCCGTGCTCGTGACCGTCCCGCGCGGGGCGAACGCCCGGCAGATCGGCGGCCTGCTCGCCCGCCGGCATCTGGTCCGCTACGCCGCCGGCTTCGCCCTCGCCGCCCGCCTGGAGGGCGTCGGCGACAAGATGCGGGCCGGGCGCTACGAGCTGTCGCCGGCCATGCCGCCGCGCCAGATCGCCGAGCTGATCGCCCTGGGACGCACCGCCAACGACTTCGTCACCGTCCCGGAGGGCTACACCGTCGCCCAGATCGCCCGCCGCCTCGCCGAGCGCAGCATGGCGGACGAGAACCAGTTTCTGACCCTGGCTCGGACGCGGGGCCGCACCTTCCATGTTGCCGGCTGGACGCCGCCGGGGGACGACCTGGAGGGTTACCTGTTCCCGGACACCTACCGAGTCCCGCGCGGCACGACGCCCCGCCAGATCATCGAGCAGATGCTGGGTGACTTCCGGCGGCGCGTCCTGGTTCCGTTCCAGAGTGACTTCGCCCGCTACCCCGGCGGCCTCCCCGCCGCCGTCACGATGGCCTCCCTGGTCGAGCGCGAGGCCGAGACCGATGCCGACCGCCCGCTGATCGCGTCGGCCCTGACCAACCGGCTCCGGCAGGGAATGCGCCTGCAATGCGACGCCACCGTGCAGTACGCCCTGCCGGAGCACAAGGGGCGTCTGCTTTACAGCGATTTGCGGGTAGACTCACCCTACAATACGTATCAGCATGCGGGCCTGCCGCCGACGCCGATTGCCAGCCCCGGCCTGCCCAGCATCGAGGCCGCCCTGCACCCGGCCCGGAGCGACTACCTGTACTACGTGGCGCGGCCCGACGGCAGCCACGTCTTCAGCCGCACGCTGGCCGAGCACGACCGCGCCCGGGCCGAGCTGCGCGCCGGCGGCACCTGAATCTCGGAAAAGGACATCGCTGACACTATGCCATCCCTCTGGAAACTGCTCACTCCCACGATGATCGTGGAGTCCGTCAAGGACGACGCGATCCAGCCGGACCAGCTCAAGGCGCGCGGCGTCACCGCCATCATCACCGACCTGGACAACACCCTGGTCCCCTGGCGGCACTACGAGATCTCCCCCGGCGTCGTCGAGTGGCTCGCCAAGCTGGAGGTCGCGGGCATCAAGATCTGCATCGCCTCCAACACCGTCCACACCGAGCGCCTGCAGCAGCTCGCCGACACCATGCGTATCCCGTTCGTGGACCGCGTCGTCAAGCCCGGCACCGGCGGCTTCTGGCGCTCCATGCAGAAGATGGGGTCCCAGCGCGAGAACACCGCCGTGTTCGGCGACCAGATCTTCACCGACATGCTGGCCGGCAACCGCATGGGCCTGACCACGATCCTGCTGCGCCCGCCGCTCTCCAAGGAGGAGTTCATCTCCACGCAGCTCGTGCGCTACGTCGAGAATTACGTGATTCGCCGCCTGCGGGCGCGCGGCCAGTGGCCGGCGGCGGAGGCGGTCGCCGCCGCGCTGGAGGCGCTGCCCGACCCGCGCAGCGCCTGGGTGCGGGCCGTCACCTGGGGCAGCACGCTGTCCTTCCTCGGCGGCCTGGTCGCCCTCTGGCGCTGGAAGCGGCCGCGATGACCATCACCGGCCGGACCAAGATCGTCGGCGTCTGGGGTCACCCCGTCGGCCACTCCCGCTCGCCGGCCATGCACAACGCCGCCCTGGCCGCGCTCGGGCTGGACTGGGCCTACGTCCCGTTCGACGTCGCACCGGAACGCCTTTCCGCCGCCGTGGGGGGCCTGCGCGCCCTGAATCTGGTCGGCGTCAACGTCACCGTGCCGCACAAGGAGGCCGTCCTGCCCCTGCTGGACGTGGTGGACGAGGAGGCGCGCCGGGTCGGCTCGGTCAACACGATCCATAACGTGGGCGGCGTCCTGCACGGGTTCAGCACCGATGGCCCCGGCTTCCTGCGCTCGCTGGAGGCGTTGGGCGAGCGGGCGGAGGGGCGGAGCGCCCTGATCCTGGGCGCGGGCGGCTCGGCCCGCGCCGTCGCCTTCGCCCTGGCGGGCCGGGGCGGGCGGGTGCAGATCGCCAACCGCACCGAGGCGCGGGCGCAGGCGCTGGCCGACCGCCTGAACACGTTCCATCCCGGCGCGGCCTCGGTCGCGGGGTGGGGGGCCGAGGCGGATGCCTTCGACCTATTGGTGAACGCCACGTCGCTGGGCATGGACCCGCGCCCCGACGCCCTGCCCGCGCTGCCGCCGGGCACGTTTGGGCCTGGGATTCTCGTATATGATCTTGTATACTCCCCGCTGGAGACTCGCCTCCTCGCCCTTGCGCGCCGGGCCGGCTGCCGCGCCGTCAACGGGCTGCCGATGCTGACCGCGCAGGGGGCGCTCTCGCTCGCCCGCTGGACGGGAGTCGCGTGGGAGTGTCTGCCATTGGGTATAATGGAGCAGGCGGCTCTGGCCGGCGGGCCGGGCTGAGGGCGGCGAATTGGAACCCCTTGCGCGTATCGCGTGTTTGTGTTATAATGGGGCGCATCAGGGAAATTTTTTCTTGCCCCGCTGTTGAGAACCCGCGCCCGATGCCCCGCTCTGGAGTGTGGTGACCGTGATCTTGCTCTTATCGTTTCATCGTTTCTTCCGCCAGGCCGGGGCCACGTATGATTACTCGTTTTCTGCGCCCGGCCTGGCGCCGACACACCGACTGGGGGGCTGCTGAAGGAGGCAGATTCCGTTATGGCGACCACAAAGAAAAGCCTGGGCGACGTTCTCGTGGAGCGGGGCGTGATTTCGGCGGAGCAGCTGCGGCAGGCCCGCGAGGTGCAGAAGAGCGCCCCCGGCGACCTGGGCCTGATCATCCAGGACCTCGGCTTCGCCTCCGAGCGTGACGTCACCGCCGCGCGCGCGCAGGAACTTGGCATACAGTTCGTCGGGCTCGCGCCCAATTACCCGCTGGATCCGGCGGCCGTCAAGTCCGTCCCGGAGCACGTCGTCAAGCGCTACAACATCCTCCCCATCAAGCGCGACGGCAACCGCCTGATGGTGGCCATCGGCGACCCCAAGTCCAGCATCCAGGGGCTGGACGACGTCCGCCTGGTCTCGCGCTGCCAGATCACTCCTGTCCTCGCGGCCAAGACCGACCTGGAGGCGGCCATCGTGCGCGCCTACAGCGGCGCGCCGACGTCGCCCAACGGGGCCGGCCCGGCCGCCGGCCCGCGCACGGCCAACGGCCCGTCGGCTCTGCCCGCGATCATCAAGGGCGAGAGCCTGACCCCGGCCCTGATCAGCGAGAGCGGCGGCGTGCCCGCGCCGGTCGGCGCGGACGGCGGCGCGATGACGCCTGGGAGCGCCCCGAGCAGCCTGGGCAACCTGATCGCCACCGACCTGGCCGACATCCAGGGCGGCGGGGCGGACGAAGATGAAGACCAGATGACGGAGATGTCCGAGGAGGCGCCGATCATCCGCATCGCCCACGCCATCGTCCAGCAGGCGATCCGCGAGAAGGCCTCCGACATCCACATCGAGCCGGGCCAGCGCGGCGTCCGCATCCGCTACCGCATTGACGGCGTGCTCAACGAGACCATGACCGTGCCCAAGCACATCATGAATCCGCTCATCTCGCGCTTCAAGATCATGGCGGAGATGAACATCGCCGAGCGCCGCGTGCCGCAGGACGGGCGCATCCCCATCCGCCACGAGGGCAAAGACTTCGACCTGCGCGTCTCGGCCCTGCCCACCATGTTCGGCGAGAAGATCGTCATGCGCATCCTGGACAAGTCCAGCGTGCTGCTGGGCCTCAACAAGCTCGGCTTCTCGCCCGAGGTCCAGAACAAGCTGGAGGAGTTGGCCTCCCAGCCCAACGGGATGCTGCTGACCACCGGCCCGACCGGCTCGGGCAAGACCACCACGCTCTACTCGGTGCTCAACAAGATCAACTCGGTCGAGAAGAACATCGTCACCGCCGAGGACCCGGTCGAGTACCAGCTGCCGGGCGTCGCGCAGGTGCAGATCAACAAGAAGGCCGGCCTGACCTTCGCCGCCGCGCTGCGCTCGTTCCTGCGCCAGGACCCGGACGTGATCATGGTCGGGGAGATGCGCGACCTGGAGACCGCCCAGATCGCCGTCGAGTCGTCACTGACGGGCCACCTGGTCCTCTCGACTCTGCACACCAACGACTCGCCCTCCGCCGTGATGCGCCTGGCGGACATGGGCATTGAGTCCTACCTGATCGCCGCCACGGTGATCGGCATCATCGCCCAGCGCCTCTGCCGCAAGATCTGTACCAACTGCAAGGAGCCGTACCAGGTCAACGCCGCCGAGCTGGCCCGCTTCGGCTTCGAGGCGGAGAATCCCGATCAGATGGTCACGCTCTACCGGGGCACCGGCTGCGAGGAGTGCCGCTTCAAGGGGTACAAGGGCCGCGTCGGGCTCTACGAGATGCTGACCATGAACGAGGAGATCGCCGACCTGGTGGTCCGGCGCGCCCCGGTGGCCGACATCCGCGACGCCGCCAAGGCCAACGGCATGAAGGAACTGAAAGAGGACGGCCTGGCGAAAGTCTTGGAAGGCATGACCACGCCCGATGAAGTCATGCGCGTCGTCTTCACGGCGGGCTTCTAGTCGCCGCCGACCTTCCGGCTGAAGAGGAAAGAGAATCATGGCGAACATCCCGTCCAACCCGATGCCCGGCTACGGCACCAAGACGACTCCCGGAAACGGGGCCGCCGTGCCGGGCGGCGTCATGCCGCAGAACGCCCAGCAGGCGCAGCAGGCCCAGCAGGCCCCGCCGCAGAAAAAGAAGTCGCTGGAGGACCTCCACCTCGACGAGCTGCTGGAGTTGATCGTCGCCGAGAAGGGCACCGACCTGCACATCACCCCCGGCATCCCGCCCATCATCCGCGTCAACGGCGAGCTCCTGCCCACCAATTACGAGAACTGTACGCCGCGCGACACGCAGATGATGATGTACTCGATCCTGACGGACGAGCAGATACAGAAGTTCGAGAGCACCTGGGAGCTGGACTTCTCCTACGCCCCGGCCTCGCGTGTCGCCCGCTTCCGAGTCAACATCTTTAAGGACCGGGGCAGCATCGCCGCCGCCCTGCGCGTCATTCCCACCAAGATTCCGACCCTCGAGGAATTGGGCCTGCCGCCCGTAGTCGAGACGCTGACCCACACCAAGCGGGGCCTCATCCTGGTCACCGGCCCGACCGGCTCCGGCAAGTCCACCACGCTGGCGGCGATGATCAACCACATCAACGTGAACCGCTCCGAGCACATTCTGACCATCGAGGACCCGATCGAGTACCTGCACACGCACAAGCTCTCGGTCATCAACCAGCGCGAGCTGGGCATGGACACGAAGGCCTTCAATAACGCCCTGCGCGCCGCCCTGCGCGAAGACCCCGACGTGATCCTGGTCGGCGAGATGCGCGACACCGAGACCATGCAGCTCGCCGTCTCCGCCGCCGAGACCGGTCACCTGGTCTTCGCCACCCTGCACACCAACTCGGCGGCGACCTCCGTGGACCGGATCGTGGACTCCTTCCCCGAGGGCGGCAAGGAACAGGTGCGCCTGCAGCTGTCCAACAACCTCCAGGCGATCATCTCGCAGCAGCTGGTCCCGACCGCCGAGCAATACAAGGCGCAGACCGGCAAGGGCCGCGTCGGCATTCAGGAGATCATGGTCGCCACCGCCGCCATCCGCAACCTGATCCGCGAGGCCAAGGCCCACCAGATGACCTCCATTATCCAGACCTCGGCCAAGGACGGCATGATCACCACCGACCAGGCCCTGCGCGACTACTACTTCAAGGGCGTCATCACTTACGAGATGGCCCTGTCCCGCGCCCAGAACATGGAAGAATTGAAGCGCATGATGGCGTCCGCCCCCGACCCAAATTCCGGCAACGCGGGCGGCGGCCATGCGCCGGGCATGGGCGGCCTGCCCCCCAGCGGCGGCCCGCCCCCCAGCGGCGGCAGGCCCCCGGCGGGCGGCGGCCGCTTCGGCGGGCGCTGACGTCTTTTTTGCAAAACGAACCCAAACGTGCCCACTCACGTTTGAGTCAATATTGACGGAGTAGGGCGCAGCCTGTTGCGCCCCTACGCGAAAGGAAGCAACAGCAGTGCCTACCTTTGCTTACAGTGTGCGCGACGCCTCCGGGGCCCTGCGCAACGGCACGTCCGAGGCCGAAAACCAGGACGCCCTCGCGCGGCGGCTGCGCGAGCAGGGCTTCCAGATCGCCGAGATCAAGCAAACCAAAGCCGCCAAGAAGGCCGGCGGCTCGTTCCTCGACAACCTGCAAAAGATCAAGGTCGAGGAGCTGTCGATCATGTGCCGCCAGTTCTCCACCATGATTGATGCGGGCGTCTCGCTCGTGCGCAGCATGGACGTACTCAGCGAGCAGACTCAGAACGCCCGCCTGCGCCGCATCCTCGTGGATCTGCGCAAGGAGGTCGAGGCCGGCCAGATGCTCTCCAAGGCGATGGCCAAGTACCCCAAGGTCTTCAACAACCTGTTCGTCGGCCTGGTGCGTGCCGGGGAGGTGGGCGGCGTCCTGGAGGAGAGCCTGCAGCGCCTCTCGACGTTCCTGGAAAAAGACGTGGAGATGCGCCGCAAGGTCAAGTCGGCCATGACCTACCCCATGATCGTCATCGTGGTCGCCACCCTGATTATCGTCGGGCTGTGTACCTTCATCGTCCCCAAGTTCATTGACCTGTTCGTGAGCCTGGGCATCAAAGACTTCCCCGCCCTGACCCTGGGGCTGATGGCCTTCTCCGACTTCCTGCTGCATAAGTCCTGGGCGGTCGTGATGATCATTTTCGCCGTCCGCTTCGCCTATGCGGCGTTCGTTAAGACCAACTTCGGCCTCCACGTCTCGGACCGGGTCAAGCTCAAGCTGCCCGTCTTCGGCAAACTGAACCAGAAGGTGGCCCTGGCCCGCTTCGCCCGGACGCTGGGCACCCTGCTCGTCTCCGGCGTCCCGATCCTGCAGGCCCTGGAGACCGTCGCCGGCATCGTCTCCAACGTCGTCATGTCCGACGCTATCATGGAGGCCCGCGCCCGCATCCGCGAGGGGGATCGCATCGGCGATCCGCTGGTCAAGTCCAAGCTGTTCCCGCCCATGGTCATCCACATGATCTCCATCGGCGAGGAGTCGGGCGCGCTGGACGCCATGCTCGCCAAGATCGCCGACTTCTATGAGGACGAGGTGGACGCGCAGCTGGCCTCGCTGGCGGCGGCCATCGAACCGATCCTGATCGTCTTCCTGGGCGCGGCGGTTCTTCTGATCGTCCTGGGGATGTTCATGCCGATGATCTCGGTCATCAACAACCTCTCCGGCAGCAACAGCGACGACAACAACAGCAGCTAGAGGCGGCGGCCCTTGATCTCATGGCTGGCGGCAGCAATCGGCGTCGCCGCGCTGTTCGGACTGAACGTCGGCTCCTTCTTGAACGTGGTCATCTGGCGGCTGCCGCGCGGCGGCAGCCTGTCCGACCCGACCTGGTCCTACTGCCCCCAGTGCAAGCACCGCCTGGGGGCACTGGATTTGGCGCCCGTCCTCTCCTTCCTCGCCCTGCGCGCCCGCTGCCGCTATTGCCGCAGCCCCATCTCCTGGCGCTACCCCGCCATTGAGATGCTGACCGGACTGCTGTTCGCCGCCGTCGCCTGGCGCTTCGCGGGCGCGGAAGACTTCAGCGCGGCGGCGGACATTTTTTTCGAGTGCCTGTTCTTAGCGACCCTGATCTGCGTGTTCTTCATTGACCTGGAGCACTTCGTCATCCCCGACGGCCTCAATGTCCTGGGCCTGCTGATCGGCCTCGCCCATTGGGCCGTCATCTCCTGGTGGGTCGGGCGCTTTCACCCATTGCGCTCCGCTCTGGCGGGGGCGGCCGGTTACGCCGCCGTGATCTACGGCATCGGCCTCCTCGCCTACGTCGTCATCGTCGGGGTGGGCGCGAAGCGGGGCGCGCTGCGCGCGGGCTGGAATTATCTCCGGGAGAACGCCGCCGACTGGGCCTGGATCGCGGTCTACTACCTGGGGGCGATGATTCCGCCCCTGCGCCGCCTTGCCGAGCCACCGCCGCCGCTGGAGGGGGCGAGCGCCGCCGAGATCGAGGCGGACGAGGACGAGGGCGGCATGGGCGGCGGCGACGGCAAGCTGGCCGCCGCCATCGGCGCGAACCTGCTGTTCCCGCTCTGGCTGCACTCCCTGTACTACGCCGTCCTGATCGGCGTCGTGCAGGGCGTGGCCGCGCTTTTCATCAAGCGCCGCCGACTGGGGGAGCGCACGGCCATCCCCTTCGGACCGGCGATGGTGGGCGGCGCGCTGATCGCTCTGTTCATCGGCCATCCGCTCTGGGACTGGTACGTCCGCCACTACTGGCCCCTCACGGCCGGCCCGCCTGCGCCCGCAGGCCTGGCCGAAAAAAATATTAAATCTTTTTAATGAAACTCGGGAACATCTCGCCGCCCTGTCTCGTCACACAACGGCTGATGCTGTCCCCGCGCCCGACCCAAGGAGAAGGAACGTCCATGATGCCTTCCTCACGCTCTAAGCCAAACCGGATCATCGGGTTCACACTGATCGAGCTGCTCGTCGTGATCGCCATCATAGCGATTCTGACGGCGATCATCTTCCCCGTGTTCGCCACCATGCGCGAGAACGCCCGCCAGAAAACGTCCATGTCCAACCTGGAGTCCATCCAGCGGGGGCTGGCGCAGTTCAAGTTGGATCAGGGGCGCTACCCGGGGGTGCTGTTCGGCTACGTCTACCGGGACCCCAACACCGGCCAGGCCATTCGGATGGACCAGGCGCTGGCGCAGGCGCAGGCCGCCGGGGTCGCCGCCCAGTACTTCCCCGGCCTCTACCCGGAGTACGTGACCGACCCGGTCTCCTTCACGGATGAGAACAACACGGTCCATGATTTCACGAAGACGACCAAAGACGTGGGCGGCCCGCTCCCCGTCAACAGCCTGGTAAAAGACACGTCCGACCCCAGCGGCCAGACTTACAATCTGGTGCAGGTGACGCAGCAGCCTCCCCCGCCGGCGTCGGGCGTCGTCACTGATTTCTACCTGGCGGACGCCTACGACATCAGCCCGGAGATTGACGGCCAGAACAGCAACCGCTTCCTGCCCAGCAGCAGCAACCCGGCCTACGTGGTCCGCTACCAGCTATCCTGGACCGACATCAGTGCGGCTACGGCGAAAAAATACAGTGATTACGTCGCGGCAAACCCGACTTCAGATAATAACTACGCCCGCCAGCTGCGCTGGGCCAACCCGCCGGCGGACACTTATGTGACCTGCACCACGCACCACGTCCCGAATGACAACCGGGTGTTGGTGCTTTGGGAGAGTGGCAGCGCCAAGTCCATGGATGCCTCGCGTTTCCTGGCGGGCGCGGCGGGCGGCAACCTCAATCCGCCCGCTGACAGCCCCGGCGTCGCGGGCGCGAACTTCTGGCAGGTCTCACCGACCAACAATGCCAATCCGGGGCCCTAAAGACCCACCTCGGCCAAAGAACCCACCCCGGCTCGCCACCCCTCCCGATGCGGGAGGGGAATAAGCGAGCCGGAGGGGTTCTTCTCAGGAACAACGATGCGGCATCCAGCGAACAATCAGGGACTTCGGCACGGCCGCCAGCGCGGCACCTCGCTCGTCGAGGTGCTCGTCGTGCTGGTCATCCTCGTGCTCGGCATCTTCAGCATCGCCCGCCTGTTCCCGGGCGGCTTCATCGCCGTGCGTAATGCCGAGAACAGCACCTTCGCGGACCGCCTCGGCCAGGGCCAGCTCGAAGGCCTTAAGCAGAACAACGCCTTCCTGCTCGATGCCGTCT
>JAFAZD010000183.1 GCA_019239955.1 Armatimonadota bacterium | reverse complement strand
GTCGTCTTCACCAACCCGCACGACAGCAGCACCCGCATTTACTTTGCCGCCGACATCGGCAAGGAGCTGCTCGCGCAGGGCGGCAGCAGCACGCCGACTCTCTTCGACCACGACCCCGACTATGGCCGCGTCTGGGCCGTCAATCAGGACGGCTCCGTCGCCGTCACCGGCAGCAACCCGTGGGTCTACCCGCAGGCCAACGACCCCAACGACAGCACCAAGGACAACGTCGTCGAGCCGTCGGAGCCGCTCGGCGACTTCCTGAACGTCACGCCGGCCATCGGCCTCGTCGAGTACCCCGCCGCCATCCTGCAGGGCGACGGCAATGCCTGGCAGCACACCGACCACGGCGGCGCGGGCGGCGCGGCCCGGACCATCACCTTCGACGGCACGGCGGCCGCGCAGTACCAGCAGATCGCCATGCTCTACGTCGGCACGAACTCCGGCGGCTTCGAGGCCTCGGGCCTGCCCACCTTCTACGAGATTGACGTGGACGGCCAGGACGACACGGAGCGCAGCATCTACGGCCTGGCGTCGCCCAACGGGGGCGCGTTCCAATCTTCGCCCGCGCTGGTCGTCAACGGCTCGACGGCGGGCGGCAACGGCGGCTCGGTCTTCCTCAGCGCCGACAACAGCCTGCTCCAGTTCCAGGCGACCCCGACCTCCAACCCGAACACGGGCGAGGCCTTCCCCCAGCTGCGCGTCGACGTCACCATCGCCGGCGCCGGCCCCATCTCCTCGCCCGCCGTCTCCGCCGCCGACGTGCAGAACCTGCCCGGCAACAACCTGGCCAGCGGCGGGGCGGTGGACTCCGTCCGCGACTGGGTCTACATCGGCGACAACTCCCTGGGCCTGTGCCGGGGCTTCACGCCCAACCAGACCTCCCTGGGCGGGACGATCGGCTACAGCCTCCCGGTCCCGCCCGTGCCCTCCCAGGTGGCGGCCTCGACGGTCAACCCCAACCTGTCCCTGCGCTCCTTCATCTTCGACGGCTCTGCCAGCCATCCGGCCAGCAGCAGGGACATGACCCAGGCCAACCCCATGGGCGGCACCAGCCCGCCCGCCGTGTTCGAGTGGGGCCAGGACTGCTACATCCGCATCGGCAACGTCGTGCCCCCCGGAACCGTCACCAGCACCACCGACGCGAACAACGCTGGCGCGACGTTCGCCGCCAACGGCCATGAGGTGCTGGTGGACCCCACCGACCCCACTGTCGCCTACGGTGACGGCGGGATCATCACGGTCAACCTCTCGGATGTCACGCCGGTCGGCCGAGGCGGACGACAGCAGGGACAGCCCAGACAGGACACCCTCACGATCCCCAACACGGCCTATCCGGCGGCCACGACCATTGACTTCTCCGACGCGGGCCAGGGCATCTACAAGCGCAGCGACGCCGGCACGCCCGCCGAGCTGGCCGCGCCGCAGACCCTGCTGCTCGACACCACCGGGCATGGATGGGTCGCCGCCGCGTCCTACCACGTCGCCTACGCGAACGGCGTGAACTACAACAACACGCCCGGTGCGCGCCGCCGCATCATCAATGTCCAGCAGCCCGTCCAGGTCTACCGGTTGATCGGCGGCTCCTTCACCCCCGCCAGCGGCGCGCCCAGCACCCTGGGGGCGACGACCGGCGGCGTCGGCGCGGGCAACGTCGCCGTTGACCAGCCGACGTTCGCCATCCTGAACCCGCTGGCCGTGCGCGGCGGCGGCATCCCGCTGTCCGGCACCGATCCGGCGCAGGTCGTCGGCGGCTACACCAACGGAACGTTCTCGGACGGCATCGGCCCCTTCCGGGCCGTTGACCCCACGCTGCCGCCCGTCTATGACCTACAGGCGGCCTCCAACGGCAACCGGGTCTACACCAACGTGATCCCGCCCAGCGGCTCCGGCGTCGCCAATGGCACCAACAACCCGACCAGGCCGGTTCAGGGCCTGCGGGCGCAGGCCGCGAACTACCCGCAGGCCAACATCCGCGTGATCACGACCACCCCGCAGATCGCCCACAACACCCAGGGCGACAACACCGACCCGAATCCGCCGAGCGCCGCGCCGCCGTCCGGCGCGTTCTCCAACGGCGGCAACGGCATCGCGGCGGGCTCCGGTTTCGGCCCCGCCACGCTCGACATCGCCGACCGGAGCCTGCTCGGCTCACACCTGGACAGCAGCGGCAATCCGGTGTATACGCTCCAGGTAAGCGTCGTGTCCCGCAACCTCGGGTGGAACGACAACACCGGCAATGGCAGTAACGGCCCCGGCGCGGCCATCAACCCCCTCCCCTGGGAGACCGCCCCCATCGTCGGCAGCAACCAGAGCCTGGACTACCCGGACATCCTCGCGCAAAATCTCACCCAGAGCATCGCCGCCCTGCCCACCACCAGCAGCATCAATGCCTCCCCGCCAGGCGCGAACGTTACGTACCCAACGCGGGCGACGCTGCCCAGCGTCACGGGCGTTAACTTCACCCAGCCGACGACCTACCAGGGCCGCGCCGTCAACCCGGACTCCGTGCGCGTCCAGGTCAGTGTGCCCAAGTTCCAGCCCGCCAACCTCCAACTCTGGGACAATTCCAGCCGTGCCGGCATTACGCCCACGCCGACGAACGTAGGGAACCCCGCTAACCTGTTCCCGATGGGCTATCAGGCGACGGAGATGGTCGCCGCCACCTCCGGCGGCCGCAACTTCAACCCTAACGCCCGCCCCATCCAGTTCCCCTATCGCAACGTCCAGGTCTTCACCGGCGTCCCCGTGGACCTGTCCACCAGCATCAGCAACCAGGTCACTGATGTCGGCGTCGTGCCGCACGGCTTCGGCATCCAGACCGAGAACTATAGCAATCCCAACGTGCCGTCCGGCCTGTTCGCGCCGACGAACCCGACGTACCAGCCGTACTTCCGGCCGCTGACCATCTACAACACCGGCAACACCAACCTGATCAACCCGCACCTGGATCAGAAGCTTCTGTATCTCCAGCCGAACACGTCGCCCAGCGTCAGTGCTCTGCCGCTGCTGTCCGACGCGCTCGACACGAGCCGGTTCGACCAGTTGTCGTTCATTCCCGGCTTCGACTTCAACGGCGTTCGCACCGGCCCGCGCACCGGCTTGGGCGGCGCGGAGCTGCCCGACCTTGTGCGCTCCTCGCTGGACACGGACCTGGCCGAAGCCTTCGGCGTCAATCCCAGCGTCCGCGCCAACGGCCAGGCGAGTCTGTATCCCGTTGTCACGTTCCACAAGCCGCGCGTCAGCGACGGCAGCAACCCGGACTTCCCCGGCACCCCGATGACCGTGCCGGATGTGCCGCACGACAACATCAAGGGCAACCCGTACTACTTGTACGGCACGAGCGATCAGCCAATAATAGTCAACAACCAAATGGAGGCGATTGATCGGGATCCGACCTCGCCGACTTACAACCAGTACGTTCCGGCCTCCGGCAAGCCCGCCGTCAGCGTCGCCGTCCCGCTCGGTACGCCCGTCGGCACCTACTCGCAGACCCTGCGGCTGTTCGAAGGCTATGACGTGGTTGATGGGAGCGGCAACATCACCTATAACCCGCTGGTCGGCCCGCTCTACGGCGGTCTCCCCGGTGGCATCTGGACGAGCAGTCCCGCTCCGTTCAACCCCACCACGGCCAATCAGCTCGACCCGACCGCGCTGGACACGTTCAAGCTGGCCCTGAACGCCTCCGGTGTGCCGCAGGCCTTGCAGGCCTACAGCGATCCGGGTACGCAGGTCAAGGTCACGGTCCAGGAAGACCGCCTCACCGACAACTTCACCCCCGGCGCGCTGCCCCAGATCGATCTGAATCCGCAAGGGGCCGGCAATCGGGGGGCCGCGGACTTCCTGCCCGCCGCCTTCCGCGACCCGAACACCGGCAACCTGTCGCTCTACTGGACGACCTCGCGCGACTACGCCGCCGGCAACGGCGCGCCGCCGTACCGGATCGCGGCCGCGAACCTGGGCTTCAACGGTCAGAGCGGCAACTCGTTCTTCGCGCCCGCCGGCAACAACCTCTGGTGGTCGCCCATCGCCTCCGTCAAGCCCAGCCTGCCCGCCGGCAGCAACGTCGGCTGGAGCGTCGCGCCGGATCAGCCGTACTACTTCAACGGCAGCCCCAACAGCAGCGACGGCACGGTCTACGCCTTCGACATCAACGTGGTCGGCAGCGGCGCGGCCTCCACGACCAATCTTTACGCCTATCCTGTGGCGCCGGACACCGGAGCGGTGGGCAGCCCCGTGCTCGTGACTTCCTCGCCGCAGCCCAAGTCCGGCGTTCGCGGCCTGAAGTTCTCCGGCGTGAGCTTCAACGACGTCACCACGGGCAATTCAGGCAGCACCGTCCAGGGCAACGCCATCGGCAGCAATCTCTGGGCCTTCTGGACCGGCGGCACACGTGGCCGCACTGCGCTCTACTATAGCCCCGCGAATACCTCCGGCGGGAGCCTTCGGTTCGGCACGGATACCTCCGGCACAGGGTCGGCGGGCCAGCCCGCCGTGTTGCCCGTCCCCGCCGGCCTCGTCTCGGTCTCCGACCCGGCCCCCGTGCTGGCCTTCGCGCCCGACTCGACCCTAAGCAACCTCGGCAACGCCATCCCGGCCATTGAGGTGACATATGGCGGCATCAGCGCCAGCGGCAACGCCGATGTCTACGTCAGCCGCTACCGGCCCTACCATCCGCGCCAGGCCAACGGCCAGCCGAACAACGCCGTGACCCTGCTCGCCCTGCTGCCCTTCCGCCAGCTCACCGAGCAGCTCCAGCCGTTCCAGAGCAGCGGCTGGTGGCAGGCCCGCGACGTCGGCTGGCTGCGCAACGGCATCCTCAACGTCAGCGTCACTGTCGGCGGCAACCCCACGGCGTCCCTGCTGCTGGACCTCAGCCGGCCGCTGAATCCCGACGGCACCCGCCCGCTGCTGCCCGGCGTCCAGTTCACCTACGACCGGGCGAGCGGCCTGCTGGTCTTCACCGGCGTCAAGCTGCCGGGCGCGGGCGGGACGACCATCGGCGGCCAGACGGTCTACGTGGACCCGGCGGGGGGGCGAGTCCGCTTCAGCCTGCCGCTGCCGGCGGGCGTGACCGTCACGGCGGTATTTAACGCGACCGCCCGCCGCATCACGACCGATCCGCTGGCCGACACCGAGCCGACGGCGTTCCTGGACCAGACGTTCCAGCCCAACTCGTCCGGTATCGGTCCGCACGTTCAGGCCGACCGCTACTGGTTCGTCTGGCACAAGCCCGCCGTCATGGATGCGACGCCGCCCATCGGCCCGGCGCTCTGGTACAAGACCCAGCGCCTCACCGTCGCCCTGCTCGACGCCAACGGCCTGCCCATGCCCATTCTGGTACAGGGCGGCAAGCCGCAGGTAGACGTGAGCCTGGGTGGGACGCTCCTCTACGACCGCAACAGCGGTGGGGTGGTGGACGTGGACGCGACGCGCGGACGCCTCTACTTCCCCATCGTCAACAGCGGCCGCGCCCTAGAAGGCTGGATCGTCACCATCAACGGCACCAGCACGGAGGTGGACGCCGGCGGAAATCCCATTCCGCTCCCGGCGACGGCCGTGGTCCACTGGATTGACGAGCCGCGTTACAACGACTCGTCCAACCAGATCGCCGCCAATGACATCGCGCCCGGCGCGCAGGAGGCCGCCGTGAGCGACGGCTACGCGGTACCCATCCGCACCATCCGAAACGAGAGCGCCGCCACCGCCTTCCTCGACCCGCTCGCCTACCTCAACGGGCAAGCCGCGGGTGCCACGCTCTACCCGCACAACATCTGGCTCTTCTGGACCAGCACGCGCGCCGGCACATCGGACATCTTCTACGAGACCATCAACCCGCGCTTCTCGCCGGTGATCCCGTCCAGCGGCGCGCCGTAGACGATAAAAAGGGCGGGCCTCACGGCCCGCCCTTTCTTTTGGCCCTAGGGGGTGGGGACCGCCTACTTCTTCGCCCCCGCCGGCAGCAGTTTCTTCAAGCGGCTCAACTCATCTCTTAACTCCGCCGCCCGCTCAAACTCCAGCGCCCGCGCCGCCTGCTTCATCTCCTTCTCGATGTCCGACAGCGCCGACATCAGTTGATCCAGCGGCAGTGTCTCCGGCGCGCGGTTGCGCGAGACGTTGTAGTAGCTCTTCTGCTCCGCGATCTTCTTCGCCTCGATGACCTCCCGCACCGCCTTCGTCACCGTCGTCGGCGTGATACCGTGTTCTTGGTTGTACGCCTCCTGGATGGCACGCCGCCGGTTGGTCTCGTCAATCGCCCGCCGCATCGAGCCGGTGATGGTGTCCGCGTACATGATGACCTGCCCGCCGACGTTGCGCGCCGCCCGCCCGACCGTCTGGATCAGCGATGTCTCCGAGCGCAGGAAGCCCTCCTTGTCCGCGTCCAGGATGGCGACCAGGGAGACCTCGGGCAGGTCGAGCCCCTCTCGCAACAGGTTGATCCCGACCAGCACGTCGAACTCGCCCAGCCGGAGATCCCGCAGGATCTCGGTGCGCTGGATGGTGTCGATGTTGGAGTGCAGGTAGCGCACCCGGAGCCCCATCTCCAGCAGGTAGTCGGTCAGGTCCTCGGCCATCTTCTTGGTGAGGGTGGTCACCAGGATCCGGTCGCCCCGCTCGGTCCGGTCCCGGATCTGGGCGATCAGGTCGTCGATCTGGCCCTTGGTGGGCTTGACGATGACCTCAGGATCGATGAGTCCGGTCGGGCGCACGATCTGCTCGACCACCTGGGTCGACTGCTGGACCTCGTACGGCGACGGCGTGGCGGACAGGAACAGACACTGATTGACGCGCTGGTAGAACTCCTCGAAACGGAGCGGCCGGTTGTCCGCCGCCGACGGAAGCCGAAAGCCGTGCTCGATCAGGGTTTCCTTCCGGGAACGATCCCCCTCGTACTGGCCGTGCAGCTGGGGCACGGTCTGGTGGCTCTCGTCGAGGACCACCAAGAAGTCGTCCGGGAAGAAGTCCAGCAGCGTGTGCGGCGGCTCACCGGGCGCGCGGCCGTCGATCGGCGCCGAGTAGTTCTCGATGCCGCTGCAGAAGCCGACCTCCTGCATCATCTCGAGGTCGTACTGCGTGCGCATGCGCAGGCGCTGCGCCTCGA
>JAFAZD010000181.1 GCA_019239955.1 Armatimonadota bacterium | reverse complement strand
CCCTCCTTGCGCGCGATCTCCGGGCTGGCGTACTCCGGCGACTGCTTCACGTCGGCCACGGTGATCGTGCGGCCCTCGGCCAGCGCCCGCCCGGCGATGCTCTCGCCCATCTTGACGTTGGGCTTGCGGGCGTAGTCCTTGCTCGTGCTCTGCGTCGCCTTGATGACCAGCTCCTGCTTGTCCTCGTCCAGCAGCATCAGCGCGCAGATCTTAAACGCCATCGTCTTGGCGGTCGCGGCGACGATGAGCTGCAATATCTCTTCCAGATACAGGTCGCCCGTGAGGGTCTTGCTGACCTCGGACAGGGTCGACAGCTGCGAGGCCCGCTTCTCCAGCTTGCGGTACTGGCGCGAGTTCTCGATGGCCCCGGCGATCTGCGACGCGATGGACTGCAGCAGGCGCACCTGGGTCTGCGTGTACTCGTGCGCCTTGGTGGTGCGGACGTTGATGACGCCGATCACGTCGCTCCGGTAGACCAGCGGGACGCTTAACATGCTCTCGTACTTGTCCTCGTGCAGCTCGGGGATGAACTTGAAGCGGGCATCATGGTAGGCGTCACGGCCGACGGCGGCGGCCTCCTTGTGCTGGGCGACCCAGCCCGCCAGGCCCTCGCCGACCTTCAGCTGCACCTTGCCGACGAGTTCCTCCCCGTCCTCGCCGGCGGCGGCCCGCAGCACCAGCGTGTCGCGGGCGCCGTTGAACAGGTATACCTGCGACGAGTCCGTGCCCGTCATCTGCACGGCGACCCCCGCGACGGCGTTTAACATCTCCTGCAGGTCGAACAGCGACCCCATCGCCTCGCCGACGCGCCGCAGGGCCTCGCCCTCGGCGTGGCGCTCGTCGTGGGCGCGCTCCATCTCCCGAATGCGCGCCTGCGCGGCTCCCAGCTCCTCGGTGCGCGCCTCCAGGGCGGCCTTGAGCTGCCGCAGATGATGCTCGTGGCGATGCACCGTCTCCGCGTGCCTCTGCAAAAACAGATTGCGCCGCCCAAAGCCGATCTTGGGCGGCACAGCAGCGTGTCGTCGGTTGTTCATGGGTGATGGTGGGGTAGGGGCGACCCACCGAGTTGCCCCTACGTTATGAGGGTTACACGCTATGCGCGATGATGATCGCGTCGGCGATCTCGCGCATGGACTTACGGGTATTCATGCTCTGCACCTGGATGCGGCGGAACGCCTCCTGCTCCTTGAGGCCGTACTGGTCCATCAGGATGCCCTTGGCGCGGTCCACCGCCTTGCGGGTGTCCAGCTTGTTCTCCAGGTCGGAGACCTCGTTCTCCAGCTCGACGAACTCCTTGTAGCGGTCCATGGCGATGGCCATGGCCGGGTACAGGTCGGCCTCCTTGAACGGCTTGACCAGGTAGTTGAAGACGCCCGCCTCGGACGCGCGCTCCACCAGGTCCTTCTGCGAGTAGGCCGTCAGCAATAACACCGGGGCAATGCCCTCGGTGCTGACGATCTTGGCCGCCTCGATGCCGTCCATCTGCGGCATCTTGATGTCCAGGATGACGATGTCGGGCTTGAGCTCGCGGGCCAGGTCCACGGCCTTGGCGCCGTCGCCGGCCTCGCCGACGACCTGGTGGCCCATGTTCTCCAAGGTCTTGCGCAGGTCCAGCCGGATGATCGGCTCATCGTCCGCGATCACGATACGCAGTGATTCCATAGTGACTGGGTTACTTCCTTTTTGACCGGCCGGGAATGATTGTATGCTAAGGCGGCAATTGCGTCCCCGGCGCGTATCTGCTATAATGGGATAATCTGCGAAAAAAGATTTCGCCATACTCTACCCGATTTTCCCGTCAAAAGCAAGGGCCGTCCCTCAAAGGCAAACCATGAAGCGAATCACCAGCATCAGTCTCGGCTCCTCGGCGCGCGACAAGGCCGCCACCGCCCGCTTTCTGGGCGAGGACTTCGCCATTGAACGCATCGGCACGGACGGCGACATGGCGCTGTTCCGTAAGAAACTGATGGAGCTGGACGGCCAGGTGGACGCCTTCGGCCTGGGCGGCACGGACATGTACATCTGGGCGGCGGGCCGCCGCTACACGTTCCGCGAGATTGAACGATTGGCATCTGCCGCCAAAAAGACGCCCGTGGTGGACGGTAGCGGCCTGAAAAACACTCTGGAGCGCGAGACGGTGCATCGCCTGCAGCGTGAGGGTACCGTGGATTTCGCCCACTCCAAGGTGCTGCTGGTCAGCGCGGTGGACCGCTTCGGCATGGCCGAGGCCCTGGCCGAGACGGGCGCGTCGGTCGTCTACGGCGACTTCATGTTCGGCCTGGGCCTGCCGATCGCCCTGCGCTCAATGCCCGCCTTGCAGCGGGCCGCCCGCCTGCTCCTGCCCGTCATCGTCCGCCTGCCCTTCAAGTGGCTCTACCCGACCGGCGAGAAGCAGAACGTGATCGTCCCGAAGTGGGAGAAGTTCTACGCCGAGGCCGACATCATCGCCGGGGACTTCCCCTTTATCCGCCGCCACATGCCCGATGCCCTGCCGGGCAAAACCATCCTCACCAACACCACCCGCCCCGTCGACATCGAGGAACTCAAAAAGCGCGGCGTCGCCCGCCTCATCACCACCACCCCCGAAATTGAGGGTGGCTCCTTCGGCACCAACGTCATGGAGGGCGTCCTCGTCGCATTGTCGGGCCGCAAGCCCGACCAACTCACCGCCGACGACTACATGGGCCTCCTGGAAAAACTTAACTGGCAACCCCGCGTCCAGGCACTGTCATGACTGACGCCTGCTATACCATCACCGACTTGGGCATCCTCCCCGGCTTCGCCCACGTCAGCCCCAAGGCCTTGAACGCCCGGGGCCAGATCATTGGCGATCTACGAAGTGATGGGAAGAGTTCTCATGCCTTCTTCTGGGGTGATGGACGGATGCATCCCGTCGCCACGGTGAGCCTCACCAGCATCAACAATCAGGGGCAGGCGGTCGGCACTCAATACAAGCATAGCCGTAGAGGATTTGACTCTTTCCAAGCCATCATCTATCAGGATGGCGTGGCCGCTCCCCTCTGGGGCGACGGCTCACTTGTCAGTTTTGCCGAGGCCATCAACGACAGCGGCCAGGTGGTCGGGCACGTGATGACGCACCCTGAAAAGATCAAGTCGGCGGAAGAGGCAAGGCATGACGGCTTTATCTGGCAGGATGGGGTGCGGCGGGACTTGCCCCTGCCGCCGGGCTACCGCCGGAGCAAGGCCGTCGCGGTGAACCAGCAGGGGGTTGTCGTGGGACTGGCCGGGTGGATATGGGGGGAAGGTCAGATGCTGGAACAAGCCGTTCTTTGGGACGGCGATGGGGTTATCCTGCTCGGCTCACTGCCGGGGTACGAGGAAAGCCAGGCCGTTGCCGTCAACGACCAGCGGCAGGTGCTTGTCCGGGCCGGGTCGCAGAAGAGGGAAGTTCTAGAGGAGATCACCCGACGAGCCTCCGCAGGCGTAAGCAGTGAGACATTGACTCAGTTCGAGGCTGACAACTACCCCCTCTACTCTTGGCGGCATTTCGTCTGGCAGGACGGTCACACGCAGGAGATAGAGGCGCGGGTGGCCTGCGCCATCAACGATCACGGCCAAGTTGTTGGGTCGGACGGCTGGCTTGACAATGAATTCGAGCAGTCCCCCCAGCCCCTCTCAGCCTTCATCTGGCAGAATGGCGTCAAGACAAATCTTCAAGACCTCCTTCCGCCCGAATCCGGCTGGGAACTGACATCGGCCAACGACATCAACAACCACGGCCAAATCATCGGGAACGGCTTACACAACGGGCAGGAACGGGCGTTTCTGCTGACCCCGTTGACCCATTGAAACGAACCATGCCACCACTCTTCAGTCCCGCAGGGACTTTTCTTCCCTGGAGAATAGCCCGGCATTTCCAATGCCGGTCCCTACCGCCGGCAAACCCATGCGATCCTTACCTACCCTGTTGCTCTCAGCCTGCCTTCTGACCTTGTTCCTGCCGAACCTCCACGCCGCGCCTCCCGCGCCGCGCTACAGCGTCACCGATCTGGGGACGCTGGGCGGGGATGAGAGCGTGGCCTATGCGATCAACAACCGGGGGCAGATCGTCGGCGGCGCGGACACGCATGTGCGCGGGCCGGACGGCGAATACATCACCTACGTCTTTCTGTGGAGCGGCGGCGCCAAGCGCAAGCTGAACAACATGCCGGGACGCCACTACTACGCGGCGGGCATCAACGATCGGGGACAGATCGCCGGGGCCTACAGCGCACGGCCCGAGTCAGGGACGTACACGCCGTTCCTCTATGCCAACGGCAAACTGCGCCTGCTCGGCGCGCTGCCGCGCAGCGGCGGGTCGCTCGCCATCAGCGAGGCCTATGCCATCAACAACGCCGGCCAGGTCGTCGGAGTGTCCAACGGGCAGGCGTTCTCCTGGAAGAACGGCAAGATGCGTGGGCTGCCGATGCCGCCGCGCTTCACCACGACCACGGCCTTTGCGGTCAACGGGCGCGGGCAGATCGCCGGCAGCGGAGTGGGGCCGGGCGGAACCTTCTTCCGCTCCCATGCGTTGTTCTGGCAGGGAAACCGGACGACGGATTTGGGCACGCTGCCCGGCTTCGGCGACACGGAGGCGCACGGCATCAACGCGCGCGGCCAAGTCATCGGCTGGACCAACCGGCGGCAGGCCGGCGGCTCGCCCGTCTTCCGCGCCTTCCTGTGGCAGAGCGGGAAGATGCGCGACCTGGGCACCCTGCCCGGCATCCGCGACACCCGCGCCACGGCGCTCAACGACCGGGGAGACATCGTGGGCCGCATCGTCGGCCACGTCGCCCGTAAGGGCAACGAGCGCGCCGTCCTCTGGCGCGGCGGCCACCTCTACAATTTGAATGATCTGATCCCGAGGGGCAGCGGCTGGGTGTTGGAGGAGCCGGTCGCCATCAACAATGCTGGCTGGATCATCGGCAACGGCAAGCACAACCGCATCGCCCACGCCTTCTTGCTCCGGCCCCGCTGAACATATCGCCTTTACGGGTACAAGGTAGGTAAGCCTGGGTAAGTCCATCGGTCGTGACTGCGGAAGGAGACCACCGTGAGCGGTTACACCTGGAGTTTATTGATACTGGCGTTTTGCCTGGGGGTGCTGTTCGGCGAGGTTGGGGAGCGGTTGCGGCGGCGCGAGCCAATGGATAAGCAGTATATCATCCATTCTATTCGTGCGATAGGTATAGTATTTATGGCATCATCCGTGTCTATGCCGTATCACTATGTTTTTGCGCGTGTCGGGGCAATCTTTGGGCTCATCTGCTGGGGGATTGCAGCTGTCCTCTCCTGGTCTGATAGACGCCGCTCCGCCACGCCATCAAAGACTGGGAAAACGAACCCGGCCGGCTGACGCTGCTTTTTGCGAGAACGAACCCGCCCCTGTATCTCCTTCCTCTCCCGCTTCGGGGGAGGTGGCGAGCCTCGGCGAGCCGGAGGGGGTTCCGAAAAAGGACACCAGTGGAAAAATTCGCGTTCATCATTCACCCCATCAACGCCAAGCGGGACGTGGCGCGCAAGGGCGGCATCTACCGCGTGGCGCAGTACCTGCCGGAGCAGACGGTGGAGTGGCTCATCAAGCACAAGGAGCCGATCGTCGCCTCCCACATCACCGGCGTCCAGTCGCCGACGGAGGCCGAGGCGGAGGGCTGGTTCATCGCCTGCCCGCTCACGCCCCGGCAGATGATGGAGCTGCCGCAGGAGTTCGTCTACCAGCGGCTGACCCAGTGCGCGCAATTGGCCGAGTCGCTGGGCGCGGGGATCATCGGGCTGGGCGCGTTCACGTCGGTGGTCGGCGACGGCGGGCAGACGGTGGCGAAGAACGTCAACATCGCCGTCACCACTGGCAACTCCTACACGGTGGCGACGGCGGTGGAGGGCGCGCTGGACGCCGCCCGGCGCATGGAGATTGACATCGCGCGGGCCAAGGTCGCCGTGGTCGGGGCGACCGGCAGCATCGGGCGCACCTGCGCGCACCTGCTCGCCCCCCAGGCGGCGGAGGTGGCCCTGATCGGCCGGGATCTGGCGCGGCTGGAACAGGTGAAGGGGGAATTGCCGACAGGCAACGCCACGCTGTATGATCAGGTCCACGCAGGGCTGCGCGACGCCCAGATCATCATCACCGTCACCAGCGCGGCCGACGCCGTGATCCAGCCGGAGGACTTGGCCCCCGGCTGCGTCGTCTGCGATGTCGCCCGCCCCCGCGATGTCTCCGTCCGGGTCGCCAAGGAGCGCGACGACGTGCTGGTCATTGAGGGCGGCGTCGTCGCCGTCCCCGGCCATGCCGTGGACTTCCGGTTCAACTTCGGCTTCCCGATCAAGATGGCCTACGCCTGTATGTCCGAGACCATGATCTTGGCGTTGGAGGGCCGCTATGAGTCCTTCACCTTGGGCAAGGACGTGTCGGTGGCACAGGTCACGGAGATCAGCCGCCTTGCCAAAAGGCACGGCTTCCACTTGGCCGGCTATCGCAGTTTTGAGCGGGCCGTGACCGAGGAATACATCGAGTCCGTGCGCCGCAACGCCGCGCGACGGAAAAGCCGGGCGTCGGTCAGCCGCCGCCCGGCTCTGGAACCGTCGGCCTGAGAACACCTGGGGCTGAACCCCCAGGCTAAACGGAGAAAACCCCCTTCGGGGCTAAAGGGAAGTCTTTCCTAGCCCCGAAGGGGGTTCCGTCCGTTTAGCCCGGCGGTTCCAGCGCCGGGGCCTCTTCCGGTTCCCCCAGAATTGCGCGCTAGGGGGCCACTCCGCGCGGGCTGGACACATATACTAGCGTCTCGCCCAGCAGAGTGCCTGGCGGCAACGGGTTGCCGAATAGGTCCGTGACAGTCGCCCCTTGGACGGATGGGACGACGTAGGGCGCGTGGCCCGGCGCGGCGGCCAGCACGGAGACGCGGCGGCCCGGGCCGGCGAACAGCCACTCCGTCACCCCCCGCGCGGGCGTCCGCGTCCCCACGGCGTTCAGCCCCTCCAACTGCCACGTCAGGGCCGAGTAGGCTGCGCCGCAGGGGTGCAGGTAGCCGTCCTCCGTCACCAGCGTCTGCCAGGGAGCGCCCCCCGCGCCCAGCACGCCCCCATACGCCATGGTGTACAGGAACACCTTTCGTACGCCATGGCCGAGCAGGCTGACCACGAATCGGCTCAGGCGGTCCGCCGCGTCCAGATTAGCGTCGGGCGGGACGCCGGGGACGGTGGCCCGGTACATCCCCACGTCCAGCATCCCGTTGACGGCGTTGCCCTCGCTCAGCCAGATGGGCTTGGGCATCGGCCCCTGCGTCGCCGCCGTCAGCACCCGCCGCACGTCATCGTCCGGCCAGCCGACGCGCCGCCCGGTGTAGTGGTGGTACGAGAACACGTCGCAGGAGGACAGCCCGCCGGCGTCCCGCACGCCCCGCGTCCAGTCCGGCGCGTCCGTGGTGTTGAAGCCCAGGATCGTCAGCGCCGGGTCCGCCGCCTTGGCCGTGTCGTAGGCCGTCTTCTGCAGCACGCCGAAGTGCGCGATGCTGTCCGGCGTCTTGACCGAATGACCCTGCTTCTCGTCCCAGACGCCCCAGTAGTCGCCCCACGGCTCGTTCCAGATTTCGTAGGCGTGGATGGCGTCTCGGTAGTGCGTGGTTGTCCGGCGCACGTAGTTGGCCCAGTCCTCCATGCGTTTCGGCTCGACGTAACGGTCCCAGTACCCCGTCGCCGGGCGGCCCAGGGAGGTCGCCCAGCCGGGCGCGGTGGAGAGCATCCCCAGGATATCCAGGTGCTGCGCCCGGTAGCGCGCCACGTCCGCGTCGTCAAAGTGCCACTCGCCCGGCGTCGGCTCGAGAAACGACCAGCCGGTGCATTGCAGGCCCGCGTCGTGCGTCCGTACCCAGTTCGCGCCGATGGCCTTCGCTAGCAGGGCCTGCTGGCGCGTCGGGCTGATGTGGACACCGAATGGCGACTGGGGCGCGTCCCGCCCCCAGAAGCGGGGTCGGCGCAGGCGGTTGACGACGATCTCCCCGTCCCCGCTCAGGCGATGCCCCCGCCCGTCCTCCACCCACGCCTCCACCCGGAACGGGCCGTAGGGGCGCTTCGGGAAGACGGCGTAGAACAGCGTGCCCCGAATCACTCCGGCTCCCCCATCATTGGGGGCGGGGGAGGCCCAACTAACGGGGGGCAGGGACTTCGCCTCGCCATAGACATTGACGACGCGCGCCCGCAGGACGCCGCCCGCCGCGCCCACCACGGCGTAGTGGATCAGGGCTGGCTCGTCCGCGAACTGCACCCGCACCAGCCCCGCGTCGGATCCCGGGCAGGCCAGCGCCACCTCCGCCGGCATCGGCGGCGCGTAGGGACGCGCCTGCGCCCCCTGCTCGACCTGCACGGCGTCCACCCAGGTCGTGCCGGTGAACTGAAGCTGGAAGTCGTGCGCCTTGCCGAGAAACAGCGGCCTGAATGGCACCGTGACCCGCTGCCAACTGTCGGTGAGCGTGAACGCCTTCTGGGCCAGTCCCTTTCCCTCGCCCCGCACCACGATCTGCCCGCCGCCCTGCCCGCGCAGGGACAGGCTCAGGACGTGCGGCGCGAAGGTCCAGGGCACGACAAACGGGTCCCCCGTCACCGGCGCGCCGTGCGGGTTGACGATCTTCAGGGATGGCGCGCCGCTTGGCCCGATCATAGCCGGATCGGAGGCGACCGTTACCTCCTCACCCAGCGAATGCTCCCGATCCACGCTCCAGCCGACCGGCAGCCCCAGCGGGAAGCGCGTGATCCGGGCCAGGTTGCCCCGGCCCCCGTGGGGGTCGCGCGCCTTGATCTCATCAATCAGGTCCGCCTGCGTCAGCCGCGCGAGGCGAAACCGCGTGATGTCCATCTGGACGCCGGGGTTGAAGTTGAACCAGAACCCAATGCTCTGCCCCTGCGGATCCACCGGCATTCGGAAGTGGTACGTCCTCCATTGCGGCGTCAGGCTCAGCGTGGCCGGGCCGACGTTGGTGTACGGATCACCCACGAGCCGCACGCCGCACTCCACACGGTCGGGAGCGCGGCCCCGTGCCGTCAGGGTCAGGTCGTAGAACACGTGCGTCGTCACGTCCGGCAGCGGGTGCATGATCTGGGCGCGTCCGTCCGGCCCGTTCTCCACGCGCCAGAAGCGCCGCCCGCCCTCGCTCAGTACCCGATAGTGGACCCGGATCGTCGGGTTCCAACTGGAATTGTCCTGCCAGCCGTCGGGCAGTACGCCGTCAATGGTCTGGGTTGCCGTGACGACATGGACCGGCTGGCGGGCCGTCCCGAAGTCCGTCCCGATCAGCATGACCGGCGCGGCCAACGCCGGGCAGGCGAGGCCGAGCAGCGCCAGCAGAAGCCCGATCAGTCGTTTCATTTATTGTTGAC
>JAFAZD010000076.1 GCA_019239955.1 Armatimonadota bacterium | reverse complement strand
TCGACGAAAACAGCGTCCACGACCGGATCGGACTGGCCGCCGTCGTCCGCGAGGGCGCGGTGTTCAGCGCACGCTGCGGCTGTTACCTCGGGCAGTTCGACAGCGGCTTCTTCCGGGACATGTGCGGGTGCATTGTCGCCTTCGTGGAGGGCGCCCACGGGGGAGCCGTCCTGCCGGGGATGAAGTCCGTCGGCTGTCCGGTGCCGGCGGCGCGAGGTGTGCCCGCACTCCCCGCCGCCGGAAACGCCGGCGCGGAGCCGGCACGGTCTCTGCTCAACTGGTCCGCGCTGGACTGGGCATCGTTCCTGGCCGGGCATCCGGCCTGCTGGCCCTGGGAAGTGGGGCCACGCGGCTCGACCGCCGCGGATGAGAAGGCCAGTGCTTTCACTGGCCCGGAAAGGAGCGCCACCGATGTCTGAGATGACCTTTCGCCCTCCCGTGCTGTGCGACGTGTGCAGCCTGGAGGGGCAGCGAACCATGGCCGACTACGTTTTCCGGCCGGAGGAGGTCTCGCTGGAAGGCCCGCTGCTGGGGGACCCGGACTGCTGGCCGTCCGACGAGACGGGCTGGCACGCCCTTTGTGAAGAGCACTTCGCCAGACTGCCGGCCGACTGCCGCCTCGACTACGGCCCCATCACCGAGGGAGGCCCTGGCGTCCCCTGAAGCCGCTCCGGCGCGCGTCCTGCCGCAGTGTGTTCGCCCGAAGGGCGGCGGCCAGAAGGGATGATGGGGAAGGCATCAGGAGAGAAGACGCCAATGGGCCCAATTTACTACCTGCGCACCCACGACGGCCTTAACGTCATCCGCATCGCCGGGGACGGCATCTCCCTCCAAGAGAACGACCTGAGCCACTCCGACTGGCGCCTGCCGCCGAGTTCGATACCACCCGAGGCGCAGGAACAGGTCCACCGCTTCTGCGCCGCACGGGACCTTCCCCTCCCGGACTGGTCGGTAATGGCGGCGCGGCGTTTCTGACGGCGACGGCCCCGTCCTGTGTCATACTGAAATAACCCGGCCGAATTCGCCGGGGGAAGGGGGGCATGACATTGCCGATGGCTGAAGATCGCCGCAAGGCTCTCTCCGAGGCACGGCTGGCGGAGCTGGCGCCGGTGCTGGACACGCTGCTCGAACAATCAGACGACGCCATCTTCTGCAAGACGCTGCGCAACGTGATCGTCTCGTGGAGCCGGGGGGCCGAGCGCATGTACGGCTACACGGCCTCGGAGATGGTCGGCCAGCCGGTGACGCGCCTGCTGCCCCCGGAGCGCGCCGGCGAGGCCGCGGACATCAGCCGGCGCATCGCCCACGGCGAGTGGGTGGACCACCTGGAGACGGTGCGTCTGACCAAGGACGGACGCCGGCTGAACGTCCTGCTCACCGTGTCCCCGGCCCGGGATGCCCTCGGCCGGATCTGTGGGGCCGTCGTCGTGGCAAGGGACATCACCGAGCGCATCCGGGCCGAGGAGGCGATGCGGCGGCTGGAGGCGGAGGCGCAGGGTCGTACAGTGGTGCTGGAGGCGGCCAGCCGGGTCGCCCTGGACATCCTCTCCAGTCAGACCGGCGTGGACGCGCTCCGCCACATCGCGGACTCCGCCCGCAGGCTCTCCGGGGCGCGCTACGCGGCCCTCGGCGTGGCGCGCCCCGACGGGCGGGGCTTGGCGGAGTTTGTGACGGTCGGCCTGACGGCGCAGGAGGAGGCCGCCATTGGCCCCCGCCCGATGGGGCGGGGGGTGCTGGGCCACCTGCTCGACTGCCGGGAGCCGCTCCGAATCGACTCCCTGGCCGCCCATCCCGCGTCCGCCGGGTTCCCGCCGAACCACCCGCCCATGGACAGCTTCCTGGGGGTGCCGATCCGGCGGGGCGACACGGTCCTCGGCAGCCTGTACCTGACGGACAAGGAGGGGGGCGGCGCCTTCACGGAGGCTGACGCGGCGGCGGTGCAGGCGCTTGGCGCGTACGCGGCTGTCGCCATTCACAACCTACAGATGCTGTCTCGGCAGCGCGCCCTCACGCGCGGGCTGATCACGGCCCAGGAGGAGGAACGGCGGGCCGTCGCCTATGACCTGCACGATGGGCTGACCCAATACGTCATGGCCGCGCACGCGCACCTGGAGGCCTTCCGCCGCGCGCAGGAGGCCGGCAAAGCGGAGCGGGCGGCGCGCGAGCTGGACCAGGGGCTACGCTACCTCAAGGAGTCCGTCGTCGAGTCCCGCCGCCTGGTGAACGGCCTGCGCCCGCTGGCGCTGGACGACCTGGGCCTGGCGGGGGCGCTGGAGCAGTTGCTGCACGAGGAGAAGGCGCGGGCCGGCTGGCAGGACGCCGACCTGATCCACAATATCGCGGGCCGGCGCTTCGATTCGGCGCTGGAGGCCGCCGCTTACCGGGTCGCGCAGGAGGCCCTCACCAACGCCCGCAAGCACGCCGCCACAGATCGGGTGCGCGTCCTGCTGCTGGCGGGTCAGGAGGAGCCGGGCCGCTTCCCGCAACTCACCCTGGAAGTGCAGGACTGGGGGTGCGGCTTCGTGCCCCGGGAGAAGGCGGGCGAGACAGAGCGCGTGGGACTGCACGGCATGGCCGAGCGAGTCTCGCTGATGGGGGGGACGTACCGGCTACAGAGCGCACCGGGCATGGGGACAACGATCCGGGCCGTCTTCCCCGCGCTGCCGCCGCTGCCGGATACTGAGGAGAACGGAGAGCAAAGATGACCCGCGTCGCAGAGGACTCACCGGCTGACGCCGGAGAAATCAGCGTGCTGCTGGTGGATGACCATGCCATCTGGCGGGGAGGCGTGCGCTCTCTGCTGGAGGACACGGAATTCCGCGTCGTCGGCGAGGCCGCCTCCGGCAAGGAGGCGTTGGAGGCGGCGCGGCGGCTCAAGCCGCGGCTGATCCTGCTGGACATCCGCATGGCGGGCGGCGACGGCCTGGATGCCCTGGTCGCCCTCAAGGCAGAGAACCCGGAGATGGCTGTGGTGATGCTGACCACCTACGACAACCCGACCTACATGGCGCGCGCCGTCGCGGGCGGCGCGGCGGGCTACCTGCTCAAGGGCACGGACGCCGAGGAGATGCTGGAGGCGCTGCGGGCGGTGGCCTCGGGCGAGATGCTGCTCTCGCGGCAGGAGCTGGTGCGGTCCTTGCGCGGCGTCAGTGAGAACGCCGCCGGCGCGGCGGACCTGATCGAGCCGCTGACCGAGCGGGAGCAGGAGGTACTGCGGCTGCTGGCGACGGGCCTGTCTAACCGTGAGATGGCTTCGGTGCTGTTCGTGGCGGAGAGCACGATCAAGACCCATGTGGAGCACATCATCGGCAAGCTGGGCGTCTCCGACCGCGTCCAGGCCGCCGTCTGGGCCGCCCGCCACGGCCTGGCCCCCGTGCCGGTGGAGTGCCCGGCGGATTGACAGGCCCTCATGCCCCCCGTCGAGTGACGGAAATCTTTTTGTCGCCCCTCTTCACAATCCGCCAAACGGCGGATGTCCCGCGACCGCGCTCCCTTCATCATGAGGCTGCCGGGAGCGATGGGAACGGCCATGAGCGTGGCGCACGACGGACAATCTGTGACCTGCGATGGGGATGGTTGCCGCGCCGTGGCGGCGTTGCCCGTCGCCCTCCGGCCCGTCCTCAGCCGGGACACGGCGGGCCAGGCGACGCGGGCCGAGGGCTGGCTGTTCGCCGCCGGGCGCACGGGCTGGCGACATTTCTGCCCGGACTGCGCCCGGCGCTACCTGGAGGGCGTTGCCCCTCTCGACCGGGAACAGAGGGACGCAACCGGTGACAATCGAAAGGACGTCCTGCCATGAGTATCTACTTCTTCGAGACCACGCCCGACGAGGAGCGCTACCTGCGCGAATTCCTGCCGACCGAGACCCTGCACTTCCGGCGGGAGCCACTGACCACCGCGGCCCAGGCCCGCGAGATCGCCGACGCTGAGATCGTCTCCCCGTTCGTGCGTTCGCATCTGGGCCCGGACGTACTCGACGCCCTGCCGCGCCTCAAGATGATCGCCACCCGCTCGACCGGCTTCGACCACATCAACGTGCCCGCCGCCGGGTCGCGCGCCATCCCCGTCTGCAACGTGCCGACCTACGGCGAGAACACCGTCGCCGAACACACCTTTGCGCTGATCCTGGCCCTGTCCCGCAATCTGCACAAGGCGTACATCCGCGCCACCGCCGGTGACTTCTCACTGGAGGGGCTGCAGGGCTTTGACCTCAAGGGCAAGACTCTGGGCGTGATCGGCGTCGGCCATGTCGGCCTGCACGTCGTCCGCATCGCCCGCGGCTTCGGCATGGATGTGCTCGCCCATGACCCCGTCCGGGACCCGGGCGCGGCGGAGGTCCTCGGCTTCACCTACACATCGCTGGAGGACCTGCTGAGCCGCTCGGACATCGTGACGCTGCACGCGCCGCTGACGCGGGACACGCACCACCTGATTAACGCAAAGACGCTGGCGCAGTGCAAACGGGGCGCCCTGCTCATCAACACGGCGCGGGGCGGACTGGTGGACACGCAGGCCCTGCTGGGCGCGCTCGACGATGGCACCCTACGCGGTGCGGGCCTGGATGTGTTGGAAGGCGAGGAGATCTTCTCGGAGGAGAAGCAACTCTTCCAGAACCCACACGCGACGGCAGAGAGTCTAAAGGCGGCGTTGCGCAACCTGACCCTGTTGCGCCGGCCCGACCTGGTCATCACGCCCCACATCGCCTTCGACAGCCGCGAAGCGGTCGAGCGCATCCTGGACACGACCATCGCCAACATCCGCGCCTTCCGCGCCGGCACGCCCCAGAATGTCGTGCATTGCTGACGAAGAGGAGACTGACATGAGAAAGATAGAGATGACGGTCGGCGAGATGGCGCTGCTGGCCGGCACGCGCCCTGCTGGGCGCGGGAATCGGACTGCTTCTGTCGGAGCGTCTCGGCGACAGCCCGCGCCGGGCGGCGGGCTGGACGCTGCTGCTGGTCGGCCTGCTGAGCACACTGCCTCTGGCGGTGGACATCCTCGCAGGAGAGCGGGGCCGCCCTGCCGGGGACGGGAATGAATAGAAGAAGGAAATCGGGGAAGAGCGGATCGCCACGAATGAAACGCATTTGAAGGAGAACGTGAGTCATGACCGCTGCAACGAGCACACGAGAAGCGCCTGACACGGAAACGCGGACAGGGCAACGCCGGCACGCACCCCTCAGCCCCGACGAGGTGCGAAAGATGAACGCCTACTGGCGCGCGGCCAACTACCTGTCCGTCGGGCAGATCTACCTGCTGGACAACCCGCTGCTCCGGGAGCCGCTGAAACGGGAGCACATCAAGCCCCGGCTGCTGGGGCACTGGGGCACCACCCCCGGCCTCAACTTCCTCTACGTCCACATGAACCGGGTCATCAAGAAGTATGACCTGAACGCGATCTATGTCTGCGGCCCCGGCCACGGCGGGCCGGGCATGGTCGCCAACACCTACTTGGAAGGCAGCTACAGCGAGGTCTACCCCAACATCGGGCAGGACGAGGCGGGAATCAAGAGGCTCTTCAAGCAGTTCTCCTTTCCCGGCGGCATCCCCAGCCACGACTCGCCCGATAACCCCGGCTCCATCAACGAGGGCGGCGAACTCGGCTATGCGCTTTCCCACGCCTACGGCGCGGTCTTTGACAACCCCGGCCTGCTCGCCCTCTGCGTGGTCGGCGACGGCGAGGCCGAGACCGGCCCGCTGGCGGCCAGCTGGCACTCCAACAAGTTCCTCGACCCCGTCACCGACGGGGCCGTGCTGCCGATCCTGCACCTGAACGGCTACAAGATCGCCAACCCCACCGTGCTGGCCCGCATCCCGCAGGGGGAGTTGGAGAGCCTGTTCATTGGCTACGGCTACCGGCCCCATTTCGTCACGGGCGACGACCCGGAGGCGATGCACCAGCGCATGGCCGCCACGCTGGACACGGTGGTGGCCGAGATACAGGACATCCAGCGCCACGCGCGCGAGGACGGCACGACGGAGCGCCCCCGGTGGCCCATGATCGTCCTGAGGACGCCCAAGGGCTGGACGGGACCGAAATCCGTGGACGGCAAGAAGACCGAAGGCTCCTGGCGCTCTCACCAGGTCCCCATCGCCGACATGAAGACCCCGGAGCATGTCGCCCTGCTGGAACAGTGGATGCGGAGCTACAGGCCGGAGGAGCTGTTCGATGCCGGCGGCAAGCTGATCCCCGAACTGGCGGAGTTGGCCCCGCAGGGCGAGCGGCGCATGGGGGCCAGCCCTCACGCCAACGGCGGCCTGCTCCTCAAAGACTTGAAACTTCCCGACTTCCGCGAGTACGCCGTCACCGTCGAAAAGCCGGGCGCGACGACGGCTGAGGCGACGCGCGTGCTGGGCGAGTTCCTGCGCGACGTGATGGCGCAGAGCCGGGACACCCGGAACTTCCGTGTGCTGTCTCCCGATGAGAACAACTCCAACCGCCTGGGGGCGGTCCTGGAGGCGACGGGGCGCGCGTGGGACGCGGAGACCCAGCCGGACGATGACGAGCAATTGTCCCCTGACGGGCGCGTGATGGAGATCCTGAGCGAGCACACCTGCCAGGGCTGGCTGGAAGGATATCTTTTGACTGGGCGGCACGGGTTTTTCTCCTGCTATGAGGCCTTCATCCATATCGTAGACTCGATGTTCAACCAGCACGCCAAGTGGCTGGAGGCGTGCCTGCACATCCCCTGGCGTCGTCCCATCGCCTCGCTCAACTACCTGCTGACCTCGCACGTCTGGCGGCAGGATCACAATGGGTTCTCGCACCAGGACCCCGGCTTCATTGACC
>JAFAZD010000047.1 GCA_019239955.1 Armatimonadota bacterium | reverse complement strand
GCCATCAACACGGCCGACATCGCCCTGCAGGCCGCCGGCAGGCACGACCTGCCCACCGAGCGCGACCAGGCGCTGAATGAGCGTCACTATGGCGATCTGCAGGGACTGAACAAGGCCGAGACGGCCCAGCAGTACGGCGAGGAGCAGGTCAAAATCTGGCGTCGCTCCTATGACGTGCCCCCACCCGGCGAGAAGGGCGAGTCGCTCAAGGACACGGCGGCACGCACGCTCCCCTATTTCGAGGCCCACATCCTCCCGGACATCCGGGCCGGCAGGAACGTCCTCGTCGTCGCGCACGGCAACTCCCTGCGCTCCATCGTCATGGAGCTGGACAAGCTGACGCGCGAGCAGGTGCTGGAACTGAACATCCCCACCGGCGTTCCGTTGGTCTATGACTTCGACGACAGCGGCAACATCACCCACAAGACCTACCTATTCACGCGCGAGGACGAGAAGAAGGCGTAAGGCAGGCCCCCACCCCGGCGCATTCGCGCCACCCCTCCCCCATAGGAATGGGAGAGGGGCCAGTGGCGATGGTCATGTGCCTCCTGAAGCCGGCGGCCTCCTGACAGGACGCACAGCCGGGAAGTGACCGGCCCCTCTCCCGCTTGCGGGGGCACCCTCCGGGGCGCCAGTGCTTGGGGTGGCGAGGAACGAGCCGGGGTGGGGGCCGCACTCAACCACCATGCAAACCTTTTCAGAGATCGCGCCCCTGCGGGCGGCGCTGGCGGAGGCGCGGCAGGCGGGTAAGAGCATCGGGCTGGCGCCGACGATGGGGGCGTTCCACGAGGGGCACCTGACGCTGATCCGCCGGGCGCGAGCCGAGAACGACGCAGTGCTGGTGACGCTGTTCGTCAACCCGACCCAGTTCAACGACATCGAGGACTTCGTCAGCTACCCCCGCCACCCGGAGCGCGACGCGCCGACGGCCGAGGCGGAGGGCGCGGACTTCCTGTTCACGCCATCCCCGGACGAGATGTACCCGAAGGGGTTTGACACCGTGGTGGTCGCGCGCGGGCTGTCCGAGCGGCTGGAGGGGGCGTCGCGCCCCGGCCATTTCCAGGGCGTCGCCACGGTCGTCGCCAAGCTGCTGAACATCGCCGGGGCCGACCGGGCCTACTTCGGGGAGAAGGACTGGCAGCAGCTGCAGGTGATCCGGCGGCTGACGGCGGACCTGAACATCCCGACGGAGATCGTCGGCGTGCCGACCGTGCGCGAGGCGGACGGGCTGGCGATGTCGTCCCGGAACGTGCTCCTCACCGCCGAACAGCGGCGGGCGGCGACGGTGCTGGCGAGCGCGCTGGACAACGCGCAGGCCATCGCCGACACGGGCGTGCAGGACGCCTACCAGATCGCCGCCTGGCTGCGCCAGACCATTGAGGTTCAGCCGCTGGCGCGCGTGGACTACGCCGTGGTCGTGGACCCCGAAACGCTGCAGGAGGTGGACTCCATCGAGAACGGCGCGTTGGCCGCCGTCGCCGCCCGCTTCGGCAAGGTCCGCCTGATCGACAACCGCCTCCTGCGCCCCGCCCCCGGCCCCGCCGTCCGCCGCTGACCCAGGAGGCGGCCCCAGGGCAGCCAGCGGCCTACGGCAGCTCGATCTGCGCCTTCACGGAGGTCGGCGGCATCTGGACGGCGAAGTCAAAGGCGCGGACGCTGTCGGCGAAGGCGAACTTGTCCGTGATCAGGGGCTTGACGTTGATCCTGCCGCTGCCCATTAGCGCCAGCGCGCGGGGGTAGACGTGGGCGTAGCGGAAGACGTGTTCCACCCGCGCCTCCTTGATCTGCGCGGCCACCACGTCATACGGGATCGGCTGCAGGGGCATTCCCACCAGCACGGCGCACCCGCCGGGGCAGAGCGGCTCAAAGAGGCCGGCCAGCGCCCGCTCGTTGCCGCTGCACTCGAACACGATGTCCGCGCCCCAGCCGTCCGTTATCTCGCGCGCCACCTGCGCCACGTCCTCGCGCGCCACGTTGACCGGGCGGATCGGGCCGAGCGTGGCCCCCAGGTCCAGCTTGGGCTGCTGGGTGTCGGTCAGCAGCACCTGGCTGCACCCGCCGGCCAGCGCCGCCAGCGCCGTGACCATGCCGATCGGGCCGGCCCCCATCACCACCGCCAGGTCGCCGGGCTTGATGCGCGCCTTGATGGCCGCGTGCATCCCCACCGCCAGCGGCTCGACCATCGCGCCCTCGGCGAAGGAGACGTTGTCGGGCAGCCGGAACGTGAAGTCCGCCGGATGCACCACGGTGGGGCGCAGGACGCCATGCACGGGTGGCGTGGCCCAGAACCGGACGGCGGGGTCGAGGTTGTACATCCCCAGCCGCGACGCCCGGCTGGTCGGGTCCGGGATGCCTGGCTCCATGCAGACTCTGTCCCCCTCCTTTAGATGCGTCACGTCTCGCCCGACCTCGACGACGGTGCCCGACGCCTCATGTCCCAGCACCATCGGCTCCTTGACGATGAACGGCCCGATGCGCCCGTGCGTGAAATAATGCACGTCCGACCCGCAGATGCCGACCGTGTGGATGGCGATCCGCACGTCCCTCGGCCCCAGCGGCTCGTCAAGGCTAATATCGCCTAGGGTCAGCTTGTGCGCCTCTTCCAGAATCAGTGCTTCCACAGTCCTTCTCCCCGCCCGCAGGCGTGCCAGTGAGATGCAGTCAGTATAGCACGACGGCCCGAAAAGGCGCAACCCGCCGCCTCACCCCCCTTGCATTTTCCGCCGCGACTTTGGTATAATAGCCGCGTTCCCAGACACCGGGCGATTTGCATAATGGCAGTGCCTGACTTTTACACGGTCATGGCGGGAGTTCGATTCTCTCATCGCCCACTGCTGTTGTCCGGCGTCTCCCGTGGGGTTAACGGAGTATGCCCACCTGTTGCAAGCCGCAGTAGCTCAGGAGTAGAGCAATCGCCTGAAAAGTGATGTGTCGGGAGTGCGAATCTCTCCTGCGGCAAATAGAGGTGAATAAAAGGGAGAGCATGGCTCTCCCTTTTATTATCTGCATTTTACAGGTGAAATCTCCTGTCATGGCTTCCCGCATCCGTCCGTTCTTCATCGTCGGCCACCGGGGCGCGCCGCAGTTGATGCCGCCGGGGAACACCGTCGCCTCATTGCATAAGGCGGTGGAGGTCGGCGCGCAGATGCTGGAGGTGGACGTGCGGCGGACGCGCGACGACGTGCTGGTGCTCGACCATGAGGCGGTGCGATGGGTCGCGGGGCAGGAGACGCCCCTGTCGGCGCAGTCCTACGCCCAGTGGCGCGACTACACCGCCGAGACCGACGCGCCGCTGGCGACCCTCGACGATGCGTTCCTGATCGCGTCCGAGGCGGGCGTCGGGCTGATGCTGGATTTCAAGGAGCCTGGCACCGAGAACCTGGTCGCACGCGCCATCCGCCGCTCCGGGTTCCCGCTTGACCGCCTCCTGGTCGCCGGGGCGGGCGAGGCCAGCCGGCGCACCCTGCGCGGCCTCGACCCGCGCATCCCCCTCAGCCTCTCCCTGGACGTTGAGACCGCCCCGCCGATTGACGCGAGGCTGCTGGCCGCCCTTGACACCGACGCCGTCACCTGGCACTACCGCCTGCTCACCCCGGCGGTCGTCAAGGTGCTGCATCTGCGCGGCATTCTGGTTTACGTCTGGACCGTGGACCTCACGGACGACATGCGCCGGATGCGCGACATGGGCGTGGACGGCATCATCACCAACTCGCCCGACCTGCTGCGCTCCCTCTGACATGCCCCGAATCACCCTGACCCTCGCCATTTTTCTGCTGACCCTGGCCCTGATTCTGATTCGCCCGCGCGGGCTGCATGAGGCATGGGCGACCGTTCTGGGCGGCGGACTGATGCTGCTCTGCGGCCTGGAGACAGGGGCGCAGGCGTGGAGGACCGTGGCGCAGGGGGCGGACGTGCTGCTGTTCCTGCTGGCTTTGCTGCTGCTGTCCGACCTGCTGCGGGCCTCCGGCTTCTTTGAGTGGGCGGCCATTCTGGCCGCGCGGGCCGCCGGAGGCGATGGGCGGGCGCTCTTCCGCAACGTCTTTCTGCTGGGCGCGCTCATCACTGCCTTCCTCTCGCTGGACACCACCGCCGTGATCCTGACGCCCATCGTGCTCTCCTTTGTCGGGCGGCTGCGCCTGACGCCGCGCCCGTTCCTGCTCGCCTGCGCCTTCGTCGCCAACACCGGCTCGCTGCTGCTGCCGGTCAGCAACCTGACCAACCTGCTGTTCGTGAGCGCCTTCCGCATACGCTTTGAGACCTTCGCGCTGCATATGGCGCTGCCGCTGGTCGTCGCCGTCGCCGTCAACTACGCCCTCTTCCGCCGCCTGTTTGGGCGGGACCTGCCGGACTGTTTTGACGAGGACGCCCTGCCGCCGCCGGGCAGTGTCCTGCCCGACGCGCCCTACTTTCGCGGCGCGGTCGCCGTCCTGCTCTGCGTGCTGATCGGCTACTTCGTCGGCTCATTGACCGGTGTGCCGCCGTATGTCATCGCCCTGGCCGGGTGCGCCGCGCTGCTGGCCTGGGGGCTGTGGCGGCGACAGGTGGACTGGGGAATTCTGCGGGAGATCACCTGGCCGCTATTCCCGTTCGTGATCGGCCTGTTTGTGGTGGTGCGGGGGGTGGAGAACCTGGGCCTGGCCGGGGCGGCGGCGCGTGGGCTGGCGGACGCGGGTCGCGCGCCGCTGGCGCAGATTCTGGCGACGGCGTTCGGGGCGGGCGTGGGCAGCAACGTCGTCAACAACATCCCGATGGCGCTGCTGGCGATCTCGGTGCTGAAGCACGTCCCGGCCTCCGTGCCCGCGCAGTACGGCGCGCTGCTCGGCTGCGACCTCGGCCCCAACCTGACCGTCGCCGGCTCGCTGGCGACCATGCTGGTCATCTCCAGCGCCCGCCGGCAGGGCGAAGACATCGGCGCGCGCCAGTTTTTCGCCGTCGGCGTCTGGACCACGCCGCCGCTGCTGCTGGTGTCGGGCCTGGCGCTCTGGCTGACTCTTCGCCTGTTTCCTTGAGATCGCCGCACGATTTCCGTACCGGCACTTGACAGCCCCGCCGGGCGTCGGTATAATGGCTTCGCCAAGACAAGTTTTGCAAGTTATTAACTTGCTTAACGGTCGCAGTCATCAGGAGATCACCATGCCGCTTCCGCTCTCTCGCCGCCCCTTCCCGATCCTATTCGGGCTGGCCGCGCTGCTGTTATCGTCCTGCGCGCAGAAGACGCAGCCGTCGTCTCAGTCCCCCCAATCGTCGGCGGCCGCGGGCGCGAAGACGTTGCTGAACGTCTCCTATGACCCGACGCGCGAGTTTTATCAGGACTACAACGCGGCCTTCGCCAAGTATTGGAAGGGCAAGACGGGGCAGGACGTGACCATCCGGCAGTCGCACGGCGGGTCGGGCAAGCAGGCGCGGTCCGTGATTGACGGCTCGGAGGCCGACGTGGTGACGCTGGGCGTCCAGTCCGACATTGACGCCATCCAGAAGGCCGGCCTCATCAATGCCGGCTGGCAGAGCAAACTGCCCAACGACAGCGCGCCCTACACGTCCACCGTGGTTTTTCTCGTCCGCAAGGGTAACCCCAAGGGCATCAAGGACTGGCCCGATTTGGTCAAGCCCGGCATCGGCGTCATCACGCCCAACCCGAAGACCTCCAGCGGCGGGCGCTGGGCCTATCTCGCCGCTTATGGCTACGCCCTGAAGACCAACGGTAACAACGATGCCGCGGCCCGCACCTACATCACCCAGCTCTACAAGAACGTGCCCAAGCTGGACTCCGGGGCGCGCGGCTCCACCGAGACCTTCACCAAGAACGGCGTCGGCGACGTGCTGCTGGCCTGGGAGAATGAGGCGCAGCTCGCCGTGCAGCAGGGCGCAGGCCAGTACGAGATCGTCCGCCCCTCCCAAAGCATCCTCGCCGAGCCGCCGGTCGCCGTGGTGGACAAGAACGTGGATAAGCACGGCACGCGCGACGTGGCGACGGAATACCTGAAGCATCTGTATACGGAGGAGGGCCAGACCATCGCGGCCAAGCACTTCTACCGCCCGCGCCTGGCCTCGGTCGCCAAGCAGTATGCCTCCCAATTCCCGAACATCCCGCTGTTCGACATCGGCCTGTTCGGCGGTTGGCCGACCGCGCAGAAGACCCACTTCGCCGACGGCGGGGTGTTTGACCAGATTTACGGCAACCAGTCCCGGCGTTGAAACGCCGGGCTATTCTCCCGTTGTATGGGCACGGCGTGCCATGCCCGTACTCCTCAGCCCCGGAGGGGCTTTCTGTCCCTGTGGAATAAGCCCGGCGTTTCAACGCCGGGGAAGTTATCATGTCCATTGCGCTTCAACAACCGACTCTCGCTGTGCGTAAGCCGCGCCGGGTGCTGCCGGGTTTCGGGCTGTCGCTGGGGTATAGCCTGCTCTATCTGGGCCTGATCGTGATGATCCCGCTCGCCGCGGTGTTCGTCAAGTCGGCGCGCGTCGGCGGGCACGCCTTCTGGCAGATCATTACCGACCCGCGGACCGTCGCCGCGTTCCGACTGAGTTTCGGCGCGTCCTTCGCGGCGGCCCTCGTCAACGCCGTCTTCGGTCTGCTGGTGGCGTGGGTGCTTGTGCGTTACTCGTTTCCGGGGCGGCGGGTCGTGGACGGGCTGGTGGACCTGCCGTTCGCCCTGCCGACCGCCGTGGCGGGCATCACGCTGGCGGCGCTGTTCAGCGCCCACGGCTGGCTGGGGCATTGGCTGGAGCCGCACGGGATCAAGGTCGCCAACTCGCCGCTCGGCGTCTTCGTCGCGCTGACCTTCATCGGCCTGCCGTTCGTCGTCCGCACGGTGCAGCCGGTCTTGCAGGACATGGACGACGAGGTGGAGGAGGCCGC
Organism: Armatimonadota bacterium; assembly: GCA_019239955.1. Taxonomy (GTDB): domain Bacteria; phylum Armatimonadota; class Armatimonadia; order Armatimonadales; family Capsulimonadaceae; genus JAFAZD01. The sequence continues at coordinate 14,584 of JAFAZD010000047.1, read as the reverse complement.
CGCCAGCCTCGGCGCGTCGCGCGGGCAGACCTTCCTGAAGGTGTTGCTGCCGACGCTGCTGCCGGCGACGCTGACCGGCTTCACGCTCGCCTTCGCCCGTGCGCTCGGCGAGTACGGCTCGGTGATCTTCATCTCGAACAACCTGCCGTTCAAGGGCGAGATCGTGGCGCTCTTGATCGTGCAGAAGCTGGAGGAGTTTGATTACGCGGGGGCGTCGGCGGTGGCCGTCGTGATGCTGACCATCTCGTTCGGGATGCTGCTGCTGATCAACGTGCTGCAATGGGCGAGCCGGCGGCGTCTGGGGGAACTCTGATGGACAAGCGGCGGGCGGTGACGGAGCCGGCCTGGGTGAAGGCATTGCTGACCCTGCTCGTGCTGGCGTTCCTGGCCCTGTTCCTGATCGTGCCGCTCTGCGCGGTCTTCGCGCAGGCCTTTTCCAGCGGCGGGGCCATCTACTTCCGGGCCCTGCACGACCCGAACACGATCAGCGCCATCCGGCTGACCCTGATCGCCGCCGGGGTCGCCGTGCCGCTGAACACGTTCTTCGGAATCGTCGCCGCCTGGGCGCTGACCAAGTTCGATTTCCGGGGTAAAAACATCCTGACGACCCTGATCGACCTGCCGTTCTCGATCTCGCCGGTCGTCGCCGGCCTGGCCTTCGTGCTGGTGTTCGGGCGCGACGGATGGCTCGGCCCCTGGCTGGACGCGCACGACCTCAAGGTCATCTTCGCCGTGCCGGGAATCGTGCTGGCGACGACCTTCGTGACGTTCCCGTTCGTCGCGCGCGAGTTGATCCCGGTGATGCAGGCGCAGGGGTCCGACGAGGAGCAGGCGGCGCTGTCGCTGGGGGCGAGCGGCTGGCAGGCGTTCTGGCGCGTGACCCTGCCGAGCATCAAATGGGGCCTGCTGTACGGGATCATCCTGTGCAACGCCCGCGCCATGGGCGAGTTCGGGGCCGTCTCCGTGGTCGCCGGCAGTGTCGAGGGCATGACCACCCTGCCCACGCAGATCGAGACCTACTACAATGATTTTGACCTGCCGGCCGCCTACGCCTTCGCCGCCGCCACGCTGCTGGCGCTGCTGGCGCTGGTGACTCTGGCGCTGAAGGCGCTGGTAGAGTGGCGCACGGAACGGGCGTAGGAGAGATCACCCCCTCCCGGCCTCAGACCCCCTCCCGGCCTCCCCCTTCGCAAGGGGGAGGGGCAGGACCCGCCAGCAGTCTTCCTCTCCGGTCCCTCCCCTTGCGAAGGGGAGGCTAGGTGGGGTTCCTTCTCCTATAGGAACAAACAACCATGAGCATTGAAGTCCGCAGCGTGAACAAGACCTTCGGCGCGTTCAAGGCCCTGAACGAAGTCAGCCTGAAGGTGGAGACGGGCGAGCTGGTGGCGCTGCTGGGGCCGTCGGGGTCAGGCAAGACCACCCTGCTGCGAATCATCGCGGGGCTGGAGACGCCCGACACCGGCGACATCCTGTTCAGCGGCGAGGACACGACCGAGAAGAGTGTGCGCGACCGGCGGGTCGGCTTCGTCTTCCAGCACTACGCGCTGTTCCGACACATGAGCGTCTTCGAGAACATCGCCTTCGGCCTGCGCGTCCGCCCGCGTTCATTGCGCCCGTCCAATGCCGACATCCAAGACCGGGTGATGAGTCTTCTCAAGATGGTGCAGTTGGAGGGTCTGGCAAAGCGGTTCCCCTCGCAATTGTCGGGCGGACAGCGGCAGCGCGTGGCACTGGCGCGGGCGCTGGCCGTGGAGCCGAGGGTGCTGCTGCTGGACGAGCCGTTCGGCGCGCTGGACGCCAAGGTGCGCCAGGACCTGCGCCGCTGGCTGCGCCGCCTGCACGACGACCTGCACATCACCAGCGTCTTCGTCACGCACGACCAGGAGGAGGCTTTGGAAGTCTCGGACCGGGTGGTCGTGATGAACAAGGGGAAGATCGAACAGATTGGTGCGCCCGACGAGGTCTACGACCATCCAACGAATCCGTTCGTGTTCAACTTTTTGGGCAACGTCAACCTGTTTCACGGGCGCATTCACGAGGGTCAGTCCCAACTCGGCCCGCTCGCCGGCCCAGCCCCGGAGCAGGGCGGCGTGCAGGACGCGCCTGTCATCGGCTACGCTCGCCCGCACGAGTTAGACATCGCCCGCAGCCGCAACGGCGCGGCCACGGTGGAGGCCATCGTCCGCCACATCTACGCCGCCGGCCCGCTGGTGCGCCTCGACCTGGAGCGGCGCGACAACGGCGGCACAATCGCGGCGGAGCTGACCCGCGAGCGTTACGCGGACCTGAAACTGAAGGTCGGCGAGGAGGTCCACGTCAAGCCGCGCAATATGCGCGTCTTCCTGGACGACAAAGAGGCGCAGACCGAGGACTACTCGATCTGACCCTCCACTCGCCCCCCGGCCCCCAATTCTGGGGGAGCAGGAGAACCAGCGGCAAGGGCGATCGCTCTCCCTCTTACTCCTCCCACTGCGGGAGGGCCCCGCGCAGGGAGGGACGACCGGAGCAGGGAGGTAGGTTACCCCGCCCCCGCCGCGCCCAGGCGGGACAGGCCCAGGCCGATCACGTAGGTCACGACGCCTTCCACCGCGCCCACCAGGGTCATCTCCATGCCGCTGCTCCACCAGGAGCGCACCGTGATCAGGGTCTTGGCCGCGCCGACGGCGAAGTGGGCGATCAGCGAGATGATGGCGGCGGCGATGATGGCCGCCCAGCCGGTCATGAAGAAGAACGGGATGATCGGGATCAGCGCGCCCAGCGCCGTCGAGAGCGCGCCGGAGACGGCGCTGGTCATGGGGTTGCTCAGGGCGTCTTCCGTGAGATTCAGCTCCTCCGCGGCGAGCGTCCGCAGGAACTGCTCCTCGTTGCGGGACAGGTGCTCGGCCATCCGGTGCGCGTCCTCCGCCGGGATGCCCTTGACCTGATAGATCAGCGACAGCTCCTGGCGGGCCTCGTCGGGGTTGTCCCGAATCTCCTCGCGCTTGCGGTGCAGCTCCGCCTCGTAAATCTCCCGCTCGCTTTTGGCGGCCAGGTACGCGCCGCTGCCCATCGAGAGCGCGCTGGCGATCATGCCCGCCAGGCCCGCCAGCAGGACCAGGTGCGCGCCGCCGGGCCGATTGAGGGTCGCGCCGGAGACGCCCGACACGATGCCGAAGATCGCGCCCAAGCCGTCATTGACGCCGTAGATGGCGTCGCCGATCCACGCGGCCGGGGACTTGCGGCCCCGCTTGGCGCGCATCTCCTCCAGGGCCTTGGCGGGATCGAGGGGCGTCGGGACGAACGGGCGACGCTGCGGCTCGGCGGGCGAGGGGCGCACCAGGCGGCGCAGGGTCTTGGAGTGCTCCCGCTCGTCGGCGATCAGCTCCTCCAGAATCTGGATGCTCTCGGCGTCGCCCAGTTCCTTGATCTGCCGCCCGTACTCGGCGACGTGGCGGCGCTCCTCCAGCTCGACGCGCCGCAGGGCGGAGTCCTGGCCGCCGATGCGGTTGGCGAGGGTGTCCGCCTGCCCCGTCGCCGCTCCGTGGTAGGCCGGCGTCGGCTGGCCCAGCGCGTGCAGTCGGCCCGCCCAGCGCTCGGCATGCTGAATCTCCGAGTCGGCCATCTCCAGCAGCGCCTGCTTGCGCTCCGCGTCGTCCTCGTGCTCGGCAAGGCCGCGGTAGGTCGCCGCGCCCTCCATCTCCTCCTGCCAGTTGGCCTGCAACGCTTTGATGAGGCGCGGGTTGGGCGCTTCGGGTGTTTGCGGGCGATTCAGGGTGTCCGCCATGCGGTCTGATCCTATCCGTCGGGATGTTTGGTGTATTGTACCCCACGGCGGACGCTCCAGCCGCTCTGCGTCAGTGAGCCGAGTTGACGATAAGAGAGGCGTTGTACGCAGCCGTCTTGTAAGCGCCGCTGGAGTAGAAGTGTCCGCTCAGGGTGAGGGCGTGTCCGGCATCGCTCGGCGACACCGTGAGGGAGTTGCCGCTGAAGGTGGAGACGCTGGGAGAACCGCTGTTGGTACAAGCGGTCGTTCCGGGGCACCTGTAGCTGACAAAGCCCGCGTTGGGATCCGACGTCACGTCCACGTACACATCCTGGCCCCCGGAGGTGTAGTGGGCGATCAGCTTGCAGGTCACGGTGTCGCCCGGATTGACGGTGGCGCTGGACAGATTATTGACGGCAACGCCGTTGATGGACGCGATATAGACGGTGGAGTCCTTGTATTGGTAGCCCGCCGGGGGAGTGTAGGCTTCCACGGGGGACAGCCAGCCGACCGGCAGGCACTGGGCGGCCAGGGCGACGGCGGCCGTCGCGGCGATGCCGAGGCGCAGGAGGCGGCGCGTGGCCGGCGACACGGAGACGGCGGAATCCGCGCCGGTTTGGCGGACCGCGGCCAGGCCAACGCCCAGGCCCGCCCAGAACAGCAGGGAGACCTCCGCGAACTGCCATGAGGGGCTGGCGAGCGCATCCACCCCCTGCCCGGCGATCAGCGCCAGGGTGGCGACCCGCAGCGCCCGCGTCAGCCCGTCGGAATGTGCCCCCGGCTCGCGCAGGCCCCGGCGGCAGCCGGCTGCGAGCGCGCCCAACGCCGCCAAATAGAGGATCAGGCCGATGCCGCCCATCTCGATGGCGGTCTGCAGGTAGAAATCGTGCGCCTGCTCGGACAGCGAGGGGCGCTGCGTCGGGGACAGCGGCCGGCCCTCGTGCGTCCAGTCCCACTGCAAGCTCGGATAGCGGCCCAGGCCCCACCCGGCCAGCGCGTGCGACGGAATCATGCTGGCCGCGCCCCGCCAGATGCGCTCGCGCGTCTGCCAGCTCCCGTCCCGACCGACGGCTTCCAGCGTGCCGGCCCGGCCCGCCAGAGGGCGGCCCAGGTCGGTTCCGGCGGCCAGCACCGCGAACGCGCCGGCCACGCACACGGCCAGCAGCGCGGGGGTGATCCAGGCGCGGCGGCGGGGCGCGGGGGAAGTCTGGGGGCGGCGCAGCCAGTGTGCGGCGAAAACGAGGGCGGCGGCCCCGGCCCCGATCCAGGCGCTGCGGGTCTGGGTCAGCGCCAGGCAGACGGCGGCGGCGAGGGTGACGACCTGCGCGCCCCAGCGCCACCGGGGCTGCTCGGCGGCCAGCGCGAGGGCGGCGGCGAACGGCAGCAGGGCGAGCAGGGCGCTCGCGCAGAGCTGATGGTCGCGGAAGGGACCGGTGATGTGGCCGTCCGGCCCGAGACCGGCGGCCAGGGTCGTCAGCACCAGGGCGGCCAGCAGCACGGTCAGTGCCTGCGCGGCCGGCAGCGTCCGGCGCAACCCGTGGCCCAGCGCCAGGGCCAGCGCGATGCCCGCGCCCCAGCGCAGCGCCTCCGTCCCCGCAGCACGCTCCCAGGGCGTGTGCCCCGACTGCAGGGCCGACAGCATCGCCCAAACCAGCAGCAGTCCCAGCCAGGCCTCGGGGTGTCCGGCCAGAGCGACAATCCTTCGTCTCATCCCAGTCCCTCCTTAGAGCAGGTTATCTCAAGCGTGGGCGCACAATGCCGCCGCGTTATTATAGCACATGTGCGCGGGCTGTGCGTAATCGGAAGCCCTATGTTTCCCCGCTCGCCCGGGGACGACCCCAGGCCCAGCCGATGACGGCAAGGCTGAGGACGACCGTGCCGCCGAGGACGGTGAGGACGCCGACCGCGCCGGACGGGCGGATCGGGCGGAACTGCGTCTGGCCGTCCCTGATCTCGATGTAGCCGACCGGGGTGGCGCTCACCATCCCGCCGCCTCCCCCGCCGCTGCCGTCCTCGCCCCGGCCCTGCCCGCCGCCGAAGCCGCCCCGCCAGCCCACGCGGGCGACCGGGATGACCGTGACGCCGTCCTGGCGCGTCGCCTCGCCGTAGACGACCGAGGCGCGGGCGGAGCCGCCGAGCGCGTTGATCAGCCGGTCAATGAGGCCTTCGGACGGGATGCCTTCCGGTATCTCCACGCCATTACCCCCTGGTGACTTCCTCAATGGCCGCCCGGACGCCCATGACCATGCTGTCCAGCGGCAGGGACGGACGGTGCCACTGGCCCTCGGCGATGGCCTGCTCGCACGACAGCGGCAGGTGAATGAACCCGGCCCGATAGCGCAGGTCCCACTGCTGGGCGTAGTGCAGCGTCTGATACAGGATGTGGTTGCATAGGTACGACCCGGCGTAGGAGTGCGCCTGGGCCGGCAGCCCGGCCCGTTCCCGGATCGCCCGCGCCACCCGCTCCGCGTCCAGGGTGGCGGACAGCGCCGCGAAGCCGTCGGCGATGATCGGCGTCTGCCCCTCCGCATGCGCCTCCGCCCGCAGGTTCACGGCGAACCGCTCCACCTCCAAGCACGTCGCGCCCGCGTTCAACCCCAGCGACAGCACGAGTGCCGGGTGACGGTCCGCGATGGCGGCGAACGCCCGCGCCGTGTCCTCCCCGAACGCCACCGGCAGCGTCAGTCCGACGATGCGCGCCTCGCCCACCGTCTGCCCGTCCAGCCGCTCCGCGATCTGCTGCGATGGGTTGCTTTTGAACTCGCCGAACGGCTCAAAGCCGGTGAGAAGAACGGTGGGCATCGGATGCTCCCCCTGTTGGGCCTGTGCCGTTTTTGTTCGACGTCAGGGCCGGGTGCGGTAGAGGTGGCCGAGCACCGCGCCGTAGGTGGCGTGGACGAGCAGCAGCTGCACGGGGGCCCAGTTGGACCAGCCGAGCAGGAGCAGCCCGGTGTCCGGGAGCGTGTTGCGCATGATGGCGGGGTGTAGGCCGTTGGCGATGGAGATGAAGGCCGCGAGGCCGAGGCCGGCGGCGAGGCCGAAGCCGAGGCCCTTGACGACGTCGGATGCCTGCAGAGTCCAGGAGAGCAGGACGGCGTAGACCAGGGCGAGGCCGACCAGCGAGCCGAACAGGACGATCAGGCCCAGGACCCAGGTGAAGGGCGTCGGGTACGGGGGGTGCAGGAACGAGCCGAGGAACTGGGCCAGGTCCAGGCGGTGCGTCCAGGTTGGGGTGGGCCAGTCCGTGGTCGGGTAGGCGAAGGCCCAGGGCAGCAGGCCCAACGTCGCGTAGTAGAGGACGACGAAGACGGCGGCGGCGACGATGCCGGCGGCGATGGCGGCCAGCGGACGCGCACGGCGCGCGTACCGGAGGCGCAGGGGCACGGGCGGCGCGGTCAGCCGGCGCAGCCAGGAGGACAGGACGGAGGCGAGGGACACGGACGATCCTCCTTAATAGACACGAATGTTGGGCACCGGAGTGGGGCCGTCGTCCTGGTTGTGACGGCCGTAGGGCAGGAAGTAGACGAAGGCCACCAGCAGCAGGAAGCCGAAAAACATCGCCCAGATGACCGCCCAGGTGCGGAGGTCGCCCCAGTCCCAGGCGGCCTGGCGGTTGTCGCCCGCGTCGGCCGCGCGCAGGACGGCGAAGCCCGTGTCGCCGCGCCGGTGGGCGCGGTGGGCGTCCTCCTCGGCGAGGCGGGCGTGATGCCGGGCCACGCGGGCCGCCTCAAAGGACTCGCGCGGGTCTCCGGTCGGCGGGTAGTCCCACTCCATGCCGGCGGTCTCCGCGTCGGTGTCCACGAAGCCGGCGGCGACGAGCGGGTCGAAGACCTTGCCGTCGTAGGACGCATGATGCCCGTTGCCGTGGCCGTCGGGGCGGCGCCGGGGCTGGGGGACGAGTTCATTGGCCATGACTTCCGATTCCTGTTAGATTCCTGTTCCCTCAAGGCCGGTCCAGAGGGCGTAGGCGACCGCCCAGATTACCACGCCGATGTAGGTCCAGATCAGAAACTTGGGGACGGGCGCGCGGTCCTCCACGATGTCGCCGTAGCGCTCGATGGTCTCCTCGCCGCGCCGCTGCAGGCGGGGCCTGCGGTCCACGCCGACGATGGTGTAGTACCAGGTGCCGACGGCGACGGCGACGGTGAGAAGGACGCTGACCCACAGCCAGAAGTTGGCATCCGCTCCCTGAAAAAGTACCATGTGACGACCCTCGAAAGGACTGAGTGTTTACGATGCGGCCGCCGCGCCCGGCAGGTGCGCGGAGACGACCACGATGAAAACCAGCGAACACAGAAGCAGGACGAACAGCGTGATGAGGAAGCCGAAAAACACAGTCATCTTCAGGCGGGAGACGGGGCGGGCAGACGCGGTCTCCGCCGGATCACGCCGGGGCCGGGGCGAGGCGGCGGACTCGCCCTGGACGGCGCGGAAGGCCTCCTGATCGCTTCCGGTGATCTGGCGGCGCTTGAGCGCCCAGAGGAAGGCCGGCAGGGCGATCGCGTGGATCAGGAACGCGACCAGGCAGACGGCATACACGGCATCCATGATGCGAACATTGTACCCAGAAAGCCGTTCAATTTTCTTCACCGATGGTGGTATAATGGGCCGGAAGTTTTACCGGTTCGGTTCGTGGGTAGACGTTCCACAGCCGGAGCTCATCGTCCCCGGCGTCCGCCGCGGTTCTGAAATTCACTGCTCTTTTTTGAGAAGGGTTCGCCCAGCGTGAGCCGCCCCGTTCTGATTCGACTAGCCATCGCCGCCAGCGTCGTCCTCATGGCCCTGCTGTGCCTGGCGTTCTTCTGGCCGGAGACGTCCCACGAGCGCAAGACCAACTGGGTGGGCGATCCCGGCCCGACCCAGCCCATCGCCTTCTACCACCGTGTCCACGTCAACGAGCTGCACATCCCCTGCGCCTATTGCCACTGGACGGCGGCGACCTCACGCTACGCCAACTACCCGCCGGTGGAGGTCTGCTGGGGCTGCCACAAGAACATCTCCATCACGCACCCGCAGATCGCGCGCCTGCGCCAGTATTACCTGGCGGGCCAGTCCGTCCCCTGGGTCCGGGTGAACCAGCAGCCCGGCTACGTCCACTTCGTGCATTCGGCGCACGTGGGGGCGGGGATCGCCTGTGCGACGTGCCACGGCAACGTCGGCAGCATGTACGTCGTGTACCAGCCGATCGAGATGAACATGGGCTGGTGCATCACCTGCCACCGGCAGTACGAGAAGAAGTTCCATCCGCTTCAGGCGTCGGTAGACTGCTACACCTGTCATTACTAAGGCCCGATTCCGGGGGGGCGGGATCGCCCCACGGCCCCCAATTCTGGGGGAGTAGGAAAGACTACGCATGGCGGAACTCAGTCGGCGAAAATTCATCCAGCTCACGGTCATGGGCGGCGCGGTCGCGGCGACGGGGTGTGACCTCAAGAACGACAGCCGGTTCGCGCCGGGCCTCTATCGTTCCGAGGTGAAGGGGACGTATGGCGGCTATGATAACCGCGTCTACCCCTACCTGAATCAGCCCGATGGCCTGCAGGACGGGGTGCCGCAGTATTTTGCGACGGCCTGCCAGATGTGCCCGGCCGGCTGCGGGCTGTTCGTGCGGACGATGGGCGGGAGAGCGGTCAACGTACAGGGCAACCCGGACCACCCGGTCAGCGGCGGGCGCATCTGCTCGCGCGGCGTGTCCTCCTTGCAGCACCTTTACAACCCCGACCGGCTGCGGTTCCCACGGACGCGGGCCAGCCGCGCGGCGGAGATGACCGAGTCCAACTGGGTGATAGCACTGTTGCAGACGACGCGGGGATTACAGGGCGCGCTGGGCAAGGTCGCCGTGCTCGCCGATGCGAACGCCATCGGGCGCTCCCCCACCCTGATGCGGATGGTGAACGATTTCGCCACGTCGGTCGGCGGGACGCTGACGACCTACTCGCTGCTGGACGACGCGCCATGGCGGGCGGCGGCGCAGGCGGTCTACGGGAAAAACCAACTGCCGGCGTACCGGCTGGACGAGGCGGACGTTATCGTCTCGTTCGGCGGGGACTTTCTGGAGGCGTGGCCGTCGCCGGTGATGTACGGCCGGCAGTTCGGCGAGTTCCGGCAGGGGGCCCGGCGCCCGAAGGACAAGGACGGCTACGTACAGGGCGATCACGGGAGGTTTATTTACGTCGGCCCGCGCATGAGCATGACGGCGGCGAAGGCGGACGTGTGGCTGCCGTGCAACCCGGGCGGCGAGAGCGCGGTGGCGTCGGGCGTGCTGGCGGCGCTCCACGGAGGCTCCGTCACGCCGGCCGCGCAGGCGTCGGGCCTGACGGAACAGCAGATCACCGACCTGGCGAACACAATTAAGGTCGCCGGGACTCGCGCCGTCGCCGTCGCCGGGAATGGGTTGCTTGGCTCGGCCAATTCTACGGCGGCGTTCACGGCGGTGGAGGCGCTGAACGCCGCCATTAAGAGCCAGTGCGTCGGCTTCGGGGCGGCGGCTATCGCCCCCCCCGCTCCCAATGCTGGGGGAGCCGGATATAAAGGCGTACAGGCGCTGGCGCAGAGGATGCAGGCGGGGCAGGTGGGGGCGCTGGTCATCCTGGGCCAGCCCAACCCCGTCTTCACCCTGCCGCTCGCGGACAACTTCGCCCAGGCGCTGGGCCGCGTCCCCTTCGTCGCCGCCCTGACGCCGTTTGAGGACGAGACGACGGCGTACGCCGACGTGCTGCTGCCGACGCGGACGTTTCTGGAGGAGTGGGGCGACGACATCCCCGCCGTACTGCCGGCGGGGGCGCGGATGGCGACCCTGCGGCAGCCGATCATTGACCCGCAGTTTATCGGCGGGCACGGGCAGGCGACCGACTCCCTCGCGCCGTTCGTCCCCTGGATGGACACGCGCCCGCTGGGGGACCTGCTGATTGACCTGGCCCGGCATGTCGGCAAGCCGCTGACGGACACGGACACGCGGGCCGCCGTCCGCAAGACCTGGGCGGGCATCGGGCAGGCCGACCTGGCGGCCACGACGACTGACAACGACCCGAAGTGGGTGGCGGCGCTGGCGCAGGGCGGCGTCTGGACCGCAGCCGCCCCCGCCCCTAATGCCGGGGGGGCTGGAGCTGCCCCCCCCGCCCCCAATGCTGGCGGGGCAGGAGGAACGAATACGTTCGCGCTGCATCTGTATCCGCACATCTACTGGACGGACGGGCGGCACGCGAACCTGGGCTGGCACCAGGAGATCGCGGACCCAATGACGTCCTCCGTGTGGAACTCCTGGGTGGAGATCAATATGGACGTGGCGCACCGGATGGACATCCGCACCGGCGACATCGTGCGGGTGGCGACGGCGCATGGGCATGTGGACGTTCCCGCCGTCCCCTACCCTGGCCTCCATCCCAGCGCCGTCGCCATGCCCGTCGGCCAGGGGCACACGGCCTACGGGCGCAACGCGAACGGGCGCGGCGGGAACCCGCTGGCGATCCTGGACCCGGTGGCGGACGCGCAGACGGGGGCGCTGGCCTACGGGGCGACGCGGGTGACGCTGACCAAGATCGCCGGCGCCCTGTCCGGCTACAACGGGCCGCAGACGTTGGTGCTGACCCAGGATCGCCCGGGCGGCCCCGAGCCGGAGGCCGTCAAGGACCTGATCCACACGACCGCGAAGGAGTGGAAGCAGGCCCCGCCGGTCAGCGGCGCGCCCCAGGCGGAAGGCTCCATCTTCAACCGCGGCGGCCAGCAGAACAACAACCCGGAAGTCAAGGGCGGCTCGGAGTAGAATCGCCCCCCGGCCCTCCACTCTGGGGGAGCAGGAACAGACAGGACACGCAACATGGCGGATGCCACGAAAACCAAGACGCCGGACGAGATCACCCAGGAACTGGCGGGGGAGCGGGCGGCGGGGCCGAGCGGCGGCAGCGAGGGGCGGCTGGAAAAGCAGGCGACGCCCTACGTCGTCACGGAGCAGAACGGGCGGGTCACGCGCAAGTGGGCGATGGTGATTGACCTGGACCGCTGCACCGGCTGCCACGCCTGCGAGACGGCCTGCTACGCCGAGAACAACATCCCGGTGGTCGGCGACCACCAGATCCACGAGGGGCGCGGGCACACCTGGATTCGCGTGGAGAGATACTGGGAGGGCCAGTACCCGAACGTCAAGGCGCGGTTCATGCCGATCCCGTGCCAGCACTGCGACAGCGCGCCCTGCGAGCCGGTCTGCCCGGTCTACGCGACCTACCACAACCCGGAAGGCCTCAATGCGATGGTCTATAACCGGTGTGTCGGCACGCGCTACTGCGGCAACAACTGTCCCTACAGCGTCCGCCGCTTCAACTGGTTCGAGCACGTCTTTGAGGAGCCCCTCAACCAGCAGCTCAACCCGGATGTGACCGTGCGCGAGAAGGGCGTCATGGAGAAATGCACGTTCTGCGTGCAGCGCATCCGCCGCGCCGAGGAGAAGGCGGACGCCGAGGGGCGCGAGCTGGAGCCGGACGAGTTCACGACCGCCTGCGCCCAGGCGTGCCCCCCCAAGGCGATCACCTTCGGGGACGTGAAGGCCGGAAACTGGACGGTGACGAAGCAATGGAATGACCCGCGCCGCTGGCGTCTGCTGGAAGAGCTCGGCACGTCGCCCGCCGTCGTCTATTTGAAGTCGGTGGATGAGGAGGAGCAGGCCTGATTTGGAACACTACGACGCCGTGGTGATCGGGGCCGGGCAGGGGGGAGACCCGCTGGCGCGGGCGTGGGCGGGCGCGGGGCGCAAGGTGGCCCTGGTCGAGCGTAGCGCGGTCGGCGGCACCTGCGTCAACACCGGCTGCACGCCGACGAAGGCGATGGCGGCCAGCGCGCGGGTGGCGTACCTGGCGCGGCGAGCGTCCGAGTTCGGCGTCCAGCACGACGACAAAATCAGCGTGAATTTGGCGCAGGTGCGCGACCGGACGCAGGGCATCGTCCGGGATTTTCGCCAGGGCACGGAGAAGCACATCCAGGCGAAAGGCGTGGACCTGATTTATGGCCGGGCGCGGTTTGCGGGGCCGAAGTCGCTGACGGTCGCGCTGAACGACGGTGGGCAGCGGGAATTGGAGGCCGACCAGATTTTCATCAACGTCGGCGCGCGTCCCACCGCGCCCCCGATTGCCGGTCTGGACGCCGTGCCCTATCTCGACTACGTCAGCATTGAACAGTTGGACACGCTGCCGGAGCATCTCTTAATCCTCGGCGGCAGCTACATTGCCCTGGAGTTCGGGCAGATGTTTCGCCGCTTCGGCAGCGGGGTCACGATTGTGGAGCGGGAAGAGCATCTGATGTCCCGCGAGGACGCCGATGTGTCGGAGGAGATGGCGAAGATACTGCGCGAAGACGGCATCGAGATTTACACGCAGGCGAAGGCAACCCGTGTCAACAAAACAGACGCCGGGATCGCCCTGACCATCCAGACAGCGAACGGCCGGGAAAAGACGCTGACGGGGTCGCACCTGCTGGCGGCGACGGGGCGGGTGCCGAACACCGATGATTTGGGGCTGGACGCGGCGGGCGTGGAGACGGATGCACATGGCTTCGTCCGGGTCGGCGAGCGGCTGGAGACCAACGTGCCGGGCGTCTACGCCCTGGGCGACTGCAAGGGCGGGCCGCAGTTCACGCACATCTCGTATGACGACTTCCGCATCCTCTGCGCGAACTTATTGGACGGCAAGGACTACACGACCAAGGACCGGCCCGTGCCGTACACCGTCTTCACCGACCCGCAGCTGGGCCGGGTGGGCATGACCGAGACGGAGGCGCGGCAGGCGGGACACAGGCTCTGCGTCGCCAAACTGCCGATGACGGAGTCGGCGCGGGCGATTGAGACGGGCGAGACGCGCGGCTTCATGAAGGCGGTCGTGGACGCCGACACGGATCAGATTCTCGGCTGCGCCATCCTCAGCGTGGAGGGCGGCGAGATCATGGCCGTTTTGGAAATGGCGATGCTGGGCAAAGTCCCCTATACGGTGATCCGCGACGGCGTGTTCGCCCACCCGACACTGGCCGAGTCGCTCAACAACCTGTTCATGACGCTGGACCCCGCGCCGCCCGCGCCGTCGTCGGGCCAGCAGCGCCGCCAGCCGTAGAGAGGATGGCCCCCACCCCGGCGCTGCGCGCCACCCCTCCCCCATCGGAATGGGAGAGGGGCCACCCGTTAAGTGGCTGTGCCTCTGGACAAGCGAGTCCGCCTGTCGTCGCTGGCCCCTCTCCCGCTTGCGGGGGCAGGGGTGGCGCGCAGCGCCGGGGTGGGGGCCATTCAGAGAAGAATCCGCTATGTTTGACGAAGACAACATCCTGAAGTCGCCGGCGGACGTGGCGCGGGACGCGAACGCCTCCGAGCCGCTGCGGCTGGTGCTGGAAAACCCGACCCGCTCGCGTCGGAACAAGCTGCTGGCGTGGACGATCGTTCTGGGCCTGCTGTTTGTCGGGGGAGGGCTGATACTTTATGTCCTTCCCGTCGTGGACAAAGGCCCCGGCTTCTGGCACGTCTCGTTGGTCTCGCTGCTGTTCTGGCTGTCGGTGACGCAGGGGATGGTGGCGCTGTCGGCGCTGCTGCGCGTCACCCATGCGTCATGGCGCTACCCGCTCAACCGGATGCTGGACATGGCCTCGCTGTTCGGCCTGTGGGTCTTCGCGCTGCTGCCGCTGCTGGTGAAGGCGCGCGGCGAGATTTACGCGCTGGGCACGTCAGAATATCATGACAACGTTTGGCGCATTCCCGGCCCGATCCTGTTTGATGCACTGACGGTCGGTGTCGCCTATATAGCCGGTATGCTGCTGCTGTACCTGACCTCGTTGCCCGACTTCGCCATCCTACGCGATCGCGCGGCGGAGGGG
>JAFAZD010000039.1 GCA_019239955.1 Armatimonadota bacterium | reverse complement strand
TCGGAGGATGGTACGCGACGCCGTTTCCGCTCATGCCATTTGCCGCCGGGCGCGGCGCGATCATCGGGCGCGGCTGCACGGTAAACGCCTGTGCGGGCACGGAGGCGACTGGGCGGCGACGGGAAGAGCTGTTCGGGGCCGCCTTTGAGACGATGGAGGGGGCGGCGGTCGCGCAGGCGGGGCAGATGCTGGGCATTCCCGTCGCCGAGGTCCGCGCCATCAGCAACATCGCGGCCCGGCGCGACATGCGCCCGGAGAACATCCGGCGGGCGCTGGACAGATTGGCCGCGTTTTTTGAGCAATGTCGGGAGGGAACTGATCTTGCGTGAGCTGACCCTGGGCATCTCGCCCTGCCCCAATGACGTGTATATCTTCAGCGGCATCCTGCTGGGCAATGTCCCGACAGAGGGGGTCCGGTTTCGCACGGACTTTCAGGACGTGGAGACCCTGAACCGGCGGGCGCAGGCCGAGGAGATGGATGTCGTCAAGGTCAGCTACGCTAACGTCCCGCGCTGCGCCGCCCAGTATGACCGGCTGGAAAGCGGCGGCGCACTGGGGCGCGGCGTCGGCCCGCTCCTGCTCGCCCACGGCGACCGCTGGGACCCCGACGCCGAAGTCCTGGTCCCCGGCGAGTTCACGACGGCCAACTTCCTGCTGGACTTCTACGCGCGCCGCCCGCTGCAAAAGCGCTTCCTGCCGTTTGACGCCCTCTATGACCGCCTCTGCCGCACGCCCGGCGCGCAGGGCGTCGTCATCCACGAGAAGCGCTTCACCTACGCGCGGGACGGCCTGACGCTGATTCAAGACCTCGGCGCGGCCTGGGAGGAGCGGACGGGCCTGCCCATCCCACTGGGAGCCATCCTCGCCCGCAAGTCGCTGGGCCTGGCGGCGGACATGGATCGCTGGGTCCGCGCCTCCCTCGCCTGGGCCGACGCGCACTACCCGGATGCCTTCGCCCTCTGCCGCGACCATGCCAGCGACCTCACCGACGGAGTCATCGAGTCCCACATCGGCCTCTACGTCAACGACTACTCCCGCGATCTGGGGGAGGAGGGCCGCGCGGCGGTGGAGTTCTTCCTGGCAGCGCAGGCCAGAAACAGCGAGTGAGACGTGGGACGTCTCGGAGGTCGTGATGATGCGAAAACACCCTTACTGGCGCTATTGGTTGTTGCTGACTGCTCTAGCAGCCGTTGTCTTAATCTTCTGCATCTACGACGGAAGTTTTACTGTCGCCATCTTGCTGCTCGGCATCAACGTCTGCGAACGCATCTACTTGGCGCTGAGGCGAAATGGCCGGCTCAGGTGGCTCTTCCCCTGCGGCCTAATTTTCGCGGCGGTTCTGGCGGCGGCATACTATGTCGCCGACTTAGTTTTCTTCCCGCACTCCCCCAGAGCGTTCCATCGTCTGCACGACGCCTGTTGGGCAGGACTCATCTCATCACTTGTCGGCTTCTTTGCGGCTTGGGCATGGCGGGGCAAGCCGCTTCCACCATCAAGCGATGCGCCGCCGGTTTAATACACTGTTCCCAGCCCCGGATCGAGGGCCTGGCCGAACTGGCCGATGGTGAAGGGGTTGAAGGCCGGGAACGCCTTCAGGCGGAAGTTGAAGGTGATGGTCTGGCCGGATTGCAGGCTGCTGGTCCCGTCGTCCTGGTAGATCAGGGTCGCCTCGAAGTCGTGCCAGGAGCGGGTCAGGGCGAAGCCCTTGTAGGTGAACTGGCTGGTGATGCCGTTGTAGCCGCCGATGGCCTGTAGGCGATACCCCGAATCCTCCGCCGGGTTGCGGTCGCGCAGGAACGGCAGGTCCAGACTGTAGTTTGTCTGAGAGAAGCGGCGCGTGACGGGGTCGTAGCGCGTCGCCAGGTCGAGCGCCTGCCCGCCGTGGACCCGAAGCCGCGCGAAGTTGGTCAGGTCCAGCAGCTTGCCGTGGTTGATGTCGTAGGCCGCCGATGAGCGCAACTGGAAGAGGGGCCCCGGCGTGAACAGCAGCTGCGCCGCCAGGTTCTGCCAGGGCATCGGCGACTGGCCGGGGAACAGGCTGTGCGTCTGGGTGAAGTCGAACGCCGTCGCCATTGTCAACTGGAACTGCCGCGTCTCCTGATAGGCGAAGTTCAGGGCCGCGTTGTTGGTGTTGCCCACGAAGTCGAACTGGAACGGCGTGAAGCCGTAGGGGCGCAGGTAGGTGTACGTCGCGCTGAACTCGGACCGGCCCCCGATCCGTAGTCGATAGCCGCCGCGCCCGTTGAGCGTATACTGCGCGGTGTCGTCGCCGTAGAACGCCTGCTGGAAGACGCCGCCGTAGTTGAACGTACTCCGGCCCAGCGTCTTGACCGTATTCCCCAGGTCCAAGCCGAAGAACGCCCGCTGCGTATGCGTCAGCGACGACGGCTCGTTGAAGTCCCCCAGCGACAGGTTCAGGCGCGTCGCCGCCGGCAGCAGCAGCCGCCGCAGCAGCGGCATTCGCAGGGCGTCCGTCGCCAGCCGCAGTTCCGGCAGCCGCTCCAACCCGCCGTAGCCGACCGTGCCACCGCCGCTGAGGGTGGAGAATTTATTGCCGAGCACTTCCAGATCGAACAGCCGGCCCTGCTGAGTAAAATCCAGATTCGAGTCCAGCCGCCGCTGATTGCTGCCGCCGCCGAACCCGAATGACGGGGACGTGATCCCCGAATAATTGAACCGGGTCTCCAGCCGCGAGCGGCCCGCCTGATAGATGTTGTCCAGCACCGAGGTCAGCGTCTGCGAGTTGCCCGACCCGTAATCGCTCTGCGTCAGGTTGTTCTGAATGGTCGTGTTGAAGTCGCCCAGGTGTTGCGTGAGATTGAGCTGCGTGTTCTGCGCCCGGCTGTGGCCGGCCCCGACGAAG
>JAFAZD010000027.1 GCA_019239955.1 Armatimonadota bacterium | reverse complement strand
CCTCAAAACGATCTTCGGCTCGTCGCTCCGGGCGAGGAGTGAGGCCGCCCAGGACACGGAGACCCTGCTCCGCCTGGACGCGCTCAACCGCATGACCGCCCTGGGGATGCCCCATAGTTATGCCGTCTGATTTATGCAACAACGCCTCCAGCAGATGCCATTCTTGTCCTGGATCATCGAGGAGACAGACCCATGCCGGTGGTGGAATGCACATTGACCGACGCGCAGGTCGCTGAGTTCGAGCGCGACGGCTTTCTGGTCCTGCGCCAGCTCTTCTCGCCCGCCGAGATCGGCGAAATTCGCAACACGTTCATGGCCCAGAACGCCGACGGCCCCGTTCCCGGCCTGTCCGAGATCAGGCACCCCGACCGCGACGGCTACACGCCCGACGACCCGCTCTCATTCTACCCGCGCATGATGAACCCGCACAGCCACCCGGAGCTGCCGGTCGGCCCGCTCGCCGTGCGCTTCATGCTGGACTCGCGCCTGCACCCCGTCCTGCGCGCCCTGTTCGGCGAGGAGCCGGTCGCCGTCCAGAGCATGTTCTACTTCAAGCCGCCGAAGGCGCGCGGGCAGGAGCTGCACCAGGACAACTTCTACCTGCGAGTCAAGCCCGGCACGTGCATGGCCGCCTGGGTCGCCGTGGACGA
Organism: Armatimonadota bacterium; assembly: GCA_019239955.1. GTDB lineage: Bacteria > Armatimonadota > Armatimonadia > Armatimonadales > Capsulimonadaceae > JAFAZD01. Next base: position 2,083 of record JAFAZD010000027.1, on the reverse strand, counting down.
CGCCGACGCCGAGAACGGCGGCATGAAGGTCGTGCCCGGCTCCAACCGTCTGGATGTCGCCTGCCCTCAGCGGGCCGACCCGTCCGTCTCCTTTACCACCGACTACGTGCCGGTGCCAGACGGCATGGAGGCCGTGCCCGTGGATTTGAAGGCCGGCGACGTGCTGTTCTTCAACGGCAGCCTGATCCACGGCTCCACGCCCAACACCAGCGCGACTCGCTTCCGCCGCTCCCTGATCTTTCACTACGTCCCCCAGGAGAGTCAGGAGCTGTCCCACTGGTACCGCAACCCCATGACCTTTGACGGCCGAATCGTAGAGATTTCCGAAGCCACCGGCGGCGGCCCCTGCGGCGTCGCCCAGCCGATGGGGCCGCACTGATCGTCTCGTCTCTTTGCGGGGGCGACACGGCGGGTCGCCCCTACGTCGTTGTCCCCAGCACTCTCCTCAGCGCCCGGTAATCCTCCTCCTGCTGCGTGTGGCTGCGCCCCGTCGGGCTGACGGCCACCTGCGGCGACGGGTGGTACAGCGGGAACAGCGTATAGCCGTTCCAGGCCACCGGCGTCGCCGCGTGTTCCCGCAGCGTCGCCGCGTGCGGCGCGATCAGCGCCAGCGCCGCCAGCGCCTTGCTGCCCAGCGTCGTCACGACCTCGGGCCGCACGATCTCCAGCGTCCGCCGCAGCCACTGAGAGCAGTTCCGCACTTCCGAGGCCGACGGCGGCGCGTTCGTCCCCCGCGCCGTCCGAGGATTGCATAGGGCCGCGTTGGTCACGAACACGTCCTCGCGCCGCAGCCCCGCCGCCGCCAGGTAGCGGCAGAAGTTTCGGCCCGAGGCGTCCCCCGTCAGCGGCACACCGCTGCGCTCCCCGCCCAGCCGTCCCGGCGCCTCCGCCACGAACAGCACCCGCGCCGTCAGCGGCCCATTCGCCGCCGACAGCACCCGCCGCCGCCCCTCCATGCGCGGGCACAGTCGGCACGCCTGCGCCTCCGCCACGAGTTGTTGAAACTGCTCCCGGCTCATGTCTCCACTGCACCGCCCGGCGAATGAATTCGCGGCCGACGAATATGCCCGGCGAATGAATTCGCGGGCTTGTTTAAAACAAAGTCCCCTGCGTGGACTCCTCAGTCCCGGAGGGACTTCGCATCATCCAAGCCCGCCACTTCAGTGGCCGGGCCATTCCGCCCGAGGATCGCTGGAGAAAAATGCGCGCACGGCCTCGATTCCGGACGCACGCCGGGCCGGGGGCAGGAAGCGCAGAAACTCCACGCCGTAGCTCTTGTGAATCAGCCGCGTGTCCAGCACTGCCACCACGCCGCGATCTTCCTGCGTCCGAATGAGACGCCCGAAGCCCTGCTTGAGCCGCAATTGCGCCTGCGGCATGGCGAAGTCCCGGAACCAGTCGCCGCCCGCCTGGGTGATGGCCTCCACCCGTGCCCTGTGCAAGGGGCTGTCCGGCACGGCGAACGGGATGCGGTCAATGACCACCAGCCGCAGGCCCGTCCCCGGCACGTCCACGCCCTCCCAGAAGGACTGCGTCCCTAGCAGCACGGCGTCCCGCTCCTCCTTGAACGCCTGCACCAGCCGCACGTTCGGCATCTCGCCCTGCCGCAGAATCGGGTAGGGGAGGTCGGACTGGGTCAACTGCTCATAGGCGGCGTTCAGCGCCCGGTGCGAGGTGAACAGCATGAACGCGCCGCCGCGCGCCGCCTCGATCAAGGCGATCATTTCCTCGGCGGCCTGATGCATGTACCCCGGCTCGTCCGACGGCGGCGGCAGGTGCGCCGGGATGTACAGCAGGCAGTGGTTCGGGTAGTCGAAGGGCGAGCCGACGACCGTTTCCGTGACCGTAGGGTCGCCCGCCGGGATGCCCAGGCGCTCCCTGACGTAGCCGAACCCGCCGCCGGTGGAGAGGGTCGCCGAGATCAGCGCGGCCCCGACCGGGCGTGGCTCCTTCCAGAAAGCCTGTTCCAGCAGCGGCGCGACCAAGATCGGCGTCCAGTTCAGCGTCGTGGCCGGCCCGCGCCGCCCCCGGCCCGCCGCGTGACTGCCCCAGCGGACGAAGTTGTCGTGGTCCATCATGAACA
>JAFAZD010000191.1 GCA_019239955.1 Armatimonadota bacterium | reverse complement strand
GCATCGGCGTAGTCCATCAGGCGGCGGCGGAACGCGGCGCGCCCCTCGGCGGTGGTCGTGTCCGCGTCCGCCGCATTGAGGAACCAGCCGCGCGGGTTCTTGGCCGGGTGCGCCTCGCTGGTAGCCAGGAAGTCCGTGCCGATGGGCCGACGGTCCGTCCAATGCACCCGGAACGGGTAGGCGGCGGCGTACTTTTTGTAAAGGTCGCGCGCGAGGGCGACTGGCGACGCGCCGGGCGGCCCGAAGCGCAGGGCGACGGTGAAGGTACGGGACGCGCCCGGCGCGATGTTGCCCACCGAGGCCCAGAACGGGTAGCGCGTCCTGGTCGGCGGATTGGTGGAGAACGGGACGCTGACCGTGACCGGGTCGGTGACGCCCTCGCTGGCGAAGTCCAGGACGCCGCCCGTGCCGTCATCAATCAGCAGCACCGGCGGCGTGTTGCGCGGGTCGGCGCTGAGGGGGTACTCCAATGGGTGCGGCCCGCCGGTGCCGAACATCCCCGGATCGGCGGTATCCCCCTGCGGCACACTCGGGAAGGTCAGTTCCGCCACCTGCACGTCCAGTGCCGTGAGCGTGTCCGGCGTGTCATTGCGGACGGTCAGGCGCAGGGTCAGGCTGTCCCCGCGTTGGTCGTAAATTCCGACGAGGCGGCCCCAGGGGTAGGTCTGGGTCAGCATCCGCCCCTTGGCGTCAAAGCGGGTCGCCGTGGGAGTCTCACCACCTTGGGGGGCATCCGCCCGTCCGAAGCGCGGCGTGGTGTTGACCACCTGCAAGCGCCCGTCCCCCAGCCGCGCTTGCCCGCGATAGGAGAGCGAGGCCAGCCCCTGCGGCCCCAGCGTATAGGCGAGGTCGGCGGCGCGGGCCATGGGGGAGAACAGGGTCAGCAGAACGATGGCAGCGACAAGGACCCGGCGAAGACCCGGCATTGGAAATGCCGGGCTATTCTCCAGCGAAGGAAAATCCCTGCGGGACTGAGGAAAGGGGCCGGTGGGAAGGTGTGTCAGCATGGGCGAAACTCCGCGATGACCTCAATGGGGCCGATGACGTTTTGGTTGAACGTGTCCAGCTCTTCCGCCGGTATCCAGTATTCCTGATGCTCGGAACTGCCGACGGTCTGGACCGGGTAGGCGCGCAGGTAGTCGGCCCGGACATGGAAGCGCGTGACGTAGCCGACGTAGTCGGAGGCGGCGTCTTTCGTATTCCAGTCGCGGGCGATCTGCACGGCGTAGTCTTCCGACAGCACCGGGTAGAAGATCGGCTGCCAGGACAGGCGTGGCGGGAAGGCCCGAAAGCTACTGGCGGCAATTAGGTCCCGTTCCTTCTGCCCCACCGGGCGGTAGAGGGTAACCGTATTGTCTTCACTCATGGCGCAGTTTCCCTTGGTTTTCATCGCCACTTTGGTCCGCTCGATATGGTAGGCGCGAGGTGTGCCGGCGAAATTCAGAGCGAAGGTGCTACGGCCTTCTGAGATAATCAGACCGCGACCTTCTTCTACCAGTTTTCCGCCACAGCAACATGCAGCTGATGAGGAAAAGTAGAAACAAGAGCGACATGAGCTGAAAGAAGACACCCCCGTACCTCAGGTCGGGATTGTCACTGGAGGTCAGCTTCAACGTCGCCGTGTAAATACTCGTCACCTTCCCATGCCACCGCTCGACCAGGCGCGGTCCATCCACCACGGAGGGCGAGAGGCGGTTGTCCTTGATGGACCAATTGCCCCAGGTCGGGGCATGATCCAGGGTGACGGTCGTTCGGACGCCGCTTGCGTCGGTCAGATGGACCTCCTCCTCCTGGGTGCGCCCCCTGCTGTCAGTGACGTCATTCAGATACGCCGTCTCCCGCGTGTAGGTGCAGGGCGCGTCGGCCTGGGCCGCGTTGATCGCGGGCGCATTCCGTTGGGGGCAATCCCGGTCGTATTGCCTGTCCTCCCGCCTGGCGGACAGCTGGTTTGCCGTACAGTAAAGCAAAACCAGCGGCAGGAAGATCACACAGAACTTGAGGGTGGATATCAGATGCCTCTCGGCTTCTTCCTTCTTCTGCTGGCGGATCAAGTCGCTGGTAGATGACACTGTTGCTCATGCCTCCCCGAAGGGACAATCTCTGCCTAGTTGGCACTCCTGATGAGGTCGAAGTATTCCATCATACTATTACGAACAAGCGTTGATTGAACAGTACTGAGTAATACGAGTCACTCACGGCGCAGTTTCTCCCGCGTCTCCATCAGGATTTTGCCGAGCATATTCTTGCCGGTGCGCTCCTTGCCGCAGCCCCGGTAATAGTCGTTGGGGGCGTCTTCAACCAGTTCTTCACTGCCGGTACTCAGGAGGATTTCGCGGATGTCGGCGTGGGTCTGGAACTTGGCGAGCACGGCACGGCGCATGAGGTCGTCCTTGACCTGCTCCCAATCGTCCCGGATCGGGTACGCACGGTCGTTGCCCATGACCTTCGCCTCCATCGGCGCTTTGGCAAACTGAATTTCATAGGCGCGCGGCGTGCCGGCGAACTTCATCGCCTGGAAATAGTGCTCGACTGTCTGCCAGGGCTGGCCGTCCAACTCGAAGCTATGCTTGGAGAAGTTGGAGAAGCAGCCGTAGGGCTTGTCGCGTTCACGGTAGAAGTAGATTGTCATTTTCTTACTGCTCCTTGCGGCGGGTGCGGCGGGTCCAGAGGAAGCGGGAGGTGTCGCCGCTTTCCACCGGCGGGGCGAACTCGTAGAGGAGGGCGGGGCGGTGGTGGCCGCGCGCCTCCTGGTCGGTGGGGGCGACGAGGCCCAGGGTTAGGATCCATTTGCGGAAGTTGCGCTTGTCCAGGGGGCGGCCTAGCAGGGCCTCGTAGACCTCCTGCAACTGGGTCAGGGTGAAGCGGGCGGGGAGAAGTTCGCGGGCGATGTTGCTGTCCTCCAGGCGGCGGCGCAGGGCGCGCAGGGCGCAGGAGAGGATGCGGTCGTGGTCAAAGGCGAGCGGGACCGGCAGGGCATCTATGGGGAACCAGTCGGCGTCGGCGGCGTCGGTGTCGGCCCGCAGGGTCAGGCGGTCGCTGGAGACCAGGGCGGTGTAGGCGACGGTGATGACGCGGGTGCGCGGGTCGCGTCCGGGGTCGCCGAAGGCGTGCAGCTGCTCCAAGTAGGCGCTCTGGACGCCGGTTTCTTCCTGCAACTCGCGCCGGGCGGCGTCTTCCAGGCTTTCATTCATCTGGACGAAGCCGCCGGGGATGGCCCAGTGTCCGGCGAAGGGCCAGCCCTTGCGCTGAATGAGCAGGACCTGCAACTGCTTGGCGCGCAGGGTGAAGATGACGATGTCGGCGGTGACGGAGGGGCGGTCGTAGCGCGACGGATCGTAGGTTGTCTCGTTTTCGTCCATAGTGTTTATTGGACACTATGATACCAGACGAAGTAAAGGGTTGTCAAGACCTCACGAGGTTGAAGCGCCGGATCTTCGATGCCGCGAACGGGCATCAGGGCTGATGCCAGCCGAGGGCTTGCAGACGGGCGGCGAAGGCGGGCGTTTTGGCGAACGCCGCGAGGCGGGCGGCTTCGGCGTCGGCGTCCCGCGTCTTCTTCTCGCGTTGCAGCACGCGCCACAGGCGGTAGTGGGCTTCCACGGCCTCGGTGTCGCTGTCGGCGGCCTGGCGGAAGAGGGTTTCGGCGCGGGCGTTTTGGCCGTGCGCGGCGGCCTGGATGCCGGCGTTGTTGAGCTCGTCCACGTCCTGGTAGGGAGTGAGGAGCCAGAACAGGCGGGCGTCGGCGGCGTTCTCAATCAGGACCTTGCGCTCGTCGGCGGGGTGCGTCTTTCTGTCCCAGTCGCCCCACCAGCCGCCGGCGGGGTCGTGGACGTAGCGGTAGCCGTAGGCGGCGTGGCGGCGGACGGCGTTGAGATAACGGACGTCGTGGTCGGCGTCATAGAGGCGCAGCAGGGACTCGCAGAGCAGGTGGGTGAACAGGGCGTTGTTCTGGAAGCGGCCCGTGTCGGGGTCCTGCCAGGCTTTGATGGAGGCGTCGGCCTCGCGCTCGGCCTCCTTGAGATATGCCCGGTCGTGGAACTGCTGGAACAGCAACGTGTTGGTGCGGATCATCAGGGCGGTGTTGTAGGTCCACTTGGTCTTTCCGATGTCGCCCTTGAGGTTGATGTCGTCCCAGTAGAGGCCGTCGGTGTCCTGCAACTTGCCGTTGAGCCAGGTGCGGATTTTGAGCGCCCAGGCGAGTTGGTCCTTGTCGCCTGCGACTTGGACGAGACGCAGGGCGCTCGCGGCGGCGGGGGCGTTGGAGCAGGTGTTCTTGGACTGGTGATCCAGCTTCCAATAGATGCCGCCGCCCAGGGTATCGTCCCAGCCGCTCAGGACGAAGTTTTGCGTGTCCCGCGCCCATTGCAGAAAATGGGGGTCGCGGGTGTTTTGATACGCCTCCGCGAAGCCAAGCACCATCCACTCGTTGTCGTCGTAATACTTGTCGGTGCCGCCCGGCCCGGAGCAGTAGGCGTTGAAGCCCGGAGGGGAGCCTTTGGGCTGCGGGTCCCAATACGCTTGCAGGCCGTCGGTGAACTGGTACAGCCACGCCTTGTACTTGGCCGGTTCCTGGTGCGCGGCGGCGACCAGCGCGGTGAACTGGACGCCGTTGCCCCACATGGTCGTGTAGGGCAGGCCTTTGGCGTCCATCGGAAAGCTGTCATGGTAGCGTTTGGCCCCCGCGTCGTAGAAGTGGGCCTGGATGAAGTCCGTGGCCTCCTCCGCCTTCTGCCGGTAGTTGGCGGAGGCGGGGGCGGCGAGCAGTAGCGCTGCCAGGAGAATGAGGATTTTGGCACGAAAAATCATAGGCGGTGTATGGCGATCCGGCGGACCACCCTCCTGATCTGTCATCAGACGTGGCGCTGGGTGAATTCACCGTCGCCATCGTAGGAGACGACGGTGGGATCGTCGTCAATGACGGTCTCCAGATGCACGGGGCGGCCCCAGAGGGTCTGGATGTTTTTGAGGACGCGCTCGGTGTAATCCAAATCCAGGGCCTTGCCGTCGTAGTGGTGCTTTAAATACAGCTCGCCCCGGCGCTTGTAGTCGCCGTCCTCCACGGTCAGGATGGGCTGGCCGAAGTTGGTCATGGAGTCCACGATGCCGTCGCGGACGGCCCGCCAATCGGTGTCCGCGACGACCCACATCTCCTCGCCGTCCACCTCCTCCAACTGGTAAGTGTAGAGATCCAATTTTTTGACGAGCGGCGCGGTGAGGTACTTGCGCAGGAAGGTGACGTCGTTGTCCTCCTCGCAGACTTGAAAGAGTTTGGCGCGGCCCTGGCCCTGGGGGCGGGCGATTGGGCGGCCCATCCAGTCGGTCTCCTCCTCGTCCCCCGGCTCGATGACGCCGTCCCAGCGGCGCTCGATGTCTTTCAAAATCTGGAAGCCGACGTAGTACGGGTTGATCTGCATCCGGGACCCCGACGGCGAGAGCACGGACGAGTGCAGCCGCCGGAACTCCCAGTGCTCCTCGCTGGTCAGGTCGAGCGACTCCAGAATCTTCTCGTGCCAGTAGGAGGCGAAGCCCTCATTCATGATCTTCGTCCGCATCTGGGGCAGGAAGTAGAGCATCTCGTCGCGGACGATCTCAATGATGTCGCGCTGCCACTCGGTCATGTCGCGGCCATATTCGGTCAGGAAGCGCAGCAGATCCTTCTCCGGCTCCTCGGGGAACTTGCGCGGGCGGGGCTTGGGGCGCTCGCCCGAACCGGCGACGTTCCAGATGTCGTCATAGACGGTCTCGGCGGGCTGGCCGGCGCGCAGGCGGTCCTGCTCGTGCTGCTCCGGTGTCTTGCGCTTGAAGACAGGGGCGGTGGGGTCAAAGTGCTCCTCGATGGTCATCACCGTGTCCAGGAACGTCTCCACCTCGCGCCAGCCGTGCTCCTGCTCGTAGGCGCTGATGCGCTCGGCGTGCAGGCGCATCTCCTCCACCATGCGCCGGTTGGTGTGCTGGAAGTAGGTGTTGTGCTTGAAGAAATGGCAGTGGCCCAGGACGTGCGCGGCGACGAATTTATGCGAGAGCATGGAGTTGTCTTCCACCAAGAATGCCTGGCAGGGGTCGGTGTTGAAGACAATCTCGTAGATCTTGCTCATGCCGTACTCGTAGGAGGTCTTCTGGCGGTGGTAGTCGCGCCCGAAGGTCCAGTGCGAGAAGCGGGCGGGCAGGCCGTAGGCCCCCAGCTCGTAGATGACGTGCTGGGGCACGACCTCAAAGTGGGTCGGGTACGGGTCCAGGCCGAACTCGCGGGCCTGGTTCCAGATGGTATCGATCCAGCGTTCCAGTTCCTCTTTTTCCGATGGTGACAAGCTCATGGCGTTTGTCTTTCACCCCCATCCTCTTATACGGCGTTTGCGGCGCGGGCGGTTCGTTTTGGCAATTTTATTGCTGTGTGAATGCGTCCATGTTTTCACCGGGTTGAAACCCAGTGCTTCAAAGTGCAAATGCCCGCCTGCGCGGGCAAGGAGGTGAACGGCCTTATCATTCATACCGTAACCAGGAGGTAGTCCGTTTTGACAAATTTTGCATTCATTCGATAACATGAGCATTCGCCCCTCACCCGCCGTTGAAAGTGGTGGTATCGTGAGCCTGCGGCCAATCGTCCTACGGACGTTAGATCGGAGAAATCCCATTGTTGAGAGGGACGCGGCGGCATAGCACAACGCTTTTTCCACATCGTCGGCGGTCAGATGTGGATAGGCGGCGGAATGTCCTGACGGGATGCGCGGCTTGGCGCGCAGAGCTTCTGATTTCGGCTGCCGACGAACTTCCCAATTTCTTCCCGCCGATGACCTGAATATACTGCCACGTTCATTATCGGCAATCAGGGCCAAGTGACTTTTCGGCAACGTGCCGACCGACGGCCTAGTAGAGCGTCACGGTAGAATGGATAGGTTGAATTCCGCCCGTTTTTAGATGCGGAATCGCCTCAAACCAATCCAACAATTCTGCCGTGACGGACTACTCGCTCACCGATGGCTACCGCATAACAGAAGAAACGGACACTCGGCTAAATTAGGGTAGTGAAGACCCATCCCACTCGTGGCGCGGATCAGGATAATAAACCACTATAAATTCATTACTTCCTACCCTGGTCATTATCAACCATCCACCGGGAACTTTGGCTCGCCACATTTGGACCCATAAACCTTCACCCGAATATTCTTCTAATTTTTGCCACTTTACCGCCATCGATTTTTCCTCACCCTACGAAGAGTCGTGTGTAGTCTAACAAGGCATTCAATCGCATTCTACCTCATCTGTCTATACGACGGTGATTAACGCCCGCTCCTTCGGAGACGCGACTTTGGAGAAGTCCAGCAACGTCTTGGGAAGGCCCGGCTCGGCCCAACGGGTCTCAACGGTGACGGTGATCTCGCCGCCTCGCGTCAGTTCCCGTTCGGCTCGGGCCAGCAGCGCCGCGTCGCAGACGGGGACGGCCATGGAGAAGTGGCGGCCTTTGCCGTCAGGTCGATGATGGGGCAGTTTATAGAACGCGAGGCTCGGCGGGACACCCGGATCAATGGCGGCGAACGTGGCGGAGAGCGTGATGGTTTCAGTTTGCAGCATGATCTTGGTCCCCTCTCTTATACGCCTGAAACCTGAGCGATGTACTCAACGGCTAAATCCGTCAGGTGACAAATGGCGAGTCGGTCATGCCCCCAATCCTGGGGGAGCAGGACTGGTTATTCCTTTACATGCGCTCCCCCGACCGGTGCATCCCTCCGGCTTTATTGTACCATGCCTCGGTCGCAAGCATAAAGGTATTTGTCGCGCAGGCGGCTCTCACGGGAGGAGATGCGGGGCCTCCCAGGTCAGTCCGCGCTCCCGCGCGATCTGGATCATGCTGGCCCACAAGTCTTCGGCGGCGTCGTACATCGCCTGCTCCGTGGCGGGCGTCGTGCCGAGCACCATGTCAATGCGTTCGGCGAACTGCGGGGGCAGCAGGCGGAGGGTCTTGGTCTCGTCCCGCAGCCGCGCCGTGCCGGTCACGGCATGGCTACCGTTGAGGATACAGAGGGCGCGGCACATCTGCTCACCGAAATGTTGCAGCGACCGGAGGAGCGCTGCCCGATCCTGGGCGACGATGGCGTTGCGGATTTTGCCGATGCCGGTCGCCAGATCGTCCCGCAGGAGGGTGACAAACGCGCGGTCGCACTCGTCGCGGGCGATTCCCTCAAAGGCCTCTTGGAACTGGGCGACCACGCCGCGCGGGTCGTACAGGGGCAGGCAGGTGAGCCAGCATCCTCCGGCGTGCGGCTCGCGGGCCTCTTCCAGCGACTCCGCGACCGTCTGATAGTCGAGATTGATCTGTAGCCCCTGGCAGGGGTAGCACTTGGACTCCCCACCCAAGTCAATGTCGGTCACGACAGTCATGTCCAGGTCGGAATACGGCCCGTCCTGCTCAATGGCGGTCGTCCCGAAGATGACGATGGCCGCGACCGTGCCGCCATGCCGGTCTAAAATCAGGGAGACAAGTTGCCGGGCGACCTCCAGCCGCTGCTGATGGGCGTGCCCGACCGGCACGGAGTCTCGCAAGGTGACGTTCATCGTCCTCTCACCCGGCGGACAGATCAGGGGACGGCCTCCATCTGCACCGCGTCCACGACGACCAGGCGGGCAGCGCCGAAAGAAGTCTCCTCGACCTGGAACGCCAGCACGTACTCTGTGCCGCAGGAGGGACAACCAACCCGCTCGTACTGCTCACCCCGAGGCAATTTCCGTGCCCGAGCGAAGTGGTCAATAACGGCGTTTCTTTCAACCCTGCTCAGGTCGCTCGGATGCAGCTGAGGCTGCGTTCCCCAGCCAAAAGGCACGTCAACGCTTGCACCGCAGGACAGGCAAATAAACGTGTAGGTCGTGTCCGAGTAGAGCCGCAAGTCCGCTCCCGGAAAATTGGCAGAGGGGAAGCGGATCGGCTTCAAGCGCATTGGCACACCGATAACCTCATTTCTAGGCGTCAGAAAGGTTTTTCCGTTTCCGATGGAAGGATGACATTCCTGTGCCTCCGGCTGTATTGTACCATGTCACGGCGGGGAGACACGACGATGGGGAACAGCGTTTCGGGCGCGAGCCAGTAGCCGCGCATCTGGGCGTCAGGGCAGTCGTCGCGGATGTAGTTGACGCAGAAGAGGCGGCCGTCGGGCAGGGAGACCCAGCCGGAGTAACCAGTGTCGGCGTCGGGGCGTCGGTCATGGCCCAGGGGGCGGACGCTGCCGGTCTGCGGGAAGAGGTCGCGGGCACGGGCGCTGGCGACGCTCTCGCGGGAGGTGCAGAGGAGACCCCGGCCCCGGACTCAGTCGACTCGCACGCTTCGGCGCGAGTTCGTCCGCCGCACGATGACAACCAGCAAAGCCACTACGAGTAGCGCTGCCGCCCAACAAGCCGGCTGATTGAAGCCCCACCTGTAGCCGGCCATGAAGATAGGGACATTCTGCTCCAGGTCTGCCGGCGGTGCGGCGAACAATCGCCGGACCACGAGTTTGTCGGCTTGCGTCCAACTTGAACCGTTCCTGATAATCTTCCAACCAGGCGCGTCCGTGGCGTAGGTCAAGCCACTTTGTCTATCTTCCGCCCCGTGTTTGAAGCCAAGCGCAAAGAGACGCAGACGGAATTGGCCTGCAGGGCTGCTGCAAACAACCGCCAGCAGGGCGGCCAACGCGAACAAGGCTAGAAAGATCGTTCTTGACCGATGATGTCGTTCTGTCGGCATCGTCCCGCGTCTTTTTTCCGCCAGTGATCCGATGTGCCCTCTGCCAATCAGGGCTTTTCGTTACGGGCGCTACGGTCTGGCGGCAGGATTTGTGCGGCGAGGTCGCGGGGGCCGTCGGGAGTCCAGCCGGCATCGGCGTAGAGTTCCAGGGCCTCGGACACCTCGCGCCGGGCGACGGACGTTTTGCCCTGTTTCAGATAGACGCGGCCCAGCATGTAGACGGCGAGCGCGTTGTCCGGGCTGGTGCGGATGGCCGAGCGCAGGAAGCGGGCCTCTCGGTTCAGGCCGACGGGCGAGATGGGGCCGGGGGCGGGCGGCAGGCCGCCGGGGGTGCGCTCGCCGCGATAGTAGTCGAACTGGGAGCGGACGAAGGCGTAGGGGAGCGGGCGGATCTGGCGGGTCGCCAGGCGGCGGCCATCGCCGGTGGCCCTGTAGCCGAGGATGGTCGGGGCGTCGCCCGCGAAGATCGGCTCCACATCGCGCAGACCGTCCTGTTCGGCCAGCAGGCCCTGGTGGCGGACGAAGGGGACGGGGTCGGAGGCGTCCAGCTCCACGTTCCGGCCGTCGGCGAGGCGGACAAGGGTGACGACGTGGCTGTTGTTGGTCGCCTGACCGCGCAGGTTGCGCCAGACCATGACGATGCCGGAGTCCACGCCCGCCCGCTGGAGCAGGCCCGCCAGCAGGACGCTCTGGAGCAGGCACTGGCGTTCGCCCTTCTTAACGGCGTTGGTGAACTCAAACCCTTCGTCCAGGCTGAAGTTGGGCATCCAGGTCTTGACCATCTTGTGCAGCCGGGCGCAGAAGGCGCGCTCCTCGGCGGCTCGGGCGGCGGGAGTCGGCAGGCGGGACAGCTTTTGTTTCTCGGCGGCGGTCAGCGCGAGCAGGCCGTGTGACTTTTGGGCGAGCGGGGCGCGGTCCAGCCAGCGGTAGAAGTCCTGCGGCGTCCCTGCCCCGGCGGCACGATCCGAGTCGGCGATGAGGCGGGTGAAGGCGGGGCCGCCGTAGGGATAACGATCCGGGGCCGGCCCCCCGGCCCCCAATGCTGGGGCAGTCAGAGCGGCCAGTGCGAGGGCGGAGACGGTCAGGGCGCGAAACGGCTTGCAGTTCATAGAACAGTCTTCCCAGCCGGCACGGAGGCGACCTCGCGGCGGGCGGCGGCCCGCTCGGCCAGCATCTGGTCCACGGTGACAAACTTATACCCACGATTCCTCAGAGTCTGAATGATCTGGGGCAGAACGTCAATGGTCTGCTGGATGCCGTCGTGGAGCAGGATGATGCCGCCGGGCGAGGCCTTGTCCAGAGTGCGGGACAGGATGACGTCCGTGCCGGGGCTGGCGTAGTCGCCGGGGTCGTCCGTCCAGAGGACGGTGGTGTAGCCCAGGGCCTCGGCG